>JAFQID010000005.1 GCA_017397685.1 Bacilli bacterium | reverse complement strand
GATGAACAAAAAAATATTAATAGGAATAGTAATTGGTGTATTATTACTTGGAGTAATAGGATTTTCATATTCTTTCTTTACAACAAGTATAATAGGAACAGGACAAGAAAATACTGTAACAGCTGGAACATTAGAACTACAGTACATTGATGGACCGGGAGTATCACTGTCAAAAGCATACCCAGGACAAAGTGTAACTAAAACTGTAAGTATTAAAAACATTGGAACACTTGATGCAGAGTATGACTTAATATTTAAAGATTTAATAAATGAAATCGAAAAAGATGAACTAGTGGTATCATATACATGCACAAGTTATAAAGATTATGTTGATAGTAATAATAAAGGAACTGTAAGTGGTACATGTAATAATTTAACTAATCAAGTAGTACCATTTTCAGAAACTATAATTGATAGTACTATTTCAACCAATATAACTATAGTAAAAGATATAACCCATGAATACACATTTACAATAACATTTAAAGAAATAAATGATAATCAAAATTATAATCAAGGTAAACATTTTAGTGCTAAAATAAATGCTACACAAGTAGATAATGGAAATGTTGAACATATTAATAAAGAATCATTAAAAATATTAGCAATTGGTAATAGTTTTTCAGATGATAGTTTGCAATATGTGTATCAAATTGCAGAAAATTTAGGATATGAAAATATAAAATTAGGAAATCTTTTTATAGCTGGATGTACATTAGAAACACATTTATCTAATGCTCAAAATGATAGTGCAAGTTATACATATCGTACAAATACAGATGGTACTTGGTCTGATAATAATTCTTATAAAATGTCAACTGCTATTCAAAGTGAAGACTGGGATTATATTACATTTCAACAAGGCAGTCCTGTAAGCGGATTATCTGATACATATGATGATTTAAGTGCATTAGTAGAAATTGTAAAACCAATGAGTGGTGATGCAGAACTTGCTTGGCATATGACATGGGCGTATGATGAAGATTCTACTCATTCAGGCTTTGCAAATTATGGTAATGATCAAATGACTATGTATAATGCTATTCTTTCAGCAGTTCAAACTAAAGTTGTAACAAATGATGATATTAAAGTTATAATACCTGTAGGTACTGCAATACAAAATGCAAGAACTTCATATTTAGTAGATGATTTAACTAGAGATGGATATCATATGTCATATGAAATAGGTAGATATATTGCGGGAGTTTCATTCTTACGTGGATTAACTGGAGTAAGTGTCGATGAATTGACATATAAACCAGATGGTCTAGATGATTTAGTTAGAAAAGTTGCTATTGAAAGTGCAAATAATGCAGTTTCAAATAAATATCAAGTTACTCAATCAAAATATACATCTGATATTGATATAGACAATTATGAATTAGTAACATTGAATTTAACTAAAGGTGCATACTATAGCTCAGCGCAAGTAGCAGGTGAAGACTGGATAGTACCACCAACTTTGAATGATTCAACTAACGACCATTCTGGAGGTGGAATATATGTTAGATTCTGGGCAACTCAAGTATTTACCGAAGAAACATTACCTGTAGGATCAATTATTACAGTTGCAAGTGGATGGCAATATAGACCAGATGGATGGAATGATGATTCTTATAATACAACATCAACTAGACCTGCTAATGTAACAACATCTAAAGTAGTTATTGATGAAGCATGGTGGGAAGATTACCAATATAGAGGATTTAACATATCAAAAACAACTACTGCAGACATCACATCATTAACTGAAGAAGATATTAATAATATATTTAAGATTTATGTGCCAAAAAATTAGGGTTCAATAAAATCTAGTGTGAAGTAAAAATAATGAAAAACGGATGCTAAAAAAGTAATAACAATAAAATCTAGTGTGAAATTGAACCATCAAAGCAATAAAATTTAGTGTGAAATGGAGATGTAAAATTCATCTCTGTTTTTATATGTTAGAATTATAATAAATAATAACTAAAAATATAAAGAAAAGGTGGTATGAATAAAAGATTATTATTTATTAATTGGATTAAATCACAAGGAAGTTAAAATATTAAATATTGACGAAAATGCAAAAGGAATAATTGAGGTAGAAATAGAAAATAAAAATAAAAAAGTTAGAAAATATACAAAAATACAAACTTACCTCTTGACACAATGGGGGGGGGGTCGAGATATAATAAGCATGAAAGTAAAAAAATAAAAATATTGCTTATATATAAAACAAAATATTTTAATAAGCATAACTTTTTAATTTACTTTTAGAAAAGAGGTAAAAAGATGAACAAAAAAATATTAATAGGAATAGTAATTGGTGTATTATTACTTGGAGTAATAGGATTTTCATATTCTTTCTTTACAACAAGTATAATAGGAACAGGACAAGAAAATACTGTAACAGCCGGAACATTAGAACTACAGTACATTGATGGACCGGGAGTATCACTGTCAAAAGCATACCCAGGACAAAGTATAACTAAAGTAGTAAGTGTTAAAAATATTGGAACACTTGATGCAGAGTATGACTTAATATTTAAAGATTTAATAAATGAAATCGAAAAAGATGAACTAGTGATATCATATACATGCATAAGTTATAAAGATTATGTTGATAGTAATAATAAAGGAACTGTTAGTGGAACATGTAATAATTTAACCAATCAAGTAGTGCCTTACTCAGTAAATGCAACTGATAGTATTATTTCAACTAATATAACCATAGCAAAAGATATAACCCATGAATACACATTTACAATAACATTTAAAGAAATAAGTGATAATCAAAATTATAATCAAGGAAAACATTTTAGTGCTAAAATAAATGCTAAAAGTACTATTTCAAACGTAAATGTTTGGGAAAATAAAACAGCTGTATTCGTTGGTGATAGTATAACTTATGGAGAAGGAACAACAAACAAATACTGGGAATATTTAGATGAAAGTCTTAATTTATCAACAGTTACTGGAATGGGAATTAGTGGTTCTACTATAAGTGTTAAGAGTGATTATGGAACTCAAAATACTCCTCTAATAAATAGATATACAACTATTCCAGATGCAGACCTAATTTCTATTTTTATGGGAACAAATGACTATGGACATGAAACACCATTAGGAACAATTGAAGATACAACTGATGTTTCATTCTACGGTGCTTTAAATGTAATTGTTCCAGCTTTAAAAGAGGCACATCCAAATTCTAGAATTGTATTTGTTACACCTATTCATAGATATGGATTTGGAACAAGTAAAATACTTGGTACTGCATTTACTTATGATAATTTACCAAATGGTGTGGGAGCTAATTTAGAGGATTATGTAAATGCAATTAAAGAAGTTTGTAGTAAAAATGATATACCTGTAATTGATTTATTTACATTATTTAAACTTGATGTAACTGATGCAAGTATAAGATCAGAATATATTCCTGATGGATTACATCCAAATGCAAAAGGACATCAAGTTATAGCAGATTTAATTGCAAGTGAATTAAGAAAAATTGCACCAATAAATAATATTAATGATGACAATGATCAAACTGTGGAAAATGATATAACAATGCAATTAGGAAATGCTTTTGATCCAAGTTACATTAACGATGTAACAAGGGCATCTGCGTCTAAAAATATTTATTTAAAAGCAGGAACTTTAATTAGTTTAAAAAATTCAACAACATATAACTATGGAGTAAGTAATCAAACTAGTGAAAGTGTTGTTGCAAATCTAGATTTTCTATCTACATGGACAACAAATACTATTACAATTCAAAAGGATGGATGGTATGGAATTACTGTAAAAAGAGTTGACAATGCTAACATAGATTTAGGTGGTACTGATCCTAATGTTATTACAGGATATATAAATATTGTAGAACCAGTAGAAATAGAAACTGACCTTAATAAAACAATGATATTAGGAAATAAATTTGATTCAGCATATGCAAGTGCACTAAATAGAGCAACAGCAAATGAAAATATTTATTTAAAAGCTGGCACTGTAATTAGTTTAAAAGATTCATCAACATATAATTATGGTTTAATTTCTCAAACTGATGAAACACTTGTAGCATCAAGTTCTCCTGCATTCTTAACTGGTGGATGGACAGCTAATAGTTACACAATTACAAGTGATGGCTATTATGGAATTACTGTAAAAAGAGTTGACAATGCTAACATAGATTTAGGTGGTACTGATCCTAATGTAATAACAGGATATATAAATTTTAATTAAGAAATAACTTTAAAAACTCATATAGAATTAAATAAAAAATGTTATTTTAAAAACAAAATACACTATTTGAACTATTTATATAAAATAGAACAAATAGCTTTTCTTTGTAAATATAAACTACATCAGAATACATAAAATAAATACTAAATACATTTTTTGGAAAAAGAATCGACATAAGGTAATTATCTTTCCGATTTTGCCAAGATTTTAAGAACAACTAACTATGAAAATATCTATAGTTCTGTCATTATTGTACTTTATTATAGTATTTTTTCAAAAACTAAAAATTAATTTTAAAACACTATGATAAATTAATAGTGTTTTTTCTTATATAAAAAAATAAAATATCAACTTAAAACATAATCTAAAAACAAAAAAATAAAAAAATAAGTCATAAAAAAACTTTCAAAAAAAAGAAGTGTACCCTAATATTTTTAGCGAATATTTATATTAGGAGGGAAAAGATGAAAAAAATAATCAAACTAATTTTAGCTATATCAATGTTTTTAAAAATAACAAATATAAAAGCATTAACTTATAGCGATTGGAAAGAAGAATATCCAGAAGGGATAAACGAAATGTTAATAGAAAAGGAGGAAAGATATAAATGGTTTATAGAACAAAGAGTAAATGAAGAATATTTAAAAGAAGATGAAGGAACGCAACAATATATAGATAAAGAAGATACAAAAGAGATAATTGAAAAATATGATGAAAAACCTGAAGTTGATGAAGACAAAATTGAAATTAAAAACGAAGGAATTACACTTACCTGTGAAGACGCAACATTTATAATGATTAGAAACTTAAACTCATGGGTTACCATAGATATATCAGAAATAGAAATTTATAACAAACACACAAACGAAAAAATAGAATATACATTAGAAGATGAAAATAATAATTTTCTTAAAGATAAAGACTTAGAAACATTTCATACCATAGGGCTCAGGAATTTATTGTTTATAAATCTAAATAAAAAATACAATGTAAATGATTTGAAAATAATATTTTACTATAAATACACTGGGGAAGAATACTATATTACACACTATTTCTCTTACAAAAATAAGATATGTTTAGATAGAGATAACGCACCTCTAACTTCATGTAGTGAAAACTGCAAATTAATATATGAACCATATTCAGCATGCCAAAATATATCATTCACAGAAACGTTTTATTATGTAAAAGAAACATTATATAAAAAATATGATTTAGAAAAAGAATACACAGAAGAATATTTAAAAGAAAAAGAAGGATATATAAAAGATGAAGAAACTAAAAAAACATTTTATAGATATATAACAGATGAAGAAGTATTAATTTCAAACGGAAAAGTAGTAACAGATGAAAGCATCTGTCAAAAAGATTATTGTTATATACTAAAAACAAATGAAAAACCCAAGGAAGAAATAAAAGAAGAAGAAAAAGAGGAGCCTAAAGAAGAAATTAAAGATGAAAAACCAACAGACGAGATAAAACCAAAAGATGAAGAAATATTAAAAGAAGAAACTATAAAAGAAAATGAGTCAAAAAAAGAAAAGGACTATAACACATCTAAAACAGTTCCTAATCCAAAAACATCAGATAATATAAAAGAAATCCTAATTCAAATGTTTATATCATCTTTAACTATCGTATCCATAATGATATTTATAATATACAAAATATATGTTCTAAAAAAACATAAAAGAAAAACATTATCTACATTTGTCGAATCGCTTTAAAAAAAATATTAAATAATATATCATTAAATCAAGAAAGGAAAATCAATAAATAAATTGATAAAATAAATAAATGACAACAAACATAGACTTTAAAAAAGGAATATTATTTATAAGAATAAAAGGTTCGCTAAATCAAAAAAATAAAAACTACTTTGAAAGTGAAGTAATACCTGTAATACTAGGTCTTCAAGCACGGTGTATAACTTTAAATCTATACGAGCTTAGTGAAGTAGATGAAAAAGGAGTAAGTTCATTCATAAAACTATCTAACATTGCAAATAAATGGGGTGGAAAAGTGGCTATTTGTGAAATAAACAAAAGTATCAAAAACTTTATTAATAAAACTGATATATTTGATTATTGTTTCAAAACAAAAAATGAATTAACCGCACTCGGAGCTTTTAAATGAACAATAATGCTAATTTATTAATAAAAAAATATGAAAATCAAATATATAAAATAGCTCACAAATATTCTAAGTATTATCCACTAGAAGATTTATTTCAAGCTGGTGCACTAGGACTTATAAAAGCACAAAAAAATTACAAAGAATCTATAAATGAAAACTTTATTTCTTATGCTTACAAATACATACATGGAGAAATAATATCATTTATAAAAACTGATAGAATAATAAAAGTAAATGACGAATATATAAAAATATATAAAACTTATGAAAAAGTTAAATGTATTCTTACCAATAATTATGGAAGAGACCCTACATTTAATGAAATAGCTTCATTTATGGAAATATTACCAGAGGAATTACTTCATATAATAGAAAGTACACTGTTTTCTAAAAGTTTAGATAATAATGAATATGATTTACAAAACAATTATTTCATAGATGAAAGAGAAAATATAGAAAATAAAATATTAATTGATTCGGAAATTGAAAAATTAGATGATTTTGAAAAAAGTTTAATAGACTATAGATATTTTCAAGGATTTAATCAAGAAGAAACAGCTGATTTACTAGGAATATCTCAAGCAAAAGTATCAAGACAAGAAAAACAAATACTTCTTAAAATGTCTAGAAAAATTTCTGCATAATAAAAAGTGCCATTAATGAAGTGAACCCCAAATAGTTCACAACAATAAAAAGAGTGTTAGATGAAAATCTAATACTTTTTTGATTTAATTCTGTCAGTATTATAAAATAATATCCAATCTTCTACAAGTTTTTGATATTCTTGTAAAGAAGTGA
>JAFQID010000004.1 GCA_017397685.1 Bacilli bacterium | reverse complement strand
ATAAAATAAAAATAAAAATTAATAAAATAGAAAAGATAAAAAACGCTATGATAAAAAATAATAATTTAATAAATATTATAGAGGGGATGATAAATAGTTATGAAAAAATATGATGATTTTAAAAATCTTTACTATGAATATGTATTACTTTTCAAAGAAGGAAACTTTTATAGAGTTTATGAAAAAGATGCAATATAATATCTAGATTTACTTCCTATAATATAATTAACAAAAAAAGTCGTGGGAGGTGGATATTTATTAACAGGATTTCCTGTTAATAATCTTCATAAAATAAAAGATTTACTAATTTACAACCATATAAACTTCATAGTAATTGATAACATAAAGAAGAATAAAATATTAATTTTTAGTGGTAAGAACCCATGTAAATATGATAATATATACAAAATATCATTAAGGGAGTATGAAAATAAAAATAGAATAAAATGAAATATATAATAAACTAATGGAAAATATAGAAAATAAAGAAAAAGATAAACTCACTCATGATATTATGAGAGTAATTAAAAATGAAAAATTAGAACTTAATGATAAAACAAGAATGTATAAAAATAATGAAAATATGAACTTTATAGGAAGAAAAAGAAATAAAAAATATAGTAATATATGTAAAGTAAGAAAGAAAATAAAAAAAAGAAAACAAGAATATTTTAATAACGAAATAGAAATAAATAAGTTAATAAGTACATTAGTTAGTTATGAAGGGAGAAAATAAAATATGAAAAAGAAAATATTTATAATAAGTTTTATAGCAATATTAATATGTATAACTAGTTATACATATTATGAATATAATATAAAAAATATAAAAGAAGATGATATTAAATTAGCAATTAATATAAATGGAACTAAAGTAGACGAAATACCAACAACTGGTATATATACTTTAGAAAGTTATTCATGTGATAACGGAAGTACAATATCTTGGAATAAATTTGAAAATGAAATAATATTTAAAAGTATAACTACTAGTAATGAAAGTTGTTCTATTAATTTAGTAAGTGATAATTCAAATTATTTAGTAGATATGCCACTAGGCTCATATGTATCGTATACTGGAAGCAACGGCTGTCCAACCACAGAAATAACTGGAACAGGCGCGGCAAAATCAAAAGATGCATGTAGTGGAAAGAATGCGAATCAAAATGCTGATACATCAAATTATACTTATGGGTATTGCTATAGTGCAAATTATAAATTTTATACATATGGCTGGAGACTAGCATATACGCTTGATAGTGATTCGGATGGTACTAAAGAAGCATATATTGTAACTGCAGGTAGTCCAGAGTGTGTAGCGGGAACAGAAGATAATTCAACATCAACAATAGCATCACTAAATGCAAAAGCAATAAAATATTGTAATGAAGCACTTGCGTATGGAGGAACATGTCAAAGTAAATATACTGCAAGTAATGCAAATACATGGGCAATGAATGGAAAAGACTATTATAATATTACAGAGCAGTGGTATGGAGAAGGAAGAAGACTATATTCATATGATACAGCGACAGAAAATTCTAGTGGAACAGAGTGTTATAACGTATATAGCACAAAACAATGTGGCTATAATAGTGATATAATAGATAATGGAGGATATTATTGGTTTGGAAGTGCTTACAACTCCTCGTACACTCTTTACTGGTATGCTACTAACCGCAACGTGCGCCACAACTCTGGCACGGGTCCGTATGGTGCGCGCCCCGTAGTCCATCTAAAATCTACAGTCCGTGTCGTTGGAGGAAAAGGAACTATGGAAGAACCATTTATAATAGAAAGTTAAGTTGATATAACTTTGTTCCGGGATATGGAACGGTAACCCCTACAACAAAAAGTGTAATTTATGGTGAGGCTTATGAAACTCTTCCGATTCCTATTCCTTACGCTGGTCTTGGTTTTGAAGGAGGGTATATCGAAGCGAACAGTGGAGGAACTGAAATTACATCTTTAACTATATTAACTACCGCTTAAAATCATACTTTATATGCTAAATGGAGTAATCGACATGTTTGAGGTGGTGTTTAAAAAAGTAAATATATTCTTGTGTAATCTAGTAGTGTAAATTCAAAAAAATTATATAAATATTATAAAAACTGATAAAAATGAACTGAACCCCAAAAGTTGGACAGTTTATAAATAGTTTCTAATCAGAGGATTGTAACCTGTAATTTACGGGCGACAGTCCTTTTAATTTTACTTTAATTCTATCATAATTATAATAATAAATATAGTCATCAATTGCTTTTATCAAATCATCAAGAGTTTTATAATTATCTTCTTGGTCATAAAACATTTCTGTTTTAAGTATACCAAAGAAGTTTTCCATCATTCCATTATCCATACTATTTCCTTTTCTAGACATACTTTGTTTAATACCATTATTTTTCAATCTTTGTTGATAAGATTGATGTTGATATTGCCATCCTTGATCTGAATGTAATATTAATCCATCAAGATTATTATTTTTATTAAATGCTTTATTAAGCATGTCATTTATTTGTTCTAAATTAGGTGATTTAGAAGTATTATAAGAAATTACTTCACTATTATATCCATCTAATATTGGCGATAAATAACATTTTTCTCCACGAAGATTAAATTCTGTAACATCTGTATACCATTTTTTATTAGGTTTATTCGCATTAAAATCTCGTTCAATTAAATTATCAGCAATTTTACCAACAGTACCTTTATAAGATGAGTATTTTCTTTTGTTTCTTTTTAATGACTTCAATCCTAATTTAACCATTATTCTATAGACTTTCTTATGATTAATATTATAACCTTGATTTCTTAGTTCTAATGTAATTCTACGATAACCATATCTTTCTTTATTATTAATAAATATTTCTTTTATTTTATCTATTATTTCTTTGTTTTTATCATCTTTATCTGTTTTAGATAAAGTATAATAATACACTGATTTAGATAAACCAGATATTTTTAGAAGAATCATTAATGGATATTTTAGCCGAAGTTCACTAACAACATTTACTTTTTCTTCTGTTGTTGATTCTTCCTTGCTTGAACAACTGCTCTCAATTTTTTTGAGTATTCTAGTTCCGCTTTTAAATATAAATTTTCTTCTTCTAATCTTTTAATTTTTTCCTTGTCTGTTTCATTATTTTTTTTCTTTGTTACTTTAGGCATAGTTGGCCGCCCTCGCTTTCGTTCAACTATATTATAACCCATTTCTGTATATTTTTTTATCCAATTTTGCAACATTCCTTTACTTAATAAACCTTCATCTATAGCTACAGAACGAATTGATTCATTGTTTAATATAACTCTATTTATTATTCTTTCTTTTTCATGTGGTGTAAAAGTTCTATTTTTTGTTGTTCTTAATATTCCAAATCCATGTTTATCAACCAAACTTATTAAGTCATTTACAACATTCATAGAAACATTGTACTTTTTAGAAACAGAACTTACCGACATGCCTGACTTTCTATCGTTATACAATTTAATTTTGTCATCATAAGTTAATTTGCTCATATAAAAACCTCGTTTCTTATGTCCAAGAAACGGGGTTCATATCAAAATTATCAACTTTTAACTTTGACATTTTTATCAGTTTTTATTTTAACATTTATAATGCTTAGAGATATGGTTAATAATTAATATATTTTGATGTAGATTTAATTATTTACATTTTTTTATTTATTTTTTAAAATTATATGATTTTTAGTTTTTTATGAAATAAAGTAATGTAATTGTTGAAGAGTTGTTAGTTAATAATTTTATTTTTTAAGTTTTTTTGTTATTATTTTTATATTTTGGCGATTTGATAGGTTGTTTTTTGTTTGTTATACTCATTTTTGTTGGAGGAGGAGTATGAATAATTTTAGAGTTAAAAATATACATTCATGTAGACTTGATGGGGTGTTTAAAAGTGTTATTGGATGTGAAAAAGGAAAGAATATATTAAAGGCAATACTTGAAGAAATATTAGAGATTAAGATAGATAAGATTGAATTATTAAATACTGAGCTTAAGAAGAAAAATGTTAAGGAGCAAAGTAAGAGAGTTGATTGTTTAATTAAAACTAAGGATAAGCTTATTGATGTGGAAGTTAATAGTTCACCTAGTAAATCTATTAGAAATAGAAATTATAGGTTTATTATGACAAAACATATTAGTCAGTTTACTACTGGTAAAAATTATTATACATCTAAACAAAGTATATTAATAGATTTAGATTGGAATAGAAATTATAATAAGATTAAAAGTGAATATACGATGCGTGAAAAGGATGATAGTGAAAATATATATTCTAATAATATTTTGATTTATAAAATAGATATGGAAAAAATTGGAAAGCTGTGCTATACTAAAAATATATATGGCAAGTATAAATATTTAAAAATGATTACTATAGAAAACAAGGAAGACTTGCTTGATTATACGGAGGGTGATAGTATAATGGAAGAGTATGCTAAGGAGTTATTAAAGGTTAATGATCTTAATATTTATAATGATATTCTTACTAAGGAAGAGGATGATAGACTTATAAGAGAGTCTGAGAAGTTATTTGCACGTGATGAGGGAATTGAAGAAGGTATAGAACAAAGTAAAGTAGAAATAGCAAGGAATATGTT
>JAFQID010000029.1 GCA_017397685.1 Bacilli bacterium | reverse complement strand
TTCATTTAATGTTTATAATTTTATTATATTAGTATAATTTATATATTTGGTATATGTTTTAAATAATATTTAATATATTGTTTATTATGTGTATTTTATAAATTATATATTTTATAATAAATATTATCTTATTAAAACTAAGATTAGAAATCTTATCTACTAAAGGACGTGTGATATATTGCTGGAGAGGAGAAACTCTAAAGATAAGCAAGTTATGCTAAATACTGATAATATTTAGAATTATTTAAATTAATCACAAGTTAATTTAAATGACTCATAACAGGTTTTCTAAAACTCGGAATAATTAGTTTTATCAGAGCTAATTATTTTTTAGTTTATTTTTATTTTTTTTATGTTATTATTTTTATATGAAGAATTTAAGATATATAATTATTTTTGGAACAACTTTTATTTTGCTTTTGTTTATATTATTTTATAAAAGTGATTATCTTGGTGTTTATAAAGATCAAATGACTGTTTTTTATGATACTTTAGTGAGTGAGGGTTATGAGTGGAATTATATTTTAAGTGATAATATATTAGAAGTTTCTAATGTTAATGAAAGTTTCAAAGATGATGTTGTTAGAAATGAGTGGACTTTCGTGCCTGTTTCTGATGGTGATGTTCAGTTAGTATTTGAGTATAAAAATGATAATGATGAAGATTATTTATATAAAATTGTTTATGATTTAAAAGTAAAAGGTAATAAGATATATTGGGTGTATGGTGAAGGATTTGGGCTTTTGTCTTATCCTAATCCATATTAATGTAAAATATAGATGTAAAGTAGAGTTTTATCTCTTTTTTTATTTTCATTTAATGTTTATAATTTTATTATATGGGGATAATAAAAAGGGAAGCCTAAAAGTGGTGACATTTAAAAAGAGGAGCGTTATTGCTCCTTTTTTATGTTTTTTTTATTGTATGAAGTATATATTCCTATTAATGATATACCTATTATAAAGAATATTATTCCTATTATAAAAAAGTTATTACATATTATTTGTGCGCCTGATGATAGTAAGCTCATTATATATTCTGGTAATTCTGGTAGTATACTTGAAAAATCAAAAAGTGGAACTAGGGCTATGAAGAAACCTAATAAACTTGAAAGAAGAGTTGCTATTGATAGATTTAGCGTCCAAGCATAATATGATTTTTTTAGTAATGCTATTATTGTGGTTAGCACAATAATTGTTAATAATATTATTAAAGTGGTTTTTATATTAAATATTAATCTAATGTATTTTAAAGTTAATGGATTTATATTGTTTGCTGAATCTTTAATCTCAGGGAGATTTTCTTTTAATGTTTTAGATATATTATCAATTACTTTATTTAATTTTTCTTCATTTTTTGGTAGGATATTTTCATTGTTTTCTTTTAATATTTGTTTAAAGTTTATTTTTAATTCATTTATTATATCATCTATAAAAATATCTTTACTACCTTTTTCTTTTAATATATATTTAGCGCTAGATGATATATATTTTGCTAAAATGTTTTTTATTTCTTTTGATTCTAATAAATTGTCTATGCTTTTTTCTGAAATGCCTATTTTTTTTGATTCATTATATATATTATCTAATATGTTATCATTATCATCTATATTTTTTATAATTTCTTTTACTTCTATATTTTGCACTAATGTATTTATTGTTCTATAACTTAATACTGAGTTAATAGAAAATATTATTAATAGTGTGACTTCTAAAAAATATATGAGTGTACTTATTATGAAATTAATTACATATATTAGACAGTTTTTTAATGTTTTCATGTAATCACCAATTAAATTATATCACGATTGTTTTTAATTAGTATACATAATTTTATAAAATTATGTATATTTTTTCTAAAAAGTATGTTATTATGTATTTGATAGGAGTGATAGCTATGGAACCTTTTAAAGCACAAAAATTACCTCATGATTATGATTTTAATACTGAACTTATTAATTTGCTATGTGAAGCAAAAGAAGCGTATGGGGAATATAAAGGGTTTTTAAAAAACATGAGTTTTGATTATAAGTTTTTACTTGAATCTTTACTAATTAATGATATTTATTATTCTTGTAAAATAGATAATTTAAAAATTAGTAAAGAAGATATGTTTAATATGCCGTATAGAGTTAAAGATAATAATAGTATTATTTTTAATAATTTGAAAAAAACTTTTATGTTTTCAATCGCTAATAGTAACCAAAAGGGTTTTAATGTTTCTCTTTTTAATGGTATTAATAAAAATGTGTTTCTAGGTTGTAAAAAAGAGAGTGGTACTAAAGGAAGTGGACATTTTAGAAAGACACAAACGTATATTTTGAAGCCTGGCCTAGCGGGTTCTAGTGTATCTTTTGTTCCTCCTGTATATGGCGAAATTAGTTCTCTTATGAAAAATTTGTGTGAATATTTAAATGATAATAATGATGAAAGTTTCATAGCGTTATCTTTATTTCATTTTCAATTTGAAAGGATACATCCATATTTGAATGGTAATGGTTTGATTGGGCGTTTATTAATTCCGGTTATTCTTTCTTATTATAAGAATGAACCTCCAATTTTGTTTCTTTCTGAAAGTATGGAACATTTTAAAAATACTTATTTTACTCTTTTAAGTGCTAATGAAGAGGTTCTTCCTATACATTTTATTAAGTTTTTCTTACAATGTGTTATAAAACAATGTTCTTTTAATATTAAGAAAATAAAACAATTAAATAAAGTTTATAAAAATGATTATGAAGCTTTTAAAGAAGTAATAGGTGGAAGTACTATTTATAAGGTTTATCCTATTATTATTAAAAGAGTCGTTTTTACTACTAATGATATTGTTGTTGATACAGGATTACATATTAATTCAGTTAATAAAGTTTTAAATAAGTTAGTTGAAGCTGGATATTTAATAAAAGAAAAAAAATCACATGATAATAGAGTGACTTTTAAATATAAAAATATGTATGATGCTTTTGTTAATTAAACTTTATTTTTTTCCAATTGCTTAATAAGTTTTCTATATTATTATAAGTTTCAAAAAGAATATAATATTTATCTTTGTTATTGTTAATTAAATTACATAAAGATTTATAATTGTTGATAACTTGATAGTTGTTAACATTTTTTTTGATTATTCTTTGATTAATTTTAAAATTGTGTGAAAATAATTTTTTAAATTCTTTTAGATAATAATCTTCATTATCTAAGTAATAATTTTTATTTGTGAATAAATTGCTATATTTGTTGTCAATAGATAGTTCTATTAAATATCTTATTTCTAATGGATCTAAAAATATTTGTTTTTTTATAAAATATATGTATTGATCTAAAATAAGTATAAAATTTTCTATATGGTTTATGTCTTGGTGGTGTATTTGTTTGTTTGTTATTGTTATTTTATCGTTTGATATTTCTTTTAATAGTTTTTTTAAAGTTTTAGTTTTTAAAAGATATTTAATGTCTGATGCATTAATAATGTAATCTTTTAATAAATAGTTATCTATATTCATTGTGTATCTCCTTTAATCAGTTTGTCTATTGGTATTTTTAATATTATTGATATTTTGTATAGTGTTGGTATGCTTATGCTTTGATAAGTTCTTTTACTTTCTAATTTACTTATGAATGAAACGGATGTGTTTAATTTTTCAGCTAATAGTTCTTGTGTCATTTTACCATACTTTTTATTATATTCATTTCTATATTTTTTAATATTTTGACCTATTATATTATAAAAATCTTCTTCTTTCATTATTTCTCCTACACATGTATAGTATAACACTACATCGTTTTTCTTGTAAAGAAGGTAAAATATTTTTAGGTGAAGTTTTATGGCAAGGTTTAAAAGAGATTTTGATTTTGATGATAAAATAATTGAGACTATATCTTATAATGTACGAAAATATAGAAAATTAGTGGGTATTACTCAGGAGCAGCTTGCACTTGATATTGGTGTTTACCCAGAGTTTATTAGGAAATTTGAAAGCACTAGAGGTAGTGAGGGATTATCATTGTATTCTCTTTATAAAATATCAATTGTTTTGGGGGTTAGAATTGATAAATTTTTTGAGTATGAAGATTAATCTTTTTTTATTAAATCATCTATACTTACTTTTAATACTTTACTTATATTATATAAAGTATAAATGCTTATGCCTTTAGAAGTTTTTGAACTTTCTAATCCACTTATAAATGATACTGAAACGTTTATTATTTCAGCTAATTTTTCCTGAGTGATTTTAGGATTTTTTTTATTATATTCGTTTCTATATTTCTTTATATTTTTTCCAATAGTTTTATATAACTCCTTTTCATTCATTTTGATTCTCCTATATGATTTATTATTAGTATTATTATTGCTCTTTTTTTAAAAATTATAATAAATCTGTTGGATTATTCAAAAAATTTATCTATTTTTACTTTTAGAACAATGCTTATTTTATATAAATTATATAGGCTAATTCCTTGTACTATTTTTGAGCTTTCTAGGTTTCCTATTAGAGATGTTGATGCGTTTATTTTTTTTGCTAATTTTTCTTGTGTCATTTCTTCTATATTTATACTATAAAGACGTCTATAATATTTTATATTTTTACCAATTTTTTTATATAATTCATTTTCCTTAATTATTGTGGTATTTTCTTTCATTTTATTTCTCCTAATAATATTTTTACATTATTTATGATTTTTAACCACTTACCATTAATGATAATTTATCACTATTAATAATAATATCATTTGAATTTTAAAATTTATGTCATATTATGTTTTATTAATTAATGCTTGAAAATTATTTGATTTTATAGTATTATTACTCTTGCAAATTGAAATGGGGATGAGTTTTATGGAAAAAATAATTAATGTTGCGGTTATGGCTCATGTTGATGCTGGTAAAAGTACTTTAGTAGATGCTTTACTTAAATCTTGTAACGTTTTTCGTGATAATGAAGAAGTTAAAGAATGTGTTATGGATAGTGGAGATATTGAAAGAGAAAGAGGTATTACTATTACAGCTAAAAACTGTTCTATAAGATACAAAGGGGTAAAAATGAATATTGTTGATACTCCTGGGCATGCTGATTTTAGTAGTGAAATAGAAAGAATTATTAAAACTGTTGATACAGCTATTTTGCTTGTTGATTCTAGTGAGGGACCTATGCCTCAAACAAGGTTCGTTTTAAATGAAGCTTTAAAATATGGTCTTAGGCCAATTCTGTTTATTAATAAAATTGATAAAAAGGATGCTAGAAGTGAAGAAGTTGTTAATATGACTTTTGATTTGTTTTGTGATCTTGGGGCTAGTAATGAGCAACTTGATTTTAAGATTATATATGGTATAGCTAGAGATGGAATTGCTAGATATAATGAGGATGATTTAAATGATGATATATATCCTTTATTAGATACAATACTTGAAACTACTAATCCTTATGATGGTAATGAAAATGACCCTCTTCAACTTCAAATTTCTCAACTTGATTATGATGATTATATTGGTAGACTTGGAATTGGTAGGGTTAGTAAAGGAAAAATAAGAGTTGGAGAAACTGTTGTTATTGCTAAAAATGATGGAAGTGAAGTAAAAGAAAAAATATCTAAAATATTTGTAAATGAGGGAATAAAGAAAGTAGAAGTTAAGGAAGCATACTATGGTGATATTGTTACGGTTGCTGGGTGCGGTAATATATCTATTGGCGATACTATTTGTGATGTTAATAATGTAAATCCGCTTCCTAAAATCGAAATAGAAAAACCAACTTTGACTATGAATTTTTTAGTTAATAATTCTCCTTTTGCTGGTAAGGAAGGTAAGTTTGTAACTAGTCGTCATTTAAAGGATAGGTTAGAGGCTGAACTTGAAAGAAATGTTGGTTTAGAAGTTGAATCTCTAGCTAATCAAGAAGGTTTTAAAGTATCTGGTAGAGGTGAATTACATCTATCTATATTAATTGAAAATATGAGACGTGAGGGGTACGAGCTTGCTGTATCTAAGCCTGAAGTTATATTTAAAGAAATAGATGGTGTTAAGTGTGAGCCGTTTGAAAAAGTTATTATAAATACTCCTAGTGAGTATTCTGGTGGTATTATAAGTGACATAAGTGAAAGAAAAGGTACTTTAGAGTTAATGGAAACTTTAGATGGTGGTTATGATAGACTTGAGTTTTCTGCACCTACTAGAGGTTTACTTGGTTATAGAAGTAATTTTATTACTAATACTAAGGGTGAAGGTATTATGGTTAGAAGTTTTGATTCGTATAAACCTTATAGTGGAGAAATACAATCTAGAAAAAATGGTGTTTTAGTTTCTATGGAAAATGGGCAGTCGTTTGGATATGCTTTATATAATTTACAAGATAGAGGTACTATGATTATTGGACCAGGAGAAAATATATATAATGGAATGATTGTTGGTATTCATAGTAGAGAAAATGATTTGGATGTAAATCCATGTAAGAATAAAGAGTTTAGTAATACAAGATCAGCTGGTAGTGATGATGCGATAGTTCTTACTAAGCCTAAGATTTTTAGTTTAGAGGGTGCTTTAGAGTTTATTGAAAGCGATGAATTAGTAGAAGTAACTCCTGAGAGTATTAGAATTAGAAAAAAGATTTTAGATAGTAAAATGAGATATAGAAGTAATATAAAATAATAAGGAGATATATGAAGAAGAATAGTTTTTCTAGTAAAGTTAATGATGTTTTAGAAATTAAAAAGAAGTCTGAGCTAGCTTATGATAATTTATTAAAAGAATTATATGAGGAAAGAGAAAAAGCAAAGAGACTATTTGAAAATGCAATTAAATTATCTGAAAAGAGAAAAGAGGAGCTTAGTTATATTAATGGTATAATTTGTGAATTACAAGGACATAAATTTGAATGGAGAGAAAAGGAAAGTCCGTTTTGGGATATGGCTTTATCTTATGAAGGAAAATGCGAGATTTGTGGTTTTGTAATGGTTCAAAATGAACTACCAAATAAGTATGGTTATAGTTTAAAGAAAAATAAAAAAAGACATTTTAGAGATTGAAATGTCTTTATTTTTTTCTTTTAAATTTATATATTATTTTTCCTACTATAAATATTATGTTATCACTTTTTTTTATGGCTGTTTTCTTTCCTGCGGCTTTTCCTCCTACGGTTAGAGATGATATTATGCTGCTAACTAGTAATGTTATAATTGTTATGTTTATATTTAATATACTATTTAAATTTAGTGATATCATTGCTCCTAGGCTACCACTTATAATTCCACATATATCTCCGATTACGTCATTACATATACTGGCTATTTTATTTTGATTTTTTATTAAATATATTGTTTCTTTTGCACCTTTTATTTTCTTTGCACTTTTGGCGTGGAATGATGGCTCACTTGCTGTTAAAACAGCGGTACCAATCATATCAAATATTATTCCTATTAAAATAATTATTATTGTTAAAATTATTAATGTTAAGAAATCAAATTTATTTACAATTAAATTAGATGTTCCGCTAAAAAAAAGAGCTATAAAAAAAGTCATCAAAAATGCTTTTAAAATCCAGTTATCTTTTTTCATTTTATTTTTTCTCCTAATAAAAAAATGTATGGAATACTATAAGTTAATTTTACGGCTTTAGGTCGAGTTGAATTTCTCTTGGATTTTTCCCTCGGTTACCCTTAGGCGATTTCTCTTTAAAAAACCAAATCACTAGTTGCCTTAAGTGATTACTCGATTACCACTTAGTCCGCACTTCAATCCTTATAGTCATGACAGTCTAGAGGTTTTCCCAAACAAATAGGTTCTACTTTTATTCGCTTTTGCAATTTATTTTTCAATTTCTTTCCCAATAAACCACTCACGACATGTGCGTTCATAATCTCCGATGTGATAAAAGGAGTTCTTATATATGCCATTATATAATATCCTTAAATCTAAAATTATATGTTCACCCCAGTCTGGGCGAAAGAAGCAAAACACATAAAGTATCTTTTTGCACAATTAATGGATTTTTAGCCCCATCTTCTAGTAGTCTATTTGACTAGAATAATGCTCCACACGTATTTAATTATAGCAAATTTAATGAGTTTTGTCAAAATAGTGTAATATATTATATGAAATTATAATTATATTATTGACTTTTTTTTGTTTTATGTAATGAGATTGAAGTGGAGAATGCTTCTAATATATTACCTATTAAGCAAGTGAATGCTTTTACTGAGTAATTATAGTAAATCCATATTATACATGTTGTTAAAAATGTAATTTTATATATTTTAGTATTTTTTAAAAATGCTGTTATTGTGTGAGAAAGTGATATTAAAAGTGGGATTAAAGATAAATAGGTTTTATAATTAATTATTCCAATTATAATTGTAATTATACTTAATAATATAGGTATTAAAATATTTGGCTTTTTTAATTTTTTTTCGTGTGTATATATAGTTAAACATCTAATTGTACCAATAATGTTCATTGAGCTTGCTGAAAATGCACCTAGTAGTGTGTACTGAATAGCATATAAAATGTTTGCGATTAGTTGAGCTAGCATTATATGTTTTTTTGTTTTAAATTGCATGCTTCCAACCATTAGAATTACTCCGGCCATACCAATTAATTGTGCTAATAGTATATTCATATCCTTTTCTCCTGTTATTATTATAATTTAATTTTTTTAATATTTAAATAATAATTTGAATTCTTTGTAAAATTTGATATAATTTGTGTCGAGAGAGGGATTGATAAGTATGAGTTTGATAAAACTATGTGAAGAGTATATTTTGGATATAGTAAAAAAATTAGGTTATGATATTGATAATGCGATGTTTGAAGTATCATCGAGAAAAGATTTGGGAGATTTTCAAATTAATATATGTATGTCTTTGGCTAAAAAATATGGATTAAATCCTAGAGAATTAGCTGATAGAATAATACAAGAGTTTGATAACAGATTTACTAATGTTAATATTGCGGGACCTGGTTTTATTAATGTTAGTTTATCTGATAAGTTTTTATTAGATTATATTAATAATGCACTAATTGATTTTAATTGTTTAATAGACAAAGAAGAACCAAAGAGTATAGTTGTTGATTATGGTGGTGCGAATGCGGCGAAAGCACTTCATGTTGGCCATATGAGGACTGCTAATATTGGAGAGGCTTTGAAAAGACTTGCTAAGGCTCTTGGTCATAAAACTATAGGTGATGTTCATTTAGGGGATTTAGGAAGACAATCAGGTATGGTAATTTCTGAAATTAAAAAAAGAAAACCTGAGTTAGTATATTTTGATTCTAATTATAGTGGAGCATACCCAAAACTTGAAATTACTCCAGAAGAGCTTGCTATTTATTATCCGGAAGCTAGTAAAGATGCAAAAGAAAATCCTGAAAGAATGGAAGAGGTTAGGAAGATAACTGCTTTCGTTGATGAAGGAAAAGAACCATACTTTTCTATGTGGAAGGATATTGTTGAAGTTTCTAAAAATGAAATTAAGAAAACTTATGATTTATTAAATTGTAACTTTGATTTATGGGAAGGAGAACTTAGTTCACTTGCTTATATAGATGATACTCTTAAAGTTTTAGAACCTTATATGTATGAATCTAATGGAGCAAAGGTTATTGATGTTAAAAAAGATGACGATAAAATTGAAATTCCTCCTTTGATTGTTGTTAAAAATGATGGAGCTTCTATTTATGCCACTAGAGATTTGGCTACTATTTATGCTAGGGTTAAGAATTATAATCCTGATGAAATATGGTATGTTGTAGATGTTAGACAGTCGCTTTATTTTGAACAAATTTTTAGAGCATCTTATAAAAGTGGTTTAGTTAGAGAAAATGTTAAGCTTGCTCATTATTCAAATGGTACTTTAAATGGCAAGGATGGTAAACCTTATAAGACTAGAGATGGTGGCGTTTTAGAACTTAATTCTTTAATTGACATGGTAAAAGATGAAATTCGTAAGAAGATGGTTAAATATGAAGATAATGAGGAATCTAGAAAAATCATAGATATTCTTACTATTGCTACGATTAAGTATGCTGATTTATTACCTTATAGGACAACTGATTATATTTTTGATGTTGAAAAGTTTAGTTCTTTTGAAGGAAAAACCGGACCATATATTTTATATAGTTTAGTTAGAATTAAATCTATTTTGAATAAGCTTGATTATAATGAATATAGTATAAAAGATATATATAGTGATGAGGAGAAAAATATATATTTAAAAGTGGTTGAACTATCAAAAGTACTTAAAAAATCATATAATGATAAAGTGACTAGTTATATTTGTGAATATTTGTTTGAACTTTGCAGTTTATTTAGTAAGTTTTATAGTGAACATAATGTAATAGGTGAACAAGATATTAATAAAAAGTCTAGTTATATAGGTCTTTTAAAATTAGTATATGGTGTTTGCGAGAGTTTACTTGATATTTTAGCTATTGATGTGCCTGATAAGATGTAAAGTTTGTATGTTTTTATTATTTACGAAAAAATGTTCTTGAACTTATTTTTGTGGTATGTTATAATACGTGTGAACGAAAAGTTCCTTGCTTTATTTTAATAAAGCCGTGAGACCAAAAGGAGGGTAGAAATATGAATAAATATGAAATAATGTTTATTATTAAAGCTGAACTTGATGAAAAATCAGTAAAAGAAACTGAAAAAGCTATGGAAAAAGTTTTAACTGATATGAAATCTAAGATAGTTAATACTAAGGATATGGGTCAAAGAAAACTTGCTTATCCAATAAAGAAACAAGTTCGAGGATATTATTTTGTATTAAATGTTGAGGCTACTAAAGAAGCTGTTAATGAGTTCGATAGAAAAGCTAAGATCGATGAAAACATTTTAAGACATTTAATAATAAGAGAAGAGGAATAGTATGAATAAAGTTATACTTGTTGGAAGACTTACAAGAGATCCTGAATTAAGAAGTACAACTTCTGGATTTAATACAGCTAATTTTTCTGTTGCTGTTCAAAGAAATTTTAAAAATAAAGATGGCAATTTTGATGCTGATTTTATAAATTGCGTTGCTTTTAGAAATCAAGCTGATTTTATTAGTAAGTATTTTAAAAAAGGAAATATGATAGGACTTGAAGGAAGAATACAAAGTCGTAGTTATGATGCTAATGATGGAACTAAGAGATATGTTACTGAAGTTCTTGTTGATAATGTAGAGTTTGTAGGTTCTAAGAATGATAGTTCTAATAGTAGTTATGTTAGTGATAATAATGCTAGTAGTGGTTTTTATCCTGATGTTTCTTCTAACAATACTTCTACTCCAGAAATTGAAGTGCCTAGTTCAGATCCTTATGAAGACTTTGATAGTGAAATCACGTTAAGTGATAATGATTTACCATTTTAAAGGAGGAAAATATGGCAGAGTTTTATAGAAGAAAGAAAATATGTCAAATGTGTGCTGGTAAAACAGTTGATTATAAAGATGCGGCTATTGTATCAAAATATATTAATGAAAAAGGTAAAATATTACCTAGAAGAATGACTGGTGCTTGTGCTAAACATCAAAGACATATTGCTAATCAAATTAAAAGAGCTAGATTTATGGCTATTTTACCTTATGTAAAATAATTAATTTGTATTTAAAAAGATTTTGAGTTTGTTTCAAAATCTTTTTTTAATCTCTATTTCTTAAGGCTATTAATCTTATTATTTGTAATGCCATTGCTAGAAATCCTGCTACATAAGTTAATGCAGCTGCATTTAATACTTTTTTAATACCTATTGTTTCATTTGATGCAATCATATTCATATTTAAAAGTTCTTCTTTTGCTCTTTTTGATGCATTATATTCTACTGGAAGTGTAACTAAGTGAAATAATAATCCGATTGATAACAATATTATTCCTAAGTCGAAGAAGTTCATGATACCTGATATTATACCTAAAAATAAGAAAATTGTTGAAAATCTAGATGTAAAGTTTACAACTGGAACTAATGATGTTCTTAATTTTAAAAAGCTATATCCTTCTTTGTACTGAAGTGCATGTCCTGTTTCATGAGCAGCAACTGCTATAGAAGATATTGATGTTCCATCATGTATTTCTGGAGATAGAACAACTAATCCATTTTTTCCATCAAAATAATCGGTTAAATGTCCGCTGCCTTTTTGTATTTTGATATGATTTAGCCCATTTCTATCTAATATTAGTCTAGCTATCATTGATCCAGTAATATTTGCATTGTTTTTTTGTTTTGAATATTTATTATAATTGCTATTTACTTTTATGTTTGCTATTACTGGTAATAATATAATTAATAGCATAAGTATTAAATCTAAATTTTGACTCATTTTTATCACTCCTATTTTTATTATATCATTAGAATGTGATAATTTGAAGAAATTATGTATAACTTATTTCTGCAGTGTATCCTATTGGTTTTATATTGTGTTTAGTTTTGTTTAATATTACGTTTTTTATTGTTTCAGTTTTTACTTTTGGTTTGTATCTATTAACTTTCTTTTCAATATTTTTTTCTTTTTCTTTATAGTGCGTTGCTAAAGATATATCTTTATTATATATTGCTTCTTCTTTTTTTTCTTTTATCTTTTCTAATTCCATTTTGAGTTTTTTTGTTTCATTTTCATAATCATATATAGATGTTTTAGTACATACTTCATCTAGTATATCTATACTTCTATCGGGTTCTGATTTGTCTAATATGTATTTTGATGTTAAATCGACTAATGAATCTATTTGGCTATTTGTAATAATAACATTATGATAATTTTCATATATATTTTTAATACTTTTTAATATGTATTTTGTTTTTTCTATATTTGGTTCTTCTATTTCAATTTTTTGAAATCTTCTATTTAAAGCTTTATCTTTTAGTATTGATTTTTTATATTCTGCTAAAGTTGTTGCTCCTATACATTTTATATTGTTTCTTGCTAGATATGGTTTTAATATGTTTGATGCATCTATTGCTCCTTCTGCACCACCTGCTCCTACTAATGTGTGTACTTCATCAATAAACATGATAAGGTTTGGATTATTTTCAAAATCTTTGATTATTTTATGAAGTTTTTCTTCGAATTCTCCTCTATATCTAGTACCACTTATAACTGATGATAAGTTTATTGATATTATTTCTTTATTTTGCATAAATTTCGGGACTTCTTTGTTTACTATTTTTATGGCTAAACCTTCTACTATTGCGGTTTTTCCTGTTCCTGCTTTTCCAATTAATAATGGATTACATTTGTTTTTTCGACTAAGAACTTCTATTAGTTCATTTATTTCATTTTCTCTATTAATAACAGGAGTTAATTTATTATTTTTGGCTAGTTCATTTAAATTAATTCCATATTCTTGAGTTTTTGCTATATTTTTTATAGTTTGATAAAAGTTATTTAAATCTAGTTTCATGTTATTTAGAAGTGTTATGCCTATTCCTTCACCTTCTTCTAAAAACGAAATCATTAAGTTTTTTAAATCTGTTTTTCCGTCTTTACTAGCATTTAGTATTATTCGTTTTAGTAGAGGAGTGTATGTTATATTATTACTACGTTTATTTCCTTTTTTTACATATTTTATTAGCTTTGTTTTAAAATTTTCGTAATATATGTTTTTTTTGTTTAAGAGTTCTTTGATATCATTGTTTGTTTTTAATATTCCTAATAAAAGATGCTCTGTTCCTAAAAATGGATGATGTAAGTTTAACATTTCTACTTCACTTGTTTTTAATATTTTTTTAACTTCTTCTGTATAGTTTGTCATATTAATATTATGTCTTTATATAAGAAAAATAAACATAAAAAAAGAAAACTTTTTAGTTTTCTTTATATTAATGCAGCTATTATTACTACTACTAATGAAACTGCTAATAATAATAGTGTTAGTAACCAAGTTTTTTTTATCCATTCTTTATAAGAAATATTTAAATAACTTAGTCCTAGTATTATAAGAGCACTAGTAGGGGCTACAAACATTGTTACTCCATATATGCTTTGTGTTATTAAAGCAACTATAGTTTCGCTTCCAGCAAACATTCCAATAGTTTGTGGTAATATGTAATTTGATACATATACCATATCCACATGTAATAAAGAACCAAGGGCTGTTGCAACTGTTGTAGTAAATACATTAAATCCTTTTGTTAGCGATAATATTTTATCAGCTATTGTTGGGAAGAAGTATGTATTTCCTGTGAAGTATACAACTGTATATGCTAACATTATTAATAAAGCTGGTTTAATCATTTTTAATGCACCTTCAGCCATATTAGCAAATACTTCAGATAATTTTTTTCTATATACTTTGCCCATTACTATTGCAGCGATTAAGCAAACTACTGACATTTCAGCGTAGTACCATGATCCAAATTCAGTTATTGTTCCAAGAATACTTCCAAAGAAAGGTTCAGTTGTTAGTTTAGCTCCTTCAAACCATTTAGCAAGGAATGAAATATCAGCTAGTGTGAACTCGGTAACAGCGTTGTGTACATTTGTAAATAAATTAATATTAAATGATGTCCATGGAGTACATGCTAATACTAATATTACAAATATTATTATAAACATTACATATACTGGCCAAACTGGATATTTATTTGAACTTTTTTCTCCAATAAACATGTCTTCAATTGCTTCATCTTTTTTAGTTTTAGTTAATTTAACTCTTACTAAGTATACTATTAAAGTAGCTAAAGATAATACTAATAGGGCAATTTTAAATATTATTCCAGTTGTGTTTGTTGCACTTGGTATTTGTGAGTTAATTGTTCCTATAATGTTTTCATTAAATGTAGCACCTATAGTACCAATTAACATAGCACCAAATGTTGATAATACAGCTGTTATTTTATCGTATCCCATTGTTAATATAATACTTATTATTGCTGGGATAAATATTAATAACATTAGACCGTAATCAAATGCTGATGTTAGTATTGCAAGTAATGATGCAACTAGTATTAAGAATATTTTTTCCTTTCTTTTAAATTTGTTTGCGACTTTTTCTATCCAAGCTCTATACTTTCCTGTAGTTCCTAAAACACCATAAAGTGCTCCAACAGATACTAATAGGAATAATATTTGGATAAAATATTGAAATTGGAATGATCCGAATAGTAATTGGAAGAAATCGAATATACCGATTCTGTTCATTTCAAGTTCAGCTAATTCTCCGCCGCTAAAGTAGCTTGCTGGTACAAACCATGTTATGATAACAATTTGAAATAATATAAATATTATATTTTTAAATAATGCTGTTTTTTCAGTTTTTATTTTTTTATAAGATAAAACTAAAAGAGCTTCAAATATAATAAATAATATAAATTTTAGTATTGTCACCTCTATCCCTCCTCGAATTCATTATATTACAAAAATATTTTCAATACAAGCGTTCTTAAAATTTTTAATTTATTTCGATTTTTAATTTATTTTTCACAAAGTAAAAGAACTTAATAATTTATAAGTTCTTGTTTAAAGTTTTTTAATATTTTTAGGAATTCTTTTTCAGTTTTTACTACTGAGATTTGTCTTTTTATTTCTTTTGAGTTTGGTATATATTTTAAGTACCATAGAGCGTGTGTTTTTATTTCAAGTAATGCCGTTTTTTCGTTTGTATTTTCTTTTAGAAGATTATAGTGTTTTAGGATCATGTCTATTCTTTCTGTATAAGATGGATCCGGTATATCTATATCATTTTCTAGTTTTTCAACGCATTTTTTAATTATCCATGGGTTTCCGAGGGTTGCTCTTCCAATCATTACTGCATCGCAATTTGTTTCTTTTAGCATTTTTATTGCTTCTTCTGGTGAAGTAACATCTCCATTTCCAATTACTGGCACTGTAACATTTTCTTTTACTTGTTTTATGTATTTCCAATCTGCTTTTCCAGAGTAGCCATCAGCTCTTGTTCTTGCATGAAGTGCTATAGCGCTTGCTCCTGCTTTTTCTATTAGTTTGGCTATTTCTATACAGTTTATATTATTTTTATCCCAACCCAATCTTATTTTTACTGTTACTGGTGTTTTAATATTGTCTACTACATTTTTAACTATTTCATATATTTTTTCGGGATTTTTAAGTAGTGCTGATCCTGCTTGAGATTTCACAGCTACTTTTGGAACAGGACAACCCATGTTTATATCTATTATGTCTGGTTTGAAATTTTCTTCTACGTATTTTGCTGCATTTATAAAACTTTCTGTGTCACTACCAAATATTTGAATACTTATTGGTCTTTCTTCATTATTTATCTTGAGTAATTCAATTGTTTTTTTACTATTATATATTATACCCATATTGCTTACCATTTCTGAGTATATTAAACCTGCGCCCATTTCTTTTATGATTTTCCTAAAACTTATATTGGAAACACCTGCCATGGGAGCAAATACTATTTTGTTTTTGATTTCAACATTACCTATTTTCCACATAATTTTTCCTCGAGACAATTATAAATTAATATTGATTTTTAATCAAGAAAAAATCATAGTTTCCTATGATTATTCGCTTACTATTTTTGCACTTACTTCACAAGTAATATTTTTAGATACTTCATTAAATGTATATTTTGTACCATTAGATTCTTCTGTTATTGTCGGTATAGTGTCTCCACACGATACATTATCTATTTCATATCCTTCATCAGCTTTTAATGTAAAACTACCTGTTTCATTTTTGTTTATAGCTTGAATCATTGAACCTTGCACTACTTTTATAGTATCAGGTTTGCTTTCATCTATAGTCAATGTGAATTGTTCAACGGGTACTTTTTCAAATGTTACTTTGCATGATGTATTATCTGTTAATTTATATATTTTTAATTCATTATCTTCAAAAGTTGCTGTTTGGTTATTTGTACATTCTATTTTTGGATTTTCAAAGCCAGTGTCTGCTTTAATTATGGCTGATATTGATTGACCATATTCAGCTGTTTCTGTTGTGTTTCCTGTTCCATTTTTAACTGTTACTTTCATTTCTAATTTTTTGATTTTAAAGTCTATTTTGCATGCTACATCTTTCATTATATTGCTTATTGTTACTTTATTTGTTTCTGGATCAAAGGTAGCTTCTTTTTCATCAGTACATGATATACTTTCAAACTCATAACCTTCTGTTGGGGTTACTATAAATGAGCCACTTTCTCCTCTGTCAATATATTTTTCATTATCTTCACTAATTGCTGCATTTGTTGCGACAAAGGACACTTCATATTTTGATTTTACAAAATAGATTTTACAAGTTCCATCTAATACTTTGTTAGGTTCGAATGTCCATGTTTCTGTATTAAATGTTCCTTCAATTTTGTTTGTACATGTATGTGAAGAATACTCATAAAGTATATTTTCTATTTCATTTCCTTCATCATCTGTTTCTTTTATATTGGTAGGCATTTGCTCTACTTCTACATCTTCTAAGTAATATACATAAGTTATTTCTGCTTTTTCTTCGGGCACTTTTATTGGTTCTTTTACTTTTTTGCTTTCAATAAAACCTAATGCAGCTGCCGCTGTACATACAATTAATAAAAAAGTTATAAAAATTAACATCCCTTTATTTTTCATTTTTTCCTCCTAGTATAACTATAATTATTCTATAATTATATTTTTATTTTGTCAATATTGTCTTTGAAATTCTTATGCTAAAAAAGATTGACAAATGTATATAGTTTTTGTATAATATGACCGGTACATTTTGATTGGGGCATAGTTTCTGTGGGAAGGAAATTATTTAATGTATAAAGTTGCAAATTTATATGTTATCATCTTTTATAGATGGCTATGATCTTAAGAAGGAGAAATTTATAATGAAAACATTTATGTTAAAAAAAGAAGAGGCTGTTCATAAGTGGTATATTATTGATGCTGAGGGAAAAAACCTTGGACGTGTTGCTTCTAAAGCTGCTCATGTACTTAGAGGAAAGCACAAACCTACTTATACGCCACATGTTGATTCAGGTGATAATGTTGTAATTATCAATGCTGGAAAAATTAATTTAACTGGTGATAAACTAGATAAAAAAATGTATTACAACCATAGTGGTTATCCTGGTGGTTTAAGAGTTAGAACTGCTAGAGTTATGAAAGAAAAATATCCTGTTGAAATGCTTGAAAAAGCTGTTAAGGGTATGCTTCCTAAAGGAAGACTTGGAAGACAAATGTATAAAAAATTATTTGTTTATGAGGGTTCTGAGCATAAGCAAGTTGCTCAAAAACCAGAAAGTTTAGAGGTATAATATGGCAGAGAAAAATAGATGGGTTGCTACTGGAAGAAGAAAAAGAAGTGTTGCTAGAGTTACTATGACTTCTGGAACAGGTAAAATAGTAGTTAATGGAAAAGATGTTAAAGATTATATGCCTTATGAGACTTTAGTAATGGATTTAGTTCAACCTTTAGAACTTACTGATTCATTAAATAAATATGATATTAGTGTTTCTGTTAAAGGTGGAGGATTTAATGGTCAAACTGGTGCTATTAGATTAGGTATTGCTAGAGCTTTAATGCTTGCTAATGGTGAGAATAGATCTACGCTTAAAAGTAATGGTATGATTACTAGAGATGCAAGAATTAAAGAAAGAAAGAAATATGGTCTTAAGAAGGCTAGAAGGGCACCTCAATTTAGTAAACGTTAAAAAATTACCAATATTGGTACAAAATTACGTATTTCAATTTTAAAAAGTCCGTATTTACGGGCTTTTTTGCTTGTCTGAAATTAAGCTTTTAGCTTGTATCATACAAGTATCATACAGGTATCATACAGGTATCATACACAATGTATAAGAAACCCTTATAGAACCTAGAGGCTAGTCGTGCTGGCAATAGTTCTGTGATTAGGATAAAATGAGAATTTGTGATATAATAAAGTTTATCAAATTCTTTTTTAAGGGGAATATATTATGTCACAGATATATATAGATAGAATTATAAGATTAGAACAAATTGAAATAAGTTCGACAGAAGATATTTTTTCTAGAATATTAGAGGATAAAAAGCACGAAATAGATAATGATAGATTTTTTCTTAGTTATATTTCTCCTGAAGAATTATCTAAATATGATTTTAGTAATAATGAATCTTTAAATCAATTCAGACGTGCTTGTATTTCAATCGATGATCCATTAAAACCTATGGGTGGATGTAATTTAAGAGAAGAGGAATTAAGTAAAGGGATAAGGTATGCTGGTATGAAGCTTAGCGATCCTTATGGACTAATACCGGGTGTTTTTAACATCAATAATGGAACTATAACTTATAGCCCGATATTTCCCTTATTTTATGATGAGAGAGATAATATTAAATTTGCAAGAGATACATATTTTACCTCTATGACTTTTCAGGAAATAATTATAAATCAAATAAATAATGCTATGGAATATTATGTTCATGTTGGCAATTATTCCGCTGCTAGAGATATATTGAAATATGGAAGATATATTTTTGAAAGAATAAATAAAGAACAAATGCTTGAATTTGCAACTAATCCTGAAAAAGGACAAAAAGTTTTAAGTAGACATTTAGGTTTAAAATAATGTCTTATATAAGAACAAAATTACTAAGATATCTCAGAGTCAGTTGAAGATACTACAGGTATCATACGCGTATCATACAAAAACGCTGTAAACCCGCATAAATAAAGGGAAGCTAATTTAGTAAACGTTAAAAAATTACCAATATTGGTACAAAATTACGTATTTCAATGTTTCAAAAAGTCCGTATTTACGGTTTTTTTGCTGTAATAAAATATGAAAAATAGGCTAATTTTGAACTAAAGATAACACACAGCATACATGCAGCGTACACGATATAACGAAAACATTATAAAATCTAGAAGTTAGTCGTTCTCGCAATCTAATTTTTTGCATATTTGTGATATAATAAAACTGAACAACAAATAGTAATTTGAAAGTGAGAGAAGTATATGATATTAGTAATAGAAAGTATTGCACTATGTGTGTTATTTACAATAATGGTATATGTAATGTCTAGAGAACCAATTAAAACTTTATATAATTATCCACCAAAGATTCAGGAAAGAGTAAAATCTTTGGATGAATATAAAAATAAAATACCAACACAAAAAAATAAAATATTAGCTAAAAGTTTAGCATCAATTTTAATTATAGCTATTATAAGTTTAATATTAAGGTATGTTAATGGATATACAACTTTTATAGAAGGCTTTAGTTATGGATTTTTACTATGGACAATAGTAAACATATACGATGCTGTTGTAATGGATATTATTTGGTTTTGCCACGATCCATATTTTGTATTTAAAGGTACTGAAGATATGGTAGATGAATATCATAATTATTGGTTTCATATTAAGGGATGTTTAATTGGAGAAGTTTTAGCATTAGTTATATGTGCGATAGTTGGATTGGTTATACAATTTATTTTATAGAACAAATAGTAGTTTGTTTAACTCTACGGTTCGTTTGGTGTATTCTTAATACAGCTATATTATAATTAATTTACGAAAGGAGAAAAAATATGAATCAAGAAAAAATAGGTAAGTTTATTTTAGAACTTCGTAAAGAAAAAAATATGACACAACAAGAATTAGCTGATAAGATTGGTGTTACAGATAGAGCAATATCAAAATGGGAAAATGGTAGAGGTATGCCAGATTTATCATTAATGAAACCATTATGCCAAGAATTAGGAATATCAATCAATGAACTTATTAGTGGAGAAAAAATAGATAAAAAAGAATATCAAAATAAGTTTGAGGAAAATGTTTTAAATACTATTAACTATTCACAGAAACAAATAAAAAAGACAAGAAACAAATATGCAATAATAATAGGAATAATAATTTTGTTTTTGTTAGTATATGTAACATTATTTAGTATTGATATTAATAGAATGAGAAATAATGAACCGGTATTTTTTAGTACATGGGGATTTGATTATTTTCCTCCGGTTAATCTAGATAATGAAAAGATTATTAATTCAATAGAAAATTATATAGTTGCAAATGGAGATGAATATAAAAGACATGAGAATTCAAAAACATTTGCATCAATGAGAATTTTTCTAATAGATGAAAAGGAAGAAAATAATTTGTATTATGTTTATGCTTGGGTATTAGAAGAATGCTTTTATTATGAAGATGAAAAAATTATTAATGAAAGTAGTTCATCAATACCATATAAGTTTGTAGTAGAAAAAATAAATGATGAATTTGAAGTTATCGATTCTAGAATACCAAGAGATGGAAGTTATTATCCAAAAGACATAAAAAATATATTTCCAAGAAATGTAAGAAAGCAAATTGAGGATGTCCATCAAGATGGAACACTAAAAAGATTATCATTAGAGAATCAACAAAAAGCTGAATTTTATTTTACTAAATAACAAATTACAATTTATTAGTTATAATTTTGTGTATAATAATAAGTGAGTTGGTTTATTTCTTTTTTGAACGGAATTTATAATAATTCAACATTTTTTATTAGAACTAAATACTTTTCGTTTGAAATTTGGTACAATGTTACTAGGTGAATTTTAATGTATGGAGCAATAATAGGTGATTTAGCTGGAAGCATATATGAGTTTGAGCAAACAAAATCTATAGAAAAAATAAGTATAGATAATCTTATTGAAAACAACGCTTTTTATAGTGATGATACTATTTTAACAATAGCGATAGCGGATGCTATTTTAAATGATAAAGATTATGAAAAATATTTAAGATATTATATAAAGAAATATTCTTCATATAAACCTGATTTTGAACCATATTTTAAAACTACATTTTCTCCTAAATTGATGAAATGGTCTATTAGTGATTCTATTGGTCACAGCGCTGGAAATGGTGCAATGATGAGAATTTCGCCAATTGGTTTTATGTTTGATTCTGAAGAGAAGGTAATTGAAAATGCTAAATTAGCAACTATTCCTTCTCATAATTCGGAAGAATCAATAGATGCTGCTACAAAGATTGCATTAGTTATATTTTATTTAAGAAAAGGACTATCAAAAGAGGAAATATATAATAAGTTAAAAATTGAACTAAAATATATTCCTTTTAAAAAGTTTAATGTTACTTGTAGTGAAACTATTGATAATTGTTTATATGTATTTTATTATTCAACTGGTTTTGAAGATGCTATAAGAAAAGCGGTATATATGGGTGGTGATACTGATACTAATGCATGTATTGTAGGTTCTATGTCAGAAGCTGCATATGGAATTAGTGATAATTTAATTGATGCAGCAAATAAAAAATTACCAGATGAGTTTAGACACATATTGATTAAAGCAAGAAATAGGTAATTATAAAAAAATAAGATATCTTGGAGTTTTTGGTGTATAATTAGCATATACAGTTTTGATAAAGTATTTTGAAATTCATAATAGTTTTACTGTTAAGATAAAATAAAAAATTGTGAAATAAGTAATAATTATATTTTGGAGAATATATGAAAGAAAATTTTAAAAGTGCTGTGCATTTAATTTTAATGAGGGATAATAAAATATTATTGCAAAAAAGAAAAGGTACTAATTTATGGCCTGGGTATTATGCGTTACCTGCTGGGCATATTGATGTAGGGGAAAATCAATACGATGCTTTATTTAGAGAAGCTAAAGAGGAGCTAGGAATTGAAATTAATATTGATGATATAATTAATGATTATGTAGTTTTAAGAAGAAATTATTTTGATATTGAAGGCAAAAGAATCCAACCATATATTGATTTTTATTTTGAGGTTAGAACATATGTAGGTATTCCTAAAATTGTTGAATATGATAAATGTGAAGAATTGTTATGGGCTGATATTAATAATTTACCTGCTATGTTTGTTAATTATGAAGGGGCTTTTCTAGAGGATAGAACGATTAAAACTTATGATTGTAAAACAGATGGAGCATATAAAAAGATTAAAAAAATATAAGTGAGGTTTATATGAAAAATAAAGTAGTAATTATTTTTTTGGTTTTATTAGGTATTATATTACTAGATTCAATTCAAGCATTAATTTTTGATAGAAATACTTTTATTGGTATTGAAACAAGAGGCAGCAAAAGAGAAGGTATATTAGTTGATACTTATCATTGTGGTAATGGTATTCATGATGCTGTTATTAAGGGTTTTAGTTATTCGTGTACTTTTTATGATAATTTTATAATTGTTGATAAAAGCACTGATATGAAAGATTTTGTTTGTGCTGAAGCCCCTTGAAAGTTTTTATGAAGATGAAGAATATATTTATTTTTGGGATTGTTTGAAAAATGATTATATTGTTGTAAAGTATGAAAATGGCTTTGTAGAAACTGTTAGTGAAGCTTTAAAAAAAGAACGTATTAAAGTATCAAATTTGGATAAGTTTGGTATTAATTATATTAAGAGTTTAAAATAATCAATTATATCTAATAATAAGGAGAAAGAAATGTTGTTAATGTCTATAAAAACTAAATATGCTAATGAGATTTTTTCTGGGAAAAAGAAATATGAGTTTCGTAGAAAAAGTATTGGTGATAAAAATTGTAATAAAAAAATATATATTTATTCTTCTGAGAATGAAAAAGCTATAGTTGGGTATATGGTTGTTGATAGGATTTTAAAAGGTGATTTAGATTATATTTTAAATGAAACTAATTATTTTGATAATAAAGATATAGTTGATTATTTTATTGGTTCTAAAGAATGTTTTGCTTTACATATTAATAATTATTATAGGTTTAAAAATCCTATTGAGTTAGATGAGATTAGAAGTGTTGATAATAAATTTGTTATTCCTCAGTTTTATCGATATATTAGTGAGAAGGAGCCTTTATGTGGATTATTGAGGTTTAGAGAGTAATTATGATTTTAGATAGTATTAAAAATTATTTATTTGATGATGCTGAAGATGTAAAGATAATAAATGAAATTTATAGTATAGTTGAACATTTAAATGAAGATTATCCTAGGTATAAAGAATGGTTTTATAATAAACAAGTTAATGGTTGTTTTTCTAGATTTAGAGATATTTTATTTATAAAGAATGAAAACTCTAAAATTATTGGAGTGAGTTTTTTGAAAATGGAAGATAATGAAAAGAAGATTTGTACTTTGTATGTTTGTGAAGAATATAGGAAAAAAGGTGTTGGAACTATGCTTTTAGAGGAATCTTTTAATATTTTGGGAACAAAAAAACCAATAATAACATTTAATGAAGATAAATTATTTATGTTTGAAAAAATAATTGTTAAGTATAACTGGAAGTTAACAAAGATTGTTGATAGTTTGTATAAGGACGGAATAAAAGAATATTGTTTTAATATTGTGTAATTTGTTTTTTTGTATGGTTATTGTGATCGTTTTGTGATAATATATTAATGGGTGAAGAGTATGAAGAATAAAAATAAATTAATTGTTATTTTAATTATAGTTGTTGTTATTTTGCTTTTATTAGTTGGGTATTTGTTTTTCTTTAGGGAGAAAACTTATACTATTACACTAGATAGTAATGGTGGGAGTGAGGTACCCAGTATTGAAGTAAAGAATGGGGAGATAGTGAAATTACCAGATGCTCCTAAAAAAGAAGGTCATACTTTTGTTGGTTGGTCTAATAAAGAAGGTAAGATTATTACTTCCGGTAGTAAAATTAGTGAAGATTTAACTTTAAAAGCAGAATGGATAAGTGATTCTGCTGAAAAGAATGAGGTTGTTTTTGATACTGATGGACTTTTTGAAATAGAAAATATTGTTGTTTTAAAAGATGGTACCATTTTATTGCCCGTTGATCCGGTTCGTGAAGGTTATATATTTATTGGTTGGATTAATGAAGAGGGTAAGTTAATAAATGAAAATATGATTGTTGATAAAAATATGGTTTTTAAGGCTTTATGGATAAGTGTTGATGCTGAAACTGTTAGTGTATCTTTTGATACTGATGGTGGCAACTTAATTGATAGTATAGTTATTGAAAAAGGTAAGATTTTGTTACCTATTAATCCTACTAAAGAAGGTTATGTTTTTGCTGGATGGGTTGATAGTAATGGTAATAGTGTTAATTCGGATACTATTTTAAGTGAAAATATGACAATTAAAGCTTTATGGAAGGAACCTTATACTTGCCCAAAAGATTGTACTCCTAGTGAAGATGGCAAGACTTGTACTAAAGTTGTGACTACTAGTTTAGTTAAAAAAACTACTTGTCCTAGTGGTTCTACATTGTATACACCTTGGTATAATTCTTCTAAAACTGTGTGTATTAAATTATCTACTAAGGTTGATGCGAACATAAGGCAATGTGATACATGGGATGATGCTGAGGTTGATTACAAAGATTCTAAGGGTAAGAGTTGGTGTGTTAAAACCGTGAGTAAAAAAACTACTAAGGTTTGTCCTAGTGGATATACTAAGTCTGGAGATATTTGTAAAAAAACAAAAACTGTTAATTGTACTGCTAATTAAGCCTTAGGGCTTTTTTAATTGCTACTAAAAGTAGCTAAAAAGTTCTAGATATTTATAAGTATTTTTAGTATTATTATATTTGAAAGAAGGGATGGTATGACTTTTGGACAAAAATTAAAAAATATAAGAAAGAGTTTTGGTTTTTCTCAAGAACAACTAGCTAATATTATGAAAGTTTCTAGACAAGCAATTACTAAATGGGAAAGTGATATGGGACTACCTGATGTAAGTAATTTAAAGGAACTATCTAAAGTGTTTGGTATGAGTGTTGATAGTTTGCTTAATAATCAAGAACATTTACCTTGCTTGCATATGAGAGTTGAGCTTGATAAGAAAAAGTATAAAAATAAACATAGTTCTTATAACGAAGTTTTACGTGAATATTATGGTAACTTTGATATTTATGTGTTAACTAGAGAAAAAAAGATGAATAAATTAGAGTTTTTAATTGATTTTTTTATTGGAGGATTTTCTCCTGAGGCTATATATCCTATTGAAACTGCTGATGTTTTGAGTGATTTATCTCCTTATTATTTGGTATGTAATGGGGATGAAAAATTACTTGTTAATATTAAAGATTGGTTTTTAGATGTTAGTATTTTGCCGAGTGATATTAATGTTAAAAAGTTTTCGTATGGTAAAAACAAATTTAGAAACTGTGGAAAACTTAATGTTAATAAGTTATAATAAAATTATAGGAGGTTAATAATGATAACGTTTGATGATTTTATGAAAGTTGATATTAGAGTTGGTACTATAATTAATGCATGTATAAATGAAAAAGCTATTAGGCCAGCTTATAAACTTGAAATTGATTTTGGTGAAGAAATTGGTATTAAAAAGTCTTCTGCTCAAATAACTAAGGTATATGAAGTTAGTGATTTAGTTGGTAAGCAAGTGTTCGCAGTTGTTAATTTCCCGCCAAAACAAATTGCTGATTTCATATCAGAGGTTTTAGTACTTGGAACTTATAGTGATCAAGGAGTAGTTTTAGTTGTTCCAGATATTAAGGTTAAAAATGGTGATAAACTAGGATAGAGAGGTTAATAAACTTCTTTTTTTTACAATTTTTTCTGAGAAAGTTTGGTGAAAATCCTTTTAATGTTTTTATAAAAATGATATAATTTATTATAGTTAATAGGAGAGTGAAGTCTATGGCTGCTAAAACATTTAAAACTTTAGATGAGCAAATAGAAATTCTTAAGAGTAAAAATTTAATTATTAATGATTATGATAAGACTAAAGAAATTTTACTTAGAGAGAATTATTTCTTTATTAATGGTTATCGTTCTCCTTTTTTAATTAATGGTTCTAAAAAGTTTGTTTCTGGTGCGACTTTTGAAGAGCTGTATGCATTATTTACTTTTGACAGGTTTTTTAGAAATATTATTTTTAAAAATATTTTAATTGTTGAAAATAATTATAAATCTATATTTAGTTATGTAATGAGTGGTAAATATGGTTATAAAGAAAAGAATTATTTAGATGTTAATAATTTTGATAGAAGTAAAGATAAAACTAGACAGATAAATGATTTGATTAGAAAGTTAAAAAGACAAATTAGGATTAATGGTGGTCAACATCAAGCAACAAGTCATTATATTAATAATTATGGTTATCTTCCTTTATGGGTTAGTATCAAAGTTTTGAGTTTTGGTATAATAAGTGAAATGTTTAGTATTTTAAAAAGTGAAGACAAAGATGAAATTTCTAGTTATTATAATATATCTTCTTGTGATTTTGAAGATTATTTATCTGTTCTTTCTAATTATAGAAATTTATGTGCACATGAAGATATTTTATATAATCATATTACACAAAAGTCTATCGGTAATACGACTTATCATTGTGAGCTGGGTATACCTATTGAAGATGATGAATATATTTATGGAAAAAATGATATTTTTGCATTAATAATTATTCTTAAAAGAATGCTTAGCAAGGATGATTTTAAGATGATGATGAATGAAATTTGTTATGAGATGGATTGGCTTAGTTCTAAAATTAAAAGTATTGACATTAAAAGAATTTTAGTTAGAATGGGATTCCCTGAGAATTTTAGGGAAATAAGTTATTTAGATTAGGAGATGATATAAATGAAAAAAAACAATACAATTTTATATGTAATTACAGGCATTTTATGTGTGTTTTTAGGTGCGGCTGGGATGTATGGACTTATACATTTTTTTCCTAGTGTTATAGTTGATACTGTTACCAAAACTATTAAAGATGTTACTGTTACTGATGAAGGTATATCTGAAGGGATTAATAATATTTATGATGCGGTTGTAACGGTTCAAAGCAGTGATAAGGGAGGAATTACTACTTTAGGTTCTGGTTTTGTTTACGATGAAAAAGGCTATGTTATGACTAATCATCATGTAATAAATGGTGTTAAAAATATTAAGTTAATGCTTTCTAATGGTCAAACTATAGATGCTTCTTTGGTTGGAAGTGATCAGTATGCTGATATTGCAGTGCTTAAAGTTGATCCTGAAAAAATATTAAAAGTTGCTAAAATAGGTAGTAGTCAAGAACTAGAACTTGGTGATACTATTTTTGCGATTGGTACACCAGTTGATAGTGAGTATGCTGGTACGGTAACTAGAGGTATTTTAAGTGGAAAGGACAGAATGGTTGAAGTTTCAGTTACTAATAGTAACCAAAATGATTGGATTATGAATGTTATGCAAACTGATGCGGCTATAAATCCTGGTAATAGTGGAGGACCTCTTTGTAATGTAAGTGGAGAAGTTGTAGGAGTTAATTCTATTAAAATTGTTCAAACTACTATTGAAGGAATAGGTTTTTCTATACCTATTGAGGATGCTCTTGATTATGCGAATAAAATAGTTAGTGGGGGAGAAATAAAAAGAGCTTATTTAGGAATAGAGTATGCAGATTTAACTTATTCATCTTATTATTTCATAAGAGAAGGTATTGAGATTGACCCTTCTGTTACCGCTGGAGTTGTAATTATGTCTGTTGCTGAAGATAGTCCTAGTGAAAAAGCTGGTCTTAAAAAAGGAGATGTAATTGTTAAGGTTGGTGAATATGATATTTATAGTATAGCGGAATTAAAGTATTATTTATATAAACATGAACCTGGCGAGACTGTTAAAGTCAAGGTTATGAGAGGAAGTAAAAGCAAAGATTTTGATGTAAAACTTGGCCAAAGTGAATAGGTATGTAATATGAATAAAAAGGAAAATGAAATTAAAAATATTCTTTCAAGTTTCAAGACTACTATTGCTGGTCTTGATTTTGGCGATGTAAGTGATAGATTGGAAAAGTATGGTTTAAACGAACTACCGAAAGAGAAACATGATGGGATTTTTAAAATATTTTTTAAATCTTTTTGTGATCCGATTATTTATGTATTGATAGTTGCAGCTGTTTTATCATTTATTGGTGGAGAATCACTTGATGCATTAGCTATTTTATTAATAATATTAATTGATGGTATTGTTTCTACTATTCAAGAGTATAGAGCTGGTAAAAACTCTGAGGCTTTAAAAAATTTAATTAAGGTTATGTGCACAGTTATTAGAAATGAGAAGAAAATGCAAGTTGAATCTTCTATGATTGTTCCAGGGGATATTGTTGTACTTGAATCTGGTGATAAAATTTGTGCAGATTTAAGATTGATTGAATCAAATAATTTAACTGTAGATGAATCAATATTAACTGGGGAAAGTATTAGTGTTAGTAAGGATGCTAATAATTATATTGATGCATCATTATATATGGTTTATGCCGGGACAAGTGTTCTTACTGGACGGGCTAAAGCTGTTTGTGCTTCAACTGGGATTAATACTGAACTTGGTAAAATTGCTCAGAAAGTTTCTACTACTGCTGAGAGTAAAAGTCCTCTTACTGTTAGAATGGAAAAGTTTTCAAAACAGATATCAATGCTTATTATTGCTGTTGCTTTAGTAATAGGAGGCGTTTTATTTTTTAAGAATTATGAACCTTTGGATATATTTTTATCTGTTGTTGCTTTATCTGTTTCTGCGATGCCTGAAGGATTGCCACTTGCGCTTACCATGGCTCTTACTATTGGGTCTAATAGAATGGGTAAAAGGAATGTAATTGTAAAGAAACTTAATAGTGTTGAGAGTCTTGGGAGTTGTACTGTTATTGCTAGTGATAAAACTGGAACGCTTACTGTTAATGAGCAAACCGCTAAAATTGTTTTCCTTCCGAATGGTGGAAAAATTGAGATAGATGGTTATGGATATAAACCAGATGGAAAGGTTAAAGCTTGTGATGGGACTGATTTAAGAAGTGCTGAGTATGTTTCTAAGCTTGGTATGATTAATAATGAAGCTGCATTTGAAAAAAAAGGAAGAAAATGGGTTCATCAAGGTGATTCTATTGATGTTGCTTTTTTGGTTCTTGCACATAAGTTAGGAGTTAATGATTTAAAGGTTAAAAAAATACATGAAATTCCCTATGAATCTGAAAAGAAATATTCTGCAGTATTTTATAATAATAAAAAACAAGTTAGATGTACTGTTAAGGGTTCCGTTGAGACAGTTTTAAGTTTTTGTAATTCTATGTATGATGAAGGTAAAGAAGTTAAACTTGATAAAAAAGTTATACTTGAGCAGAATGAAAAACTAGCTTCACTTGGATATAGGGTAATAGCTATATGTGATGGAGAAATTGAAAATGCTGCTGAATATAGTGAGGAATATATAAAAAAATTATGTTTTGTTGGGTTAGTTGGATTTATTGATCCTGTTAGAAAAGAAGCGTTAACTTCTGTAAATGAATGTAAAAAAGCTGGTATTAAAGTTATTATGATAACTGGTGATCATGCTTTAACGGCTTATGCTATTGCTAAAGAACTTGGTATTGCTAGTAATAAAGGAGAAGTTGTAACTGGAGAAGATATAAGTAAATATACTAAGGATAAGGATTTTGATAAGTTTATAAGTGATAAAAAAGTTTTTGCTAGAGTTACTCCTCTTGATAAACTTAGAATTGTAGAATCTTTACAAAGGCAAGGAGAATTTGTTGCGGTTACAGGTGACGGCGTTAATGATGCTCCTGCATTAAAGGTTGCTAATATTGGTGTTGCGATGGGAAGTGGAACTGATGTTGCAAAAGAGACTGCTAAGATGATAATTATTGATGATAATTTTACTTCAATAGTTTCGGGTATTGAAGAGGGAAGAAATGCTTATGCTAATATTAGAAAAATTAGTATTATGCTTCTTTCGTGTGGACTAGCTGAAGTATTATTCTTTGTTGGTTCAATAATCTTTGATTTACCTATTCCTCTTGTTGCAATACAACTTTTATGGCTTAATATCGTTACTGATGGCCTTCAAGATATGGCGCTTTCTTTTGAAAGAGAAACTGATACTTTGATGCATGAAAAACCAAGAAGTCCTAAGGAAAGTTTATTTGATAGAGAATTGATTAAACAAATTCTTCTTTCGGGACTTTATATGGGGTGTGTGGTTTTTGTAGTATGGGTATTTTTAATTAAGTTATTTAATTTTGATGTTGAAATTGCTCGTGGTTATGTTCTTATGCTTATGGTGTTTTTACAAAATATGCATGTTCTTAATTGTAGAAGTGAAAAGAAAAGTGTGTTTGTAAATGGATTTAGGAAAAATCCTTTTGTATTATTTACTATAGTTGGTGCAACTTTATTACAAATTGTGTTTATGGAAGTACCTGTACTTGCACAATTTTTACAAACTAGTGAGATTCCATTTTTACATTTAATTATTCTTTTCTTTATTGCAGTGCCTGTAATTTTGGTAATGGAAATATATAAGTTTTCTAAAAAAGAAAAATAATCAACACACGATGTTGATTATTTGTGTTTATAAATGTATAGATATATAATAATGTTCTTTATATTTTATATGTATAATGTTATAATTAATAGTGTAGAAAGGGTAAGAAATATGAAAAGAAATGTTTTACTTTTAATAAATGGTTTTGGTATTGAACAAGCTGGTTCTTATAATATTTATACTTCTTCATTAATGCCTAATCTAGACAGGTATACTAAAGAAGGATTGTTTACATCTATGGAGTGCACGGAATTAGATTACAAAAGTGGGTATAGAAATTTTAGTATTGGTATTAATAAACCTTTAACCTATAGTATTGTTGAAAATAGTATTAGTAAACTTGATTATAAAAATAATAATATTTTTAAACATATGTTAGATACTAGAAATGCTTCGGGAGGAAAAATCCATATTTTTTGTTTTTGGGAAAATGATAAGACTATTGAACATTTATTTATGTTTATTAAAGAGATGATGATTAATCCTGATGTACAGATTGTTGTGCATTTAATACTTTGTCAAAAGTCTTTATATGATTATAAAAATATGTCAGCGGTTATGACTAAATTAAATTATGAATATTCTAATAATTTAAGAATAAGTATTGTATCTGGTGAGAATAATTTTAATAAGACTCTTACTTCTAGAGATATTATTAAAAGTTTAATAACTGATTATGGTGAGAAGTGGAAAGATACAAGTAAAAAGATAAGTGTTCTTACTCAAAATAGAACTGCTCCTTGTGATGCGAGAACTTTTATGCTTAATGAGGGTTTTGCGCTTGAAGAGAGGGATATTATATTTTTCTATAACTATAATAATATTGATATTGGTCATTTTAGGAAAGATTTGGGTGCTCAAAAATATAAAACATTTAATGTTGATAATTTAAAGATTTATTCTTTATTTCCTGTTAAATGTGATGTTCAGATTCCTTTTATGTATAATTTTGCTTTATCTTCTACATATTTTGCTAATTTTATCAAAGAGATAGGCGCTAAAGCACTAGTTCTTGATACTAAGGAAAGATGCGGATATATTAACTATTATTTAACTGGCCTTAGAAATAATGCGGATGTTAATGTAAATTATATTCCTACTGATGATAATTTTATTTATGATAAAGATAAGGTTATGACCCTATTTACAAAATATAATCATGAGTTTATAATATTAAATTATGAGATTGAATCTTGTAAAAGTGTTGAGGAGATGAAAGAAAGGCTTAAAAGTATTGATGAAATTATTGGTGTTTTGGGTGATTATTTAGTTTCTAATAATGGTGCATTATTTATTTCATCTTTTTATGGAATAGAGACTGAGTTATATAATGATAGGCATGAACTTTGTAAGATTAATTTTTCTACTAGAGTGCCACTGATTGTATTAGATAAATCTAAAAGTAAGAGAAATGATGCGATTTTGGAAGGTGGATTATTTGATTTAGCTCATACTATATATGCTAATATTAATCCTAATTATAAGGCTAATAAAGGTCTTATAAGAAAGAAACCTAATTTTTTGTCAATATTTTATAAGAAGTCAAAATAGAAACGGAGGAAATTATGGAAAAAATTACTGGAAAGAGATTTGGGGCTTTTTTGATTGATTCACTTATTGTGATGTTTATTGCTAGTATGTTTGCTAGTTTATCTATATTAAATCCTTATTTAGATGAATATAATGAAACTTATGAAAAGTATATGGATTTATATACTTCTCAGTTGCTTGGTGATGTTGATAAGGAAGATAGAAATGAAGTAGAAAATAAAGAAGATATTAAAGAAGATAGCAATAATGTTGAAGATACTAAAGATGATGATATAGTGTTAGAAGATGATATTATAAGTGAAGAAAAAACTGATGAAGAAATAAATGAGGAGTTATCTTTGTTAAATTATAATATGACTAAGTATGGAATGCCAACTTCAATTATTCAGTTAGTTGTTACTATTTTATATTTTGTTGTTTTTCAGTATTTTAATGGTGGAAAAACTATTGGAAAGGCACTTCTTAAAATTAATGTTGTTTCTTTGGATGGTAAACTTAAGTTTAGTCAAGTTTTAATAAGATCTGTTATAATTAATAGTATTGCTACGTTGATGTTATCTATTTCATTGTTTTATATTTTTAATAAAGATTTATACATGAATCTTGCTAGTTATGTACAATTACTAGATTTAACACTTTTGTTTGTTAGTTTTGGTATGATGATGTTTAGATTAGATGGAAGAGGACTTCATGATATGCTTGCTAATACTAATGTTGTTAAGATTGGTGATAATACTAAAGAAGCAAAGATTAAGGAGAAAAAATGATTATAGGTATTGCGAATGATCATCATGGAATTGATGTAAAGGGTAAAATAATTAATTATTTTGATGAAAAGAAAATTAGTTATATTAATTATGGTGCTGATTATAAGGATAATGTTGATTATGTTGATTATGCTTTAAAGTTATGTGAAGAAATTAATTTAGGAAATGTTGATCTTGGTATTCTTATTTGCGGTACTGGAATAGGAATGAGTATTGTTGCGAATAAAATAGATGGTATTATATGTGCAAAGGTAAGCGATGTAAGAGAAGCCAAACTTGCTAGAGAACATAATGGTGCGAATGTAATTGCTATTGGTGAGAGTATAGATGATCCTGTTAGTATAGTAGAGTCTTTTATAAATTCATCATTATCTAATGAAGATAGACATATTAGAAGAAGAGAAAAAATAGCTAGAATAGAAGAAAGTAATTGATCTTCTTCTTTTTTTTGAATATTTTTGTATTTTGTGAATAAAATATAATATGAAAAATAAAATAATTATAATTACGTTTTTAGCTGTGATTTTTATACATAGTTATTTTTATAATATGGAAAAAAATGAAGATATGCTTTCTATAAATGAAGATATTTTATATGAATCGTTAGATGAGAAAGAAAATAGTAAAACAGTTAATTTATTATATAAAGATGATATTATAAATATTGATCTTGAAGATTATGTTATTGGAGTTGTTGCTTGTGAAATGCCTGCTAGTTTTGAAGTAGAGGCTTTAAAAGCGATGGCTGTTGCGGCAAGAACTTTTGCGCTTTATAAAATGAACGGAAATAAGGAATATGATTTAACATCAACTATTAGCGATCAATGTTATATTGATGAAGATGAAATGAGAGATAAATGGGATGATAGTTTTGAAAAGTATTATAATAAAATCAAGGATGCTGTTAATTCTACTGAAGGAGAATATTTAACTTATGATGATGAAATTATAAAATCTTTTTATTTTTCTATTTCTAATGGAAAGACTGAGGATGTATCACTTGTTTTTGGTGAAAAATTAGATTATTTAGTTAGTGTTGATTCTTCTTGGGATGAGAATTACTCTTTTAAAGAAGATAGTGTTGTTTTAAGTACTGATTTATTTTTTGATAAATTAGGAATGAGTGATAGAAAAATTGAAACCATAACTATAGATAAAACTAATAGTGGAAGAGTAAATACTATTACTGTTAACAATAAAGAGTTTAAAGGAACAGAGTTTAGAAATAAACTTGATCTTAAATCTACTGATTTTGAAATTAGTTATGGAAAACTTGTTACTATTAAAACTAAGGGTTATGGCCATGGTGTTGGTATGAGTCAATATGGCGCGGAAGGTATGGCTAAAAATGGAAAAAGTTATGAAGAAATTTTAAAACATTACTATACTGGTGTAGAACTTATGTATAATTAATAAAAAAATGTTCACTCTATATTTAGGAGAGTGAAATATGAAAAGAGATTATAGTAAACTTATTATACCAACAGTATATGTTGCGGTTATAGCTATTATGGTTATTAGTACTGTTATGATTCTTAATGGAATTAATAATTTTTTAAATGATAGTGTTGATTATAATTATACTTTGGATGGAGTTTTTGAAGGAGATTTAATGCCTGTTGTTGGAGATGGAGATAATAGCGAAATTATAAGACCTTATGTTTCTTCCACTGTAACAATTGGAAAGTATTTTTATGATTTTGAAGCTGATAGTGCTGAACAAGAGGGCTCACTTGTGTATTATGAAAATACTTATATGCAAAACTCAGGTGTAGATTATATTGATAATGAAGTTTTTGATGTTGTTGCTGTTTTGGATGGTGAGGTATTTTCAATAGAAGAAAGTGATATTTTTGGAAATATTGTGACTATTAAACACAATGATAATTTAACAACCGTTTATAGCAATATTAACGATGTAAATATGAATGTTGGTTATAAAGTTTCACAAGGAGAGATAATTGGTGTTAGTGGTAGTTCAAGTATAAATTCTGATTTTTCTAATACACTTCATTTTGAAGTTTATTATAAAGGAGAGGTAATAGATCCGGAAAATTTATATACTTTATCTATTGAGGATTTTAGATAGAAATATTATATTTATTAATGATCTTGCTTTAAAAAGCAAGGTTTTTAATTGTTTAATATATAATTAATTAATAATTAATTTTATTTTATTTATAATATTGAAAATGACTTGTGAATGTGCTAATATACTCTTATTAATGGGTGAGGCAATGATTAATTTTGTTGTAGTAGAGGATAATGAGCAGTATAGAAAAATAGTAGTAGAAATTATAGTTAAATTCATGATGAGTAATAGTTTGGATTTTAAAGTTCATGAGTTTGATGATTATGATAAAAAATTAATTAAACATATTAGGAACAATAAAGAAAATAATATTTATATATTAGATTTTGATTTGCCTAGTGGTACTGCTATTGATGTAGCAAGAGATATAAGATTAAATGATTGGTTAAGTCAAATTATTGTTTTGACTGCATATAATTCTTTTGCTCTTAGTTCTTTTAAAAAAAGACTTGTTTTATTAGATTATTTGTTGAAAGATAGCAATTATGTAAAAGACCTGCATGAACTTTTTGATTTGTGTATTGAAATATTTGGATTAAATAAATCTTTTAAGTTTACTTACAAAAGCATGGATCATGTTATTCCTTTAAAAAGTATTCTTTATGTTGTTAGAGAAGGTAGAAGAACTGCTATTGTTACGGATAAAAAGATTTATTATCAAAATAAATCAGTTAATGAAATTAAAGTTAAATTAGGTAAAAGTTTTTTAAAAAGTACTAAAGGTGCAATTATAAATATGGATAGAGTAAAATGTTTAAATTGGAAAACATTTAATGTAACTTTCGATAATGATTTATGTAAGAATTTGTTATCGGTGGCACATAAGAAGGAGCTTGAGAATTATGGACGTGATTGATTATGTTGTTATTGCTTTAGGTTTGGAAATGGCTATTTATTTTCAGTATAAATGTTATGAAAAACTTTCAGATAACAAATTTCAGTTAAATACTATTGGAAAAGTTTTATGTACAATTTTAACTATATGTTTAATGACAATTAATACATATTGTAATTTATCGTTTAGTATGTTGTTAATAAGTTTTCTTTTAACTCTATTTTCTAATTATGTTATTTTTAGAGATTCCTTTAAAGAATGTTTGTTTAGAAGTTTAGTGTTTTTTATAGTAATGGCTATAGCTGAAATAATTTTTTCTTTTGTTATTTTTTTATTGCCATCATATAGTTCGATTATTGAGTTTGATAATTCAAGCATCTATAAAGTTTTTCTTTCAACTTGTGTGTATGTTTTGACTTATTTATTTGTTTCTTTAAATTTTGTCAGAAGGTTTTCGAATATGTTAATACATAAGATTAAAGATGGTTTATTAATATTTGTTTCTTTGATAATATCATTGATATATCTTTTAATATTAGTCTTTAAATACAAGAGTAATTTTACATATTCATATAATTATTTTGATAATATATTTTTATTAGTTTGTTTAATTTTATTATTATTTGTTATATTCTATATTAAACATAAATCAGATTTAGTAAAACATAAACATGAGGTGTTGCTTGATTTTATGTCTAATTATGAGAAATTAATAGATGAACATAGGGTTAAATTGCATGAAGTTCATAATGATTTAATTGTTTTAAAAAGTTATAAAAATAAAAATTCAAAGAATTATGATATTGTTTTGAATGATTTTATAAATAAATATAAGAAAAGTGGAACTTCTTATAAAAATATTTATAAATTACCTTCAGGTTTAAAAGGAATGTTGTATTATAAAATATACGATATGAAATCTAGTGGTATAGATGTTCAAATAATTTTATCTAATGTTGTTATGGAATCAATAGAAAAAATTGTTAATAAAGATTTCGTTTTGATTACAAAAGCATTAGGTATACTTTTAGATAATGCAAATGATGCGTCTATTAAAAGTAAAAATAAGTATGTTATTATTGAGTTTTATAGGGAAAATGATAATTTAATAATCAGAATAGAAAATAGTTGTGATAGTAATAAAATTGATTTTAGTAAAATTTATAATAAAGGATATAGTAGTAAAACTTCTAGTAGTGGATACGGTTTATTTATATTAAAAAGTTTAATATCTAAGTCTTCAAATATTACTTTTAATCAATTTTTAGAAAATGGTAACTTTGTTTCAATTTTAAATATAAATATAAAAGAAAAATAATTAGCGGTTGCTAATTATTTTTATAATAAACTTTCAGGCATTTGAGGTTCATCTATAGCTAGATGGAAACATCCAGTAGTAGCAGTAGCAGCAACTAGAGCTCCAACGAAAGCTGCTATTGAAGCAAATAATTTCATTTTATATCCTCCTTTCTTTTATAAGTTTTATAATTATTATATTTAATTCCTAGTAATTTATAGGTAATTGGTAATACCATAATTACTTGAATTAAAATCGAGAATAAAAATATATTTGAGAAATATTGATTATAAGCGAAAATTGTTATTAATAAGTAAGTGAGTGTGTTTAATGAACAAATTACTTTATAAATTTTTCTTTTTTTAGCATGTATAAGTGGTCTTTTTTCGGTATCTGCGGGTGCATAAATTATTATAGGAATTAACAATACAGACATAATTATTATTGATGTTATTTTAGATATAAATAATGTTTTTGCTAAGTAAGGTATTAAAATGAATACTGATATTGTAAATATCCAACAATGAATGCTTTTTTTGGCGTGTGCTCCAAACCCGGATATTCTTAATAATCCATAAAATAAAAATATATATAATAGTTCTTTTGTTGTATTAAGTGGTATAGATATAAGGATTACTACAATTATTTTTGTTATTGTTAAGTATAGTGATTCTAATCCATATTTTATTTCTGCTAATTTGATATCATTGAAGTCTTTGTATTTTTTAATACTATTCATAGTATTATTTATTATTGCTTGTTTCATTTTACCTCCAAATAAATAATATAATAATTTATATAGATTTTTTTGTACTTAATATATATTTTTTATTTTATTTGTTTGAATAACATTTTATTTAAATTATTAATATATTTTTTTTGTTTGATGACATGATATTTGTGTTTTACGACATTTGTATTTAATATGTCGATTTTTAGAGTATTATTTTTCTTGTGCTAGCTATGCATGGTAGTTTATTATTGAAGTATAAGAAGGGAAGGTGTGAAATGAGCAAAGGAAGAGTAAAATGGTTCAATAATGAAAAGGGCTATGGATTTATTGAGTTTGCTGATGAAACTGGTGAAGATATTTTTGTTCACTATTCAGCTATTTTATGTGATGGTTACAAAACTTTAAAAGAAGGCGATATTGTAGAGTTTACTTTAGTGGAAACAACTAAAGGTAATCAAGCAATTGATGTTCGTGAAGTAAGCTTAACTATTGTATAATAAAACACTTTTTAGTGTTTTTTCTTTTGTAAAAGTTTTGTGAATTATAATATATTTTCTTCTATATTCAGTTTATTTATGGTATTCTTATTATAGGAGGAAATTATATGAAATATAATATTAGAGGTAATAAGATAGAGGTTACTGATTCTATTAAAGATTATCTTGAAGAAAAGCTTTCTAAAATTGAAAAATATTTTGATGATGAAGGAGCTGAGGTTAAAGCTGTAATTTCTACTAAAGGAAAGGATCAAAAGATAGAAGTTACAATTTGGAGTGGAAAATATAATATCAGAGTAGAAGAAAAAAATGATGATTTATATGCTGCGATTGATTTGATTGTAGATAAAATTGAAAGACAAATTAGAAAATTTAAAACTAAAGTAATTAGTAAAAGGGTAAAAGATATACCAGAAGCTGAAATGTTTTTTGAAGAAGATTTAGATACTCAAAATGATTTAAAAGTTGTTAGAAGAAAAGAATTATTTTTAAAGCCTATTGATGAAGAGGAAGCTATTACTCAAATGGAACTTTTAGGGCACTCTTTCTTTGTGTTTAAAGATGTAGATAGTAATAAGACATGCGTTATTTATAAAAGAAAAGATGGAGATTATGGACTTATAGAAGTAAATTAGTAAATTTTGTGAAATTAAAAAGAGTTATTGGTATATTAACTCTTTTTTGATATAATTTATTATGAGGTGGCTTATGAAATTATTTAAAAGCATATTTGATTATGAAACAAAAGAATTAAAAAGGATTAACAAAATTGTTGATGAAATAGAGTTATTAGATGATAAGATGCAGTCTTTAACAGATGTTGAATTAAAAGCTAAAACTGATGAGTTTAAAAGTAGACTTGAAAAAGGGGAGAGTCTTGATGATATTTTAGTAGAAGCTTTTGCGGTTGCGAGAGAAGCTTGTTTTAGAGTTTTAAAAGAAAAACCTTTCAGAGTTCAACTTATTGGTGGTGTTGCGATTCATCGTGGTAATATTGCTGAAATGAAAACTGGTGAAGGTAAGACTTTAACTACTGTTTTACCGGCATATCTAAATGCTCTGAGTGGACTTGGGGTTCATGTTATAACTACTAATGAATATTTATCTACGAGAAATGCTGAATGGATGGGACCTATTTATGAATTTCTTGGTATAAGTGTAGGCATAAATATTAGAGATAAATCCCCTCTTGAAAAGAAAGAGGCTTATAATGCGGACATTACTTATACAACTAATAATGAGCTTGGTTTTGATTATTTACGTGATAATATGGTTGTTAGAAGTGAAAGGAGAGTTCAAAGGGGACTAAATTTTGCGATAATTGATGAAGTTGATTCTATTTTAATAGATGAAGCTAGAACTCCTTTGATTATATCTGGTGGTGCTCAAAAGTCATCTAATATTTATAAAGATGCTGATAGAACTGTTAAAAATCTTAAAATAGATGATTATGTAATAGATGAAAAAACAAAGAAAGTAACTCTTACTGAAGAAGGTGTTCAAAAACTAGAAAAAGTTTTGAATTTAACTAATTTGTATGATATTGAAAATAGTTCTTTAGTACATAATATTGATAAAGCTTTGATTGCTAATTATGCATTTAAGAGAGATGTTGATTATGTTGTTGATAATGGAAAAGTTGTTATTGTTGATACATTTACTGGTAGATTAATGCATGGAAGACAGTTTAGTGAAGGATTACATCAAGCTTTAGAAGCTAAAGAAGGTGTTGAAATTAATGAAGAGACTAAGACTTTAGCGACAATAACTTTTCAAAATTTATTTAGAATGTATAATAAACTTTCTGGTATGACTGGTACGGCTAAAACTGAGGAAGAAGAGTTTGTTGATATTTATAATACTAATGTAGTATGTATCCCTACAAATAAACCTGTTATAAGAGAAGATCTTGTTGATTTAATTTATTCATCAATGAACGGTAAGCTTACAGCTCTTGTTAGAACTGTTAAAGAGATACATAAAAGTGGTAGACCAGTTTTAATTGGTGTTGCTTCTGTTGAAATGAGTGAGGTTGTAGATCAATTATTAACTAAAGCTGGAGTTAAGCATGAACTATTAAATGCTAAGAACCATGAACGTGAAGCAAGTATAATAGAAAATGCTGGAAAGTTAAATGCTGTTACTATTGCGACTAATATGGCAGGACGTGGTACGGATATTAAACTTGGTGAAGGTGTTAGAGAACTAGGTGGGCTTTATGTTCTTGGTACTGAAAGACATGATTCTAGAAGAATTGATAATCAGTTAAGAGGACGTGCTGGAAGACAAGGAGATCCTGGTACCTCTAGATTCTTTGTATCTATGGAAGATGATTTGATGATTAAGTTTGGTTCTGAAAGAATGAAAAGTGTTATGATTTCTTTGGGAGTGGCAGAAGACCAAGCTATTTCAAATAAAATGATTTCTAAAAATCTTGAGACTGCTCAGAAGAAAGTTGAAGGATTCAATTTTGACAGAAGAAAAGGTTTATTAGATTTTGATAATGTAATTAGTAAACAAAGAGAGATTATTTATGATAGAAGAAATGAAATACTTGATAATGAGAGTATAAGAGATAGAATACTTAATACTTTTAAAGATTTTGTTTCTTATGAAGTAAACAGTCATATTGCCCCAGAGGGAGTTATTACTAGTAATGATTTAGATAATATAGTTGAGGTTTTTAATGCTAATTTACTTAAGAAAGAAAAATTAGTAAAAAATGATTTAGAAGATTTAAATAATGAAGAACTTATAAGTAAGATATATGATGTTGTTATTAAAGATTATGATGAGAAAATGAAGGATTTTCCTGATGAACTACAAGATGATTTTGAAAAGTCTATTACTCTTAGAATTTTGGATAAAAATTGGATGAATCAGCTAGATGCGATGGAAAATTTAAAAGAAGGTGTGGGGCTTCGTGGTTATGCTCAATCTAATCCTCTTCAGGTATATGCTTTAGAAGGATTTGATTTGTTTGATAGAATGATTGCTTCTACAAATGCGGAAATATCACAATTTTTATTGAAAGCTGAGGTTAGACAAAATATAGAGCGTCATGAAGTTAAGAATATTAGAACTAATGATGGGAAGGAAAAAGTTCAAAAGAAACCTAAGACAGTAGGTAATAAGATTGGAAGAAATGATCCGTGTCCATGTGGCAGTGGCAAAAAGTACAAACAATGTTGTGGTAAGTAAAATAAAGCCCGTAAAACAAGGGCTTTTTTGATGCCTAAAATTATAAAAATAATTTAAATACTTTTTTAGATACCTTCCGATGAGTATTTAAAAGGTATCTAGATACCTTTTTTTGAAGCAAAAATACAAAAAAATTGTATTGCTTAAAATAACGATATTTCCTTTAATTATAAGGAATTGCGAAGATTTATCTAATAAAAAAAGATTAAATTGTGTCCACTGCCAAATAGACATAAAACATTAATATTTAAACTCTAGTATTTTATTTATAAAAATTGCTAATTTTGTGATATAATAATTGATAGGAGTGTTTTATGGAAATTAACTTAGTTCAAGATGAATTAATAAAAAGATATTTATATATTTATGAAAATAGAGATTTAATATTAGCTTTGTGTATTGGTGATGGGATTGAAAAAGAATATTATAAAAAACAATTGAAATCAAATAAAGAGTTAATTAAAAAAATAAAAAAGCAAAAATTAAAAATTACAAATGATGATGAAATGTTGTCATTATTAACGCAATTATCAAGTGATTGCAAAAAAAATATGCATCAAGAAAAACCTTATCTTTTTGCAAAGGTATGTAATGATATAGTTGATGCGTATGAAGAATTTTTATTTACAGATGAAAATATGGAAAATACTGTTTTATATAAACATATTGAATCATTAAAAAGTAATCCAATATTTCTTGAAGTCTTTCAAGAATCCATAGAAAGATTAGAAGAAAGAAGACAAAAAAATCAGTGGTTAAAAAAGATTCCAACATTTACTGTGTGGAAGATACTAACTTATGTAAAAAATAATAATTTGAATAATGCTGCTGTATTAGAGGCATTAGAAAAATATTATAATCTAGATAGATACATATTAACTGGTGTTAATTGGGAAAGTGGTTATAAATTACTTCCAATTGATTATGAAACAAAAGAAGAAGATCTTAATAGATTTTCATGTTCGACAATAATCGGAGAAAGCAGTTTTGGTGGACAATATAGTGCAATTATATTAGATTATCCTGGAAATGAATTTGAAAAAGAAGATAATTATTTTGCTTTTGATTGGAGTATGGAATTTGAAAATCAACCTTTAGATAATTACTCAAAGACTAATTTTATGACAGAATTGGCAAATATGCCTATGTTACCAGAAGAATTAAAAAGTGATTTATATCAAAGGATAAAGTATTCTTCTAAAAATAATTGTAAGAAGTTAAAAATATAATTTTTAATTAATAAAAAATGTGTTAAAAAAGCAATACAAAAAATGTTCGAAAAAGGCTTATTTTTGAAAATTAGATACCTTTTTACATACCTTCCGCTGAGTATCTAAAAGGTATCTAGATACCCCAAAATGGGCTTAAAATACAAAATTTTTGTATTGATATAAATCACGATATTTCCTTTATTTATAAGGATTTGCAAAAATTTAATTAAGAAAAAAGAAGAAATTGTGTCCATTGCCAAAATGACAATGGTAAACGAGTTTAGAATGATAAAATAATAAATATAAAGAAGTACGATAATTATTAGGTTAAATTATTGTTTTTATGAGTAATTATGCTATAATAAATAATCACAAAGGGATGATAATTAATGAAGTTCTATTTAATACAAAGAGGAAAGTTTAATAAAGATGGAAACGGTTTAACTGGAAGAGATGGAGTAGTAGATTTAGATTATATGGGTTCAGCTGAATTTGAATTTGGTGCTATTCCAAGATCTTTCAGAAGAATTATGCATGACTTTGATAGTTATGTATATACTTCTACGGGAATATATACAAAGGAAAATAATGAGTTAATATTATTTTCAAATCAAGAATTATCAAATGAAATATTAGAGGGATTAGCTTCATTTATAAATACCCCATATCATTTAAAAGAATATTCAGAGTTAGAAAAAATACCAACCTCATCAACAAAGGATACAGGTTTTAAAAAATTAAGAACTGATTTTTGGTGGTGTATTGAATTTAATAAGGATTGGATGGCATTTCTAAATTCTAATAGAGAATTGTTTGAAAAAGGTATTAATAATGACTACAACAATTGGTGGTTGGAAAAGCCAGAAGAAGTTAGACATCAAGAATATGTTAAATCATTAAGAAGATAAAATAAATAATTTATTATGTAAAAAATTGAAATACAAAAAATATTCGAAAAAGGCTAATTTTTAAATTTTAGATACCTTTTTAGATACTCTCTGCTAGGCTTCCCGAGTGTTGCCGGAAGCCAAAAAGGGCAAAAAAGGGATCCTAGAAGCCCCCCAAAAGCCCGAAAATGCTGTTAAAAACCCGAAAACTAAAATCCATGTGGCAGTGGAAAGAAATATAAGCAATGTTGTGGAAAATAAGCCTGTAAGCCCGCATAAATAAAGGGATTGCGGGCTTTTTGATGATTACAATTTTTAGGTAATTATACCTCAAAAAAGTCGTTTAGATAAGTTTTAGATAAGTTTTTTTATTGATTTTGACTCTATAATAATGATGGTAAAACAAATTGAATACCTGAACAATTAAAAAATATGATATAATATATTCAGATCAGGAGGTTTTATAAATGAGTGAGTTATATTCAAAAGCGGAAGATTGCAATTTGTTAGCAAGTAAGCTAAAGAAGAAATTAGGAGATAAAATTGATTTTTATGGTTCTACGTATATAGAAATTCCAAGTGGTAAATATTTATCCTCATACAGAAGAAATAATGGGGAATATATGTTTAATGGATGCTGTTTGCCATTTTATTTTAAATTTTCTGAAAATGAGTTTTTAAGAATAGGTGTGGGGTCTAATCATTGTGGTAGTTCACTTGGTGAAAAAATGGCTGCCTTAAGTGATTTCTATTCAATATTAAGTGAAGAATATGGCGAACCAACAGTTTTTTATACTACTAAAGATGACGATGAAGGACTATTAACTTTACAATGGGCTTTCATTAATAAAGAAGAGGAAATAGAAAAATTTCAAAGTGGAACATATTTTGATGATGCTGAAATTGATACATTAATAGTACTTGGTAAAAAAAGAGAAAATGTAGATGGTTATAGTTTGAGTGATAAAACAAGAGAGATTATTTCTAGACAAAATGGTTTACCATTTGAATTAATATATTTAGTAGATGAAGATATTGAAAACTTTGTTAAACATAAAAATGGTAAAGAAATAACAATACTTTTAGGTGCAAAAGTAGACGGATACCCTGTTACATCATTTGAAAGAAAATTAGTCAAAAAATTCTAGCAATTATAGTTTCTATATTATATTATTAACAAATCAATTTTTTAAGATAAGTTATTAGATAAGTTTAAACCGCATTGTTAGAAAATTAGACATCACTTTATTGCAATTTTTTAAGTGTAAGTTATTAAAACTTATGAGTAAGAAAGCCCAATTTTCAAACAAAAAATTACCTGGTTGTTTTAATAGGTTGCCATGTGGCAGCGGTCGCAAGTATAAACAGTGCTGTGGTAAATAGCCTCACAAACCCAAGAAATATAATGGTTTCCGGGGTTTTTATTTTTTTGAAAAGTTGTACTTTTCCCTCAAAAAGTGCTTCTACATACGTTTTACATACGTTTTTTTAGTGATTTTGAGCATAATTCTGACAAATTAATTATAAAAAAATGATATAATTAAATAGAAAAATAGTAATTTGATAAACTCTCAGTTTATGTCCTGTTAAATTTAAAGCATATAATATACAATTGTTTTAGAAAAGAGGGATAATAATGAACCAAGAAAAAATAGGTAAATTTATTTTAGAATGCAGAAAACAAAAAAATATCACACAAGAACAACTAAGCGAAATTTTAGAGGTGTCATCAAAATCTATTAGTAGATGGGAAAATGGAAAATCTTTGCCTGATTATACTATTTTGGATTCTTTGTGTAATACTTTAGGAATTTCAATTAACGAATTTTATTATGGAGAAAAAATGCTTGAACAGGATTTTAAATTTTTTTCAGAACAACATCTTCGTTTGTATTTAATAGAAAAATATGGTAAGAGATTAAGACTTAAATTTGCAGTATTGAGTGGAATTATTGGAATGTTGATTTTCATTATTATTCAACTTGTGTTTTAATTGGATAAATGGAAAAATTGAAAATTATGTTAAATATATATTTATTAAGAAGAAATTTAATAATCAAAAAATTATATTTATGTGGTGCTATTAGTGAAGAAACTGCAAAAACATTAGAAGAAGTTGGTGTTGGAAAACCTGATAGATTTGTAAGAATAAATGATAAATTACAAAAACAAAAGATTTTAGTAAAGACAAAAGACAACAAATATTATTTGAATAAGTAATACAAATTACAATTTATCTAACTATAATTAATGCTTTTTATATACGTTTTAACATACGTTTTGTGAAATTTATTGTTCAAATTTTAGTTGTATAAAATATAAATTCTTTGTAATTTCGGCAAAAAAATTGTATAGACATAGAACACAGATATTAAATGATTTATTTTTCATTAAATATAAGCAAAAAAATTATGATATAATATTTATTAGGAGATGACTTTATGAAATACAAATATACTGAAAAGGATTTAGATTTGATATCTTGGAAAAGAATAGATGAATTTATAGATAAAATTTATTCAGATGTAAAAAACTATATAACTGAAAATAATTTAAAAATTAAATATATAGCCCCAATATTAAGAGGTGGAGGCGTTCCTGCTGTCAAATTATCCCATATGTTTAATATCATAGATATGTTACCAATACAATTGAAACATAATAGCGAAACTCATGATATAGATTTAAAGGTCGGTTTGGACTATAAAAAAAATACACAAGTAGCAGAAGATGAATGCATTTTACTTGTTGAAGGAAATCACGTTACAGGAACCACATCAAATATAGCAGTAAAGCTTTTAAGAGAAAAATTTGGTGAAAATGTAAAAATAATCTATGTATCATTAACAAGAGATTATTCATATAGAAACAATGTAGATAATGTTTGTTATACAACTTGGGGATTGATTACAAATGAAACAAAACAAATTTCCGAAGAAGAGTGTAAAAAATTAGGAATAAATTATCATCTTGTTTCTGTATATCCATGGGAAAATATTAAGGAAGAATTATTTGAATTAAACAATGAATAAGTATTATATCTTTAAAAGGAGGAAAAATATATGTTATTGATAAATTGTTCTAATAGAGAAGTGAATTGTTACAAAATATTAAATGATATTAAAAGTGACAGCGATAAGTTAATATCATTAGCAAACAAAAAAATGGATTTTTGTTTAGGTTGTGAAAGGTGTCAAGACAATCTTGAAAGACATTGTGTTTTAAATGACTTTATTACAAATAATGTATATGAAGAAATAATAAAAGCAAATGACATTCTATTGGCCAGTCCAATGTATATGAGTAATATTAATGGAATATTAAAAAATTTAATAGATAGATTTAATCCTTTGTATAATCACGAATTACTAAAAGGTAAGAAATTTTACCTTATATTGACAGGCTATGCAACGAAAGAAGACAACGAAGAAGAGATTAATGGCATTATTGAATATTTTAAAGGAATAAGTGAATGGCTATATATAGAATTTGAATTTTTAGATTATTTTAGAGAATCTAATGATCAAAATACCAGAGAAGAAAATGATAAAAAAATAAAATTTATTAAAGAAAAATTAAAGAGTTAAACAGTAATACAAAAAATATTTGAAAAATGGTAATTTTTGAAAATTAGATACCTTTTTAGATACCCTTAGCTAGGATTCCCGAATGCTCTCGGAAGCCAAAAAGGGCGAAAAAGGGCTGCCAAACGCTCTCAAAAGCTATAAAGTGCTACCAAAAGCTAGGAATCTTTTTACCATGTGGCAGTGGTAAAAAGTATAAACAATGTTGTGGTAAATAATATAGAAAATCCCCGTAAATAAAGGCTTTACGAGGATTTTTTTGATTTTTGATGTTACATAAAAATGGTAAAAAGTACGTTTAAATAAGCTTTAGATAGTTTTTTTGCTTATCTAAAACTTATCTAGAAATTTAATAAGTACTCTGAAATACCTATAAATAAAAGAAAAATAGAAAATTGACCATTCCCAGCATAGTTCTGGTCAGGTATATGATATAATAATAAAGAAGGTGGTATTAATGATTAAATTTGATCAAATAAAATATATTAGACCAAATTATGAAGTTATAGAAGAAAAATTAAATTTATTAATAACAAGATTAGAAACTGCTCAAACATATGAAAAATATCTTTCAACTTTTAAGGAAATTATAAAAATTCAAAATCATATAGAAGAAATGTATGACTATGCTGATATAAGAAATATGAGAGATTCTAATGATGAGTATTTTGAACATGAAATAATTTTTTGGAATGAATACAAGCCCAAATTTGATTTGTTATTTAAACCTTTTTATAAATTGTGTATAGATTCAAGATTTAAAGAACAATTAAAGGAAATTGTGCCAGAAAATTTTTTCAACACAATTGAACTTCAAGTAAGAATAACTTCTGATAAAATAATAGAGTTACAAAAAGTAGAAAGTGATTTAAAAACAGAATATAGAAAAATAATAAGAGAAAAAATATTATTTGATGGTGAAGAAAGAAATTTGGCTTATGTTAGTGGATTTTTTTCTGATAAGGATAGAACTGTAAGAAAACGAGCACATGATGCTGTTAACGATTTTTATTATAATAATCAAGCAGAATTAGATGAAATTTTATTTAATTTAGTTAATGTTAGAAATGAAATAGCTAGTAAACTAGGGTTTGAAAATTATTCAATATATAGTTTGTATAAATTAAGAAGATTTGGATACAATTATTTAGATATATCTAATTTTAGAAATGGTGTCATAAGATACCTAGTTCCTTTATGTAAGAAACTAAATGAATGGAAAAACCAAGAATTAGATATAGAAAATATTGAATATTTTGATACTATTTATTTTAAAGAAATGCCTGTAATATTATTTAACGGAAAAGCATTATTGGTTAAATTTGGAGAAACTTTAAAAAAAATAGATAGTGATCTATATAAATTTTATATAGAAATGTTAGAAAATGGATACATTGATTTAGAAACAAGAGATAATAAAGTTAATTTTGCTATTACTAATTATTTGACTGAATCTGCTATGCCTGTTATAACTGGTAATTTTAAAAATTCTTATTTAGATATACAAACAGTTTCTCATGAATTTGGACACGCATATCAAAAATATCATGCTGGAATTAAAGATAAAAATTATGTAGTTTCTTCGTTATTAAAATATCCAACTTTTGATATTGCAGAAATGTTTTCATATGCAATGGAACTTATTTGTATGAATTATTCTGATAGTTTGTTTTCTGCAGAAGATTATAAAAAATATTGTTTTATGAAAATATATAATTTAGTAAGTGTGATTCCTTATGTTTGCTTGGTTGATGAATTCCAAGAACAAATATACTCAAATAAAAATTTAAAAAAAGAGGATTTAAGAATAACATGGTTAGAATTATCGAAAAAGTATAAATTTGATAAAAATAATCAAGGTCACATAAATTTAGAAACAGGGGGATATTTTTATAGACAAAGTCATATAATGTTAGATCCATTTTATTACATTGATTATGCGTTATCTTATTTCGGAGCATTTGCTATTTTTGATGGGTGTGAAAAAGATATGAATATGTTTGAAAATATTGGCTCAATAGCTTCATATTATCCATTTAAAAGTATTATTGAAAAATATAATATGTATAATCCATTTGATGAAGAAAGTATAAAATGTTTATCTAAAATGTTAGAAAAAAAATTATTGAAATATAAAATTAGATAAGTTTTTAGATAAGTTCTGCTGGCATTGCCGAGGTGTCTCGAGATTAAAATTAAACAATTTTAACGAGTTTTAAAGGAATTTAACGACTCAAGGCATCTCGAGGTTGCCAAACTGCGCCGCCATGTGGGTCCGGCAAGAAATACAAACAATGTTGTGGTAAATAGCTGAAAGTCCATAAAATAAGGGCTTGCGAGATTTTGAAAAATTAAAAAATTCATAAAAATGGTCAATTTTTGTCCAAAAACGCTAATTTGTGTGCAAAATGTGTGCATGATATAAAAATTTATGCACACATTTTATATTTACCCTTATAAACAAAGGATTTTAGTTATGTAAACAAAGAAAAGTCAGCATTAGTACATATTTTTTTGTATTATATATGAAATGTTTTTATTTTATGATATAATAATCAGTATTAATTGAGCGAATTTAAAATAAGCAGGGAGTTTTGATTGAAATGAAGAAGATTGATATTGAAAATAATATAAGTAATCATATTTTAAAAAATAATATTATATTGAAAGATAAATTGAATAAAACAAAAAAGTTTAATAATCTAACTGAATTAAAAACATTTTTTAAAAGTAATTTATTATTATATAAAGATAAAATAGAACCATATGCTAATTATATAAATGCTGAAATAACAAAAATAGAATCTTGGATTACTTCACTAATGGAATTAGAAGATGAAGATACTTTAAAAAGAAATATTGAAAGTAATATTCGAAATAAACTAGGATTAGATTATAATAATAGTAAAAAATTAAATTTTATTTTTATAGATAGCTTAAATGAAAATAAGTCATATAAATCTTTTACAGTATTAAAATATATATATGATAAATATGATATTAGAGGTATAGAAATTTATATAAATTTATTAACTAGTAATTCTAATTTGACATCAACTATAAACAGTAGTGATGAAATTGAACGTGAAGTTGCATTTTCTTATTTGGGATTTAGGATTGGAGAAAATGATTATAAATCATTAACTAGAAAATCAGTATCTAAAACAGAGATAGACAAAATAAATAATGCTTATTCAACAGCAATAACTGCTATTGAAAATGAAAAACAAGAATACATAGAATATATGTCAGAAGTAAAAAAAGCAGAAAGGGATTGGTTTGAAAAAGTAAGAACTGATTATAGTAACTTTAGCAATGATGCTAAAGTTAGATTTGATAGTTTTGAAGAAGATGCTGAAAGAAGATTACAAAACATAGAAAAAACATATGAGGAAAAATTAAAAGTTATTAAACCGGCAGAACATATGCAAAACGAGGCTAATAAATATAAGGCAGAAGTAAAAAAATATAGCTTTATAGTAGGCGGTATAGTTATATTTATAATTATTTTATTGTATCTAATCATAAGTCCTAAAATTGAATTTGGAGATAAAACAATTTTAGAAATTACTATATTTAATAATAATATTAATATTCCAGCTGGATTTATAATTATTTCTATAATTTCAATTGCATTATATTTCTTGAGAATTTTTGTAAAGCTTTTAATGTCATCTAAACATTTAGAAACTGAATATAAACAAAAGTATGCATTAACTTATTTCTATCTATCTTTAATAAATAATGGCAATTTAACTGATGAAGAAGTAAATAATAAAATACTGGCATTATTGTTCTCAAGCGCTGATACTGGTTTAATAAAAGGAGAGACTTCATCATCTGATATTGAAAAAATTTTATATGCAATGATGGGAACGAAAAATAGATAATTGAATGATATTATAAATAATAGATTTTAGTAATATAATTAGTATAAATATATATGATATAAGATTGATACATTGGTGGTGATATGATGTCTAAAATTAGTAATGTACTTACTATGATTGAGTATTTAAGTACAGGAAGAAAATATAGTATTGCTGAATTGTCTGAAAAATTAGAAGTTACTCCTAGGATGATTAGAGTATATAAAGATGAAATAGAAAAGGCAGGTATTTATATAGATACTATCAAAGGACCTTATGGTGGATATGTTTTAAATCAAAATGTAAGTGTTCCAAAAAGGTTTATTACACCAAATGAAATAAATGTAAAAGATAAAAATTTATTTAATCTAATAAATAGGGCGATTAAAGAAAAAAGAAAATGTTTAATAGAGTATTATTCTAAAAATGAAGAAAAACTTACAAGTAGAACTATTCATCCTTATGATTTAATTCTTTTGGGTAATGAATGGGGAGTAGCAGCTTATTGTGAACTAAAAGATGAAATAAGACATTTTTATATAAATAGAATAAAATCAATAGAAATATTAGAAAATTTTTATAACTGACATATATATTACCTCTTTCTTTGTTAAGATTTAATTAAGAAGGAGGTTTTATAATAATTAAACATACACATACAGAACCATCAGAAATAAATTTTTCAAAATTAGAAAAAAGAATATTAAGTATAAATGATCCATTATTAAATAAAGCTAATGATATTAGAAAAATGTTATATCAATTAACAATTGATAAAAATCCAACATTAATAATTGCAACAGGAGGATCAAAAGTCGTTGCATATTATTTACAATTAATTATAGAAAGATTAGGAATCGATGGAATTATTTGTGAAGTGATAGAACCAAGAGATTATTTTTATAAGACTAATAGAAATAAATTTTCAAATTTAATAGCAATTTCTACAAGTGGAAATACAAATGGTATTAAAGATGTGTTGGATGATTTTAATGGTACTAAATTTTTAATTACTCAAAATAATCAAGAAGTAGGTTATCAAGTTGTTTCTTGGGGTAATGAAAAATATCAAATAGAAAAGAGTTTTATTTCATTAGCGTCTAGTTTTGGACCAATAACATTAATGTTAGATGCAACTACTTCATTAAATACGGAAATAGCATCTGATGAAATAAAAAAAATAAATGATAAGATAAAAGAATTACTAAATAGAAGTAGAGAGAAAATAGATAAAATAACAGTTAATTTCAAAGATGTGTCTTTAATTCAAATAATGAGTGGTTATGAAACAAAAACATCTAGTGGTGTTTTAGAATCTAATTTAGTTGAAACTGGATTAGCAGCACCAGTTATGCACGATAAAGGTTCATATTGTCATGGAAGAAGCAATTTGTTATTTCAGTATCCTGATAGTCATGTTATCTATTTATGTCATCAAAGAAGAGAACTAGATAATATATTAATTGAATTAATAAATAAAGAATATTCCAATCTATCTATTTTTGATACAGAAAATATAAAAGAAGACTATTTTTGGAAAGAGTATTATCTTATGTTACAAATGTACTTTTTATCTAAGAAAATTGCTGATGATAAAGGTATTGATTTAACTCAACCAGAATACAATCCAAAACTAGTAAAAAAACTATATAATTTTAGAGGAGAGATGTAAAATGAAAAATATAATTTATGTAACTGGAAATTATGGTAAATATGTTTCAGTTAAAGAATATTTTGAAGAAAAAAATATAGGTATAGACTTTTATGAATATGACTTTGAAGAAATTGAAATAAATGATATTGAAAAAATATCAAGAAAAAAAGCATTGGATGCATATAACATTTTACAAACACCTTGTTTTGTAGCTGATACAGGATTTTATATAGATAATTATCCAAATAATCCTGGATATCCTGGAGCATTTGTTAAGAGAAGTGGAATAAGTTCAGATATAGAAGGATTACTTGAAACAATGAAGGATGAGACTAATAGAACCTGCAAATTTATTGATTGTTTAACTTTTTATGATGGTAATGATTTTTATACTTTTTATGGAGTAAGTAGTGGAACATTAGCATACAGTAAAAGAGGAGATTCAATAAAAAGAGCAAAATCTAACTTATGGTATGTATTTGTACCAGATAATTGTGATAAAACTTTAGCTGAAATGTCTGATGAAGAAAGAAAGAATAGAAATGATGGACATACATCTGCAACTGAATTATTTGCTGAATGGTACAAAAATACTTATTTAAAACAAAGTATAAAAAGATTATCTTTATCATAATGATGATAATAATATGAATATATATAAAAACATGATATAATGTATTTAGAGACGAATGCTGATGATATAATGTGTGCAATTTGTGTGCAAACGCTCGTGAACACATAGTACTTATAATACTATATGTACTATATATACCAAATCATCCCAGATCTTGTAATACCTAGGAAAACGTATAATACTATATATATCGCATAATACTATATATACTAGATTGTTATTAACATGTGGCAGTGGTAAAAAATATAAACAATGTTGTGGTAAATAGCTAAAACCCCATAAAATTAGGGGTTTTTTAATTTTCAAAAACTTTGCAAAATACTTTTGATACCTTTCTGGATACCTTCCACTGAGTATCTAAAAGGTATCTAAATACCCAAAAATGGGGTAAAAATACAAAAATTTTGTATGGTGAAGAAATACGGTGTTTCCTTTATTTATAAGGCTTTGCAGAGATTTGTTTTAAAAAAAGAGATAAAATTGTGTTCAGTGCCAAAACGGTATTGGTGATTGAGTTAAAAAAATAAGTATTAATACTTTAATCGTAATATAGTAATCTTACGATTAAATAGCAAATGTGAAAAATCTGCAATTTCTATGGTAAAATAGATATGTAGCTTAAATGTTATAAAAACGGGCGAGTATTCCAGTTAAAATTGGTAGAGAATAGATTTTAAATATCATATGATTGTATTTGAAAGAAGGGATGATTATGGAAATTGGAAAAAAGATTATGGACTTAAGAAAGAAAAATGGTCTTTCTCAAGAAGAACTTGCTGAAAAAGTAGGTGTAGCAAGACAAACTATTTCAAAGTGGGAATTAGGAGAAACATCACCAGATTTAAAACAATCAAAAGAATTATCTAAAATATTTAATGTAAGTTTAGATGAATTAACTGATAATGATATTAAAAATATTCTAGTTGAAAAAACATCTAATACAGAAAAACTAGCTGGTTTAATTTTAAAACTAATTAAATTTATGGTTATCTTTATAATAGTTGCACCAATTCTTCTAATTGCGCTACGAATTATTTTTAAAAATATTCATGAAAATAATTCTGGAAGATTAATGAATGTTTCAATTAATTGTACTTTACATGATAAAACATATGGGTATGAATTTAACTACTATGAAACAACAGGAGAAATTAAAGAAGCAGGTGGAGATGGATATTTAGCAAATATAACTGGTTTAGAAAAGTATGGAGATGCATATCAAGTATTAGATGTTATTGATGCCTATGTAAAAAATAGTGGTGGAACTTGTGAAAGAAGTGAAGCTAAACCAGTAGAAGATAAATGATCGTTATATTAAGATATTATGATTACTAAATAGGTATAAAAAATTTGTATACAAAAAATATTCAAAAAATGCTAATTTTTAAATTTTAGATACTTTTTTAGATACCTTCTGCTAGGTTTCCCGAGTGCTCTCGGAAGCCAAAATACCTTCCGGTGAGTATTTAAAAGGTATCTAGATACCCTTTTTTGAAGCAAAAATACAAAAATTTTGTATTGCTAAAAATTGCCATAATTCCTTTATTTATAAAGGATTGCAAAGATTTGGTTAATAAAAAAAAGGCTAAATTTTGTCGACTGCCAAAATGACATTGGCAATCGAGTTTAAAAATCGTTTTAGTTCTGTGTTCGAAATTTAGTAATATTGTGTTTAATAAGACAATAAAAAATATACCTTGAAATATGGTATAATAGAACTGAGAGACAAATAGTAAGTTGTTAAGGAGTTGAGATATATGAAAAAGAAAAAATTATTATATGCAATATTATGTGCTTTAGGAAGTGGAACCATAGGTTTTTTTGCAAACCATTTGTCAGAAGTATATGGATGTGTAGTATTTGGTCTTGGAGTAGCATTAATGGTTTATTCAATTATTAATTTAAATAAATAGTAATTTGTTGAAATGGAGGATTGATTATGAAGAAAACAATTATCTGGATTGCTATAACATTTTGTTTGTTATTAGTTGCAAGTGTCGTTTTATATAGTTTATCAATAACAGTTAAATTAGAAACCAATGAATATGAAATTAAAGAAACTTTTGAAAATATAAAAATTATAACTGATACTGCTGATATTGATTTTGTACTTTCTGAAAATTTAAATACTTTGATTATTTGTGAAGAACATAAAAATATAAAACACTCAGTTAATGTAAAAGAGAACACTTTATTAGTTGAAGTTAATGATAATAGAAAATGGTATGAACATATAGGTATTAGTACATCAAAAATAACCATATATTTATCTAAAAATGAATATGACGAATTTATTATGGAATCTGATACAGGGAATATTCGTATTAAAAGTATAAATGCTAATAAGCTTGATTTATCTACTTTAACAGGAAATTTAAAAATTGTTAATACTAAATGTAAAAATTTATTTTCTGAATCAGATACTGGAAATATTTTATTGGAAAATGTAATAGCGTCAGAAAAATTTAAAATTGAAACAGATACAGGAGATGTTAAATTTAAAGATAGTGATGCTAGTGATATTTTCGTTAAAACTGATACAGGAAATGTTACAGGGAACTTACTTACTGATAAAGTAATTTTTGCTGAAAGCGATACAGGTAATATTGATGTTCCAAAAGTAATAACAGATGAAAAATGTGAAATTATCACCGATACAGGGGATATTAAAATAACTATAGATTAAATAGTTATATCTTATTATAAATTACAATTTATTGTTTAAATCAGAGTATTAAGACATTGCGGTGATTAAATAGAATGCAAAAATACTTATACAAAAAATATTTGAAAAAGTCTAATTTTTGAATTTTAGATACCTTTTAGATACCTTCCGGTAGGATTCCCAAGTGCTCTTGGAAGCCAAAAAGGGCAAAAAAGGGCTGCCAAACGCCTTCAAAAGCCCGAAAGTGCAATCAAAAACTAGGAATCTTTTTACCATGTGGCAGTGGTCGCAAGTATAAACAATGCTGTGGTAAATAACCTCGCAAAGCCCCATAAAATAAGGGCTCGTGAGTTTTTTTTTTAAAGTTGTATTTTTTACTTAAAAAGTGCTTCTACATACGTTTTACATACGTTTTTTCTTGGGTAATTTTAGGTAAATAGTGAAAAAATGAGGAATATTTATGATATAATAAAAATGATTGGAGTGATTATAATGGAAATGAGTTGTTATTCTTATTGGGGTCAAGATGATGATCAGAAAATAATATTTGTTGAACAAAAGACTCTTGCAGCAAATGATGAAAGAGTAAAAAAATATCAAAATGAGTATAAAAATGTTCAAGCTTATGCACAAGCAAATGGATACAAGGTAGTAGATGTTGCTACTTTAACACCAGAAGACTATGCTTATTATTTAAATTTAGTAAAAACTTTAGCAGGTGAAGAAATAGAAGAATCTAATAGTATGCATAGATAAAAAATACTAAGTGAGGATTAATTATGTTTATAAGAAATACAGTGATTGATAAAAACAAGATTCAAGATGTTGTAAATAATAGGATGTTTCTTACATATGAATCATTAAAAAAAGAATGGGATGAAGTATGTGCGCTTAGCAGAGAAATGGATATGGAGCCAATCCCAAATAAAGAATTTAATTTTTATGAAATGTATGATTTAAGTTTTAGTACAAGTTTGTTTGATTTAAGTTTAGTTGAATTAGAGTTTATCAGAGAAAACAATTTATTTGATTTAGATGAGAATAATATTCAAGATCTTAGATGCAAAATGATCTTAGATAAAAAAATCAATGATTATAAATCAACACTTGATGGATTACAAAGATTTTTACAAAATGGTAGTTTAGGAAGTTATTTTTCGAATTTTGGTGATCTTTTTCACATGAGTGCTCAAGGATTAAAAATAACTAAAATTTTAGATTTAGATAATGATAGTGTTGAACTTACACCAGAAGGAATAAAACTAAAAGAATGTATAAAGAATATTACAAAACTTCATGCTGAAAACTTCAAAAGTGCAAAAAGAGATTTTAATATAAAAAAATAGCTCATTTGAACCTTTAATAATTTCATTTTTACATAAGTTTTTACATACGTTTTTACATACGTTCTGCGAAGATTTTAGAGTAAAAATAAGTTGTAGAATTTATAAATTATTTGTAATTTAAATAAAAAAATTGTAAAAACTGTAAAAAAATTGCAGATTTTACACCATGTGTCAGTGGAAAAAAATATAAACAATGTTGCGGCAAATAAACCTCGCAAGCCCAGGAAATATAAGGGTTTTCGAGATTTTTCTTTGCTACAATTTTTTTGTATTTTAACCCCTAAAAATGCACTTTAGATACCTTTTAGATACCCGTTTTTTATAGTTTTTTATAAATTTAGAATGTTAATTTTGACAAAAATGCTATTTTGTGTTATTCTATAATCACTTTTTGAAAGGGAGAGATTAATATGTTAAACAATCAATTAGCAACTACAACTACTACGACAACAACTAAATCAATAGTTAATATTGGTTGTTTTAGCATTCTTTAATAAATATATTATACGAATAATATTTGGATTAAGAGTCTATTACAATCAATGTAATAGGCTTTTTAATTTAATTAATTAAAAGTAAAAAATATGATATAATAATATTAGAAAAACTAAGATATAGGATACGATTATTAATAATTTATTTTATAGAGAGTTATCGTTTGGTGGAAGATAATAATAAACTTGATAATTACTACCTATTATGTTGCACTCGAAAGAGATTGCCCGAGGGTATCGGTTATATAAATTAAGTAAAAATAAGGATGGTACCGTCTTATAGACTCCTATAACGGTATTATTCTTTTTGTTTTAAAGGAGGAGATTTTAATGACGGAAACGGAAAGTGATACGAAATACTCCCAATCAAAAAGTAAATAATAAGAAAGAAGGTAAGAAAATGATAAATGAAAAAGCAGTTGTATTATTAGAACAAATAATAAAAGATAAATATAAAAATGTTAAATTAGATAATAAAGTATTTAATGAAGAAGAATTTTATTATGAATTTAAAATCGATGAAAAAATAAGTGAAAATGATTTTGAATCGTTAGAAAAAGAAATTAATAAATTAGATAATAATTGTTTTGTTAAAATACTTAGAATAAGTGGAGTTTATTATAATGGTGATGCTAATAATGAAATGATAGATAGAATTTCAGGAAGAGCATTTGAAAGCAAAGAAGAACTTGATAAATTTTTAGAGTTCCTAGAAGAATTAAAGGAAAGAGATCACAGAAAGATTGGAAAAGATTTAGATTTATTTTGTTTTTCTGATTATGTAGGTGCAGGATTGCCTTTATATACTCCAAGAGGAACTATTGTAAAAGATGAATTACAAAAAGAAATAGAAAGAGTGTGTAGAAGATATGGTTTTCAAAAAGTAAGTTGTCCATCTTTAGCAGACATTTCATTATTTGAAACTTCAGGTCATGCTATGAAATTTAATGATGAACTATTTAGAGTAGAATCACCTAAAGGACATAAATATGTTTTAAAACCAGTACAATGCCCACATCATACTCAAATATATGCATCTAAACTTCGTAGTTATAGAGATTTGCCAATTAGATACATGGAATCAGATAAACAATATAGAGCAGAATTACAGGGAGCAGTAGGAGGATTGTCAAGAGTATATGCAATTACTGTTGAAGATGGTCATTCATTCTGTACTCGTGAACAAGTAAAACAAGAAGTAATGAATATATGTAATTTAATAAAAGATTTCTATTCTAATATGGGATTATATGATGTGTTCTGGGTATCATTATCAGTAAGAGATTATGAACATCCTGAAAAATATATTGGTAGTCAAGAAGATTGGGATATCTGTGAAAATATGCTTGCAGAAATTTGTGAAGAATTGGGACTAAATGCAAAAAGATGCGAAGGTGAAGCTGCACTTTATGGACCTAAGATTGACTTTATGTTTAAAGATGAATTAGGAAGAAAAATACAAATACCAACAGTGCAGTTAGACTTCGCGATGCCTAAAAGATTTGGACTATCTTACATAGATGAAAACGGAGAAAAGCAAGTTCCAGTTATGGTTCATAGAGCAGTACTTGGTTCTTATGAAAGGTTTATAATGCTATTACTTGAACAATTTAAAGGAGTATTACCAATATGGTTATCTCCAGTACAAGTAAATATTATTCCAGTTAATGTTAAATACCATGATGAGTATTGTAAGAAAATTTATGATTTATTATTAAGTGAAGATATAAGAGTAGAATATGATAACTCAAAAGAAAATATGGGGAAAAAGATAAGACAAAGTAATATAATGAAAAATCCTATCACATTAATTTTAGGTAATAACGAAAGAGATAATAATTTAATTAGTTATCGTAAATATGGCAGTGAAGAAACTTATTCAATATCAATTGACGAATTCGTCAAATTTATTAAAGATGAAATAAGAAAAAGGTAAAAAAATAAGAATACAAAAAATATTCGAAAAAGGCTAATTTTTGAAAATTAAATACCTTTTTAGATACCCTCAGCTAGTGCTCCCGAGTGCTGTAGAGTGCTCTCGGAAGCCATAAAGTGCCGTCAAAAGCCGGAAAGTGCCACCAAAAGCTCCAATATAAAGAACCATGTGGCAGTGGTAAAAAATATAAACAATGTTGTGGGAAATAACTCGCAAACCCAGATAATATAAGGGAAAACGCGAGTTTTTCTTTTTGTCAAAAAATAGCCCAAAATAGCGATTAGAACCATTTTTGTCTAAATTCAATATACTAATAATAGATTGAACGAGGTATCATAGTATGAATGAGCAAATTTGACTATTTTAAGGTTTTGTGCTATTATTTAATATATAAATCTTTGATGAGGACATGACTTTTATGTAAATCATTATAGAGAGTTATCGGTTGGTGTAAGATAACATGATTAATTAGAAGTTTCTACCTTTGAGTGAAATAGCAAACTATTTCCGGTTAATAGCCGTTATTTGAATTAAGTAAAACAAGAGGATGGTACCGTGCATTATGTACTCCTATATACCATTCTCTTTTTATTTTTAAGGGGATGAGAAAATGAAAAAAAATTATAGGTGGATGATTACACGATCCTAGAAATTTTGTGTTTTTAAAGATTTAAACAAAATAGAAAGGATAGATTAAAATGATAGATATAAATAGAATAAGAAACAATAAAGAAGAAGTTGAAAAAGCATTATTAAAAAGAATGGATAATGTTAATTTAGATGAAGTTTTAGAATGGGATAAAGAAAAAAGAAAAATAGGTACATTAATGGATGAGTATCGTGCAGAAAGAAGAAAAGTAAGTGATACTATTCCTACACTGAAAAAAGAAGGTAAAGATACAGCAAAAATAGTTAATCAAATGAAGGAATTAGGCAATAAGATAGATGAGGGAATGGTTAAGTATAATGAGTTAGATACTAAAATATTTGACTACTTAGCAGGGTTACCTAATACACCAGATGAAGATGTTAAAGCTGGGGGAAAAGAAAATAACGAAGTTTTAAGAACTAATTTAGAAAAGCCCAAATTTAATTTTGATATAAAACCACATTATGAAATATTAAAAGATTTAAATATGGTAGATTATGATAGAGGAGTTAAAATTGCAGGAGAAAAATCTTGGATATATACAGGGATTGGTGCAAGATTGGAGTGGGCTTTAATAAATTACTTTATTGATACTCATATAAAAAATGGTTTTCAATTTATGATGCTTCCATATATGTTAAAATACGAATGTGGTTTTGGTGCAGGCCAGTTTCCAAAGTTTAATGATGAAGTATATATGATTCAAGATGAAGCAAAAGATGAAAAAAATTCTAAATTCTTATTACCTACTGCCGAAACAGGACTTGTTAATGTTCATGCTAATGAAATTATGGATATTAATGAACTACCAAAAAAATATTTTGCTTATACACAATGTTTTAGAGTTGAGGCAGGAAGCTCAAGAGAAGAAGAAAGAGGAACAATTAGAGGACATCAATTCAATAAAGTTGAAATGGTTCAATATGTAACTGAAGATAAAACAGAAGATGCTTTTGATGAATTGCTAAATATTGCAGAAGGGTTAATGAAAAGCTTAGGACTTCATTATCAAGTTAGTAAACTTGCTGCAGGCGATTGTGCTCAAGGTATGTGTAGAACTTATGATATAGAAGTTTGGATCCCAAGTATGAAAATTTATAAGGAAGTAAGTAGTGTTTCTAACAGTAGAGATTATCAAGCAAGAAGAAACAACACTAAATATCGTGATGAAAATGGTAACTTACATTATGCTTGTACTTTAAATGGTAGTGGACTTGCAACAAGTAGATTAGTTCCTGCGATAGTAGAACAATATCAAAATGCTGATGGAAGTATAACTATTCCAGAAGTATTAAGACCATATTTAGGTGGATTAGAAAAAATTAATTAAGAATAAGAGGTGATAATAGTGCAAAATTGGGAGTTGTCCATAGAAAAATTTATAAGCCAATATAAAGATGAAGATTACTTTTTAGGAGCTATATTAACAGGAAGTTATGCTACTGGAAATTATGATGAAAATAGTGATATAGATATTTATATTGTTACAAAGGATAATCTTACATGGAGAGAAAGAGGCAATAAAAATATAGATGGATTCCTTATTGAATATTTTATAAATCCAAAGAAAAAAATATTATCATATTTTGAGAGTGAATTAAAAGATTATCACTTGTCAACAACTATGATATTTATTAATGGTAAGATACTATATGATAAAGATGGTAGTGTTCAAGAACTAATAAATATAGCTAATAAAAATTTTAATTTAGAAGATGTAAATGAATATAAATATAAAATGAATTGCTATAGTGTATGGGATGGTTTTGATGAGTTAGAATCTAAATATAAGAAAAAAGAAGATATAGATTTTACTTATAACATATTTTTACAAAGAGTTATTGAAGGATATTTTTACAATAAACAAATACCTTGTATTCCGCTTAATAAAATTCAAAAAATATTTACTAATGAAAATTATAGAAAAAAATATAATGTTCAGAAGTTGCCGGAACAAGAATTTATTGAAAAAGTATTAAATTGTTTTAACGCCAAGGAATATAATGACAAATATAAATTTGCAAAAGAATTATATGATTACTTTTTTCTTCAATTTAATGATTTCGATATTAACAACTTAGAAGTTAGAAGTAATATAGAATAGGCTATTATAATTAAAAAAGCTACCGTCACGGTAGTTTTTATGTGCTAATCTTTTTTATAACTTTTAGAATTCAAATAATCAACAATATGTTCTTCTATTTTATGTCTAAATTTCGTAAGAACTTCTAAATCTCTTGGATTTTTAGCAGACAATACAATATCAACATTCTTAATAGTAAAGAAACCGTGATAGTCTCCGTTTCTGCTGATACATTCAATTCTATTTTTTTGTTTAATAATAAACTTTACAATAACCTTCTCAATAAGTTGTGTTATTAATCACTCTTAATTAGAAATCCAATTTGTTTGCTATATATAAAAAATAGCCAAAATATGTTATAATATTAGGTGTAAAGGGGATGTTTTATTTAAAAACACTTGCAGTGGGATGAAGTATATTATTTTAAAAAGTTGTGCAAGTGGCTATAATATATTTAATCTTGTCGAATTCGACTACGTCGATTCTCAAATCGATTCTCCTTTACTTAATGTGGTGATCAAGTATGAGTTTAATATATCTTTTAAATAATGATTCTAAATGGCAAGAATTTCTAATAAGAAAAAAAGAAACTTCTCATCTACCAAAAAAAGTTCTTGCTAATTATGAAACATTTATTAACGAAAAGCAATATAAGGAAATAGCAAACAAAATAATTAACAATGATTATACATTTTCTACGCCTAAAAAAGTATTAATAGGCAAAATGGGTAAAAGTAAAAAAAGAGTTGTATATATGTATAAAACAGAAGAAAATTACATTTTAAAAATGATAACATTTCTTTTATATAAATACGACTATTTATTTTCTTCTAATTTATATTCATTTAGACAAAATAGTGGTGTTAAAAAAGCAATATTCGATTTAACTACTAAAAATAAATTAAATAATTTATATGGCTATAAAGTAGATATAAAGAACTATTTTAATAGTATTGATATATCTATATTACTAAAAAATCTAAAAGATGATCTAAACGATAAACCTCTTTATGATTTATTAAAGCGACTATTAACAAATGAATATGTCCTATATAACGATAAACTAATTAAGGAACAAAAGGGTGTTATGGCAGGTGTTCCTATATCAGCATTTTTATCTAATTATTATTTAAAAGATTTAGACAAATACTTTTTTGATAATAATATTATCTATTTAAGATATGCTGATGATATTATTGTATTTGCTGATACTAAAGAATTAATAGAAAAACATAAACAGTACATTATCGATTATTTAAAAAGTGTTAATTTAGAAATAAATACCGATAAAGAATATTTATATAGTCCAAAAGAAAAATTTGAGTTTTTAGGTTTTTCTTATCAAAATGGTGTTATTGATTTAAGTGATAATACTATTAAAAAGATTAAAGGAAAGATAAGAAGAACTGCTAAAGGTTTAAGAAGATGGATGATTAAAAAAGATGCTACCTATGAAGTAACATTAAAAGCAATGAATAGAAAATTTAATAGAAAGTTTTTTGGAAAAAATGAAAATGACCTAACTTGGCAATATTGGTTTTTTCCTACAATAAATACTTCTAAAAGTCTAAAGATAGTAGATGAATATATGCAAAATTGGCAAAGATATATTAAAACTGGTAAACACAATAAAAAAAATTATGAAAAGGTTCCATACGATTTTTTAAAACAATGTAATTATAAATCTTTAGTAAATGAATACTATAAACAAAAAGAAAAATAACTTATCATTAAAACTATAAAATGGTAAGTTTTTTATTTTGTTCTAAAAGAAAAAGACTAGCACTCTTGCTAATCTAATTTATAGAAATTATTTTAGTTCTAAATTATTTTTTCTTTTTAAGTATATTGTTGTTCCAGCTAAACCGAACATTGACATTATTCCCATAAATATACTACTTGCAATAGGATCACTTGTATCAGGGTTTTCTATTTCAGTTGGTGGAGTAGTTGTTTCTGAACTAGTTGTTTTAGATACATTAAATGTTGTTTCAACATAACCACCATCACCATAAGTAATCTTCAATGTATGTGTACCATTTTCTAAAGTATTTAAGTAATCTTTATTAAGTGTTATTATTGTACTTCCTTCTGATTTAGTGTAATTAGTTATTTCTTCATTATTCACTAATACTTTTTCTAATCTTTTTAAATCACCATTTGTTTTAAATGTTAAATCATTATCTGCAAATGTTTGATTTGCACCTTCTAATAAACGATAATCACGAATAGTAAATAATAAAAATTTTTCTTCAACACTGCTGGTAGAATCATCTTTCATATACATTTTATTAAAAAGACTTGAATTACCTATTGTAAAGAAATATTGATAATTTTCTCCCTCTTTAACTATGCCAGAATGATCATAATTTTTTTCATATATAATATTATACTTATTATCATAAATCGTAACTTTAAAACTAACATCATTATGATATGTTATATTTATTAAATATTTATTTTCTGCTACAACAATATCATTAATTGTATAAACATTACTAACAGGTAAAATCATTTCTCCATCAAGATTATATAAATATGCTCCATTACTATCTTCAACAACTATATGACCTATACCATTAAATTCAAAATAGTCTATTATTTCAATATCGTTACCAATATCTAATCCATCATCAGCTAAATCAAATTTAGTTTCATCCATATCTGCTATAGAATCTTTAGTATAATAATCATCTATATTTACTTCATGATAACAATCATACGATTCACACGTACCATTATCAACTACAGTTGTAAATTCTCCTTGACTACTATTAAAAGTATAATAAGTAACATTATTTTGAATTTGACTAGAACTATAAAGCTCTATTGCATCCATTTTTCTATAACATTGTTCATTTTCACATACACTATTATCATCAACTTCATAGAAAAGCCAAGCTGTGTGTTTGGTGTAATATATTTTTTGTTCCATTTCTATATTTTCCCAAGCAACTTGTAAATAACCAGATTTAATAAGTGGATGTATTTCTTCTTTATATAGTTTACCATCACTAGGATAATAATAAGCCTCTCTTAAATCATAATAGTGTGAATAATATGTATCTAATCCTTTTTGACAAGAACCGGTTGCAAAATCATATGTGAAATAGTCAGCAGTTGTACCATCATCATACTCAAATACAATTATAGTTCCTATTTTACTTTCTGGAATAAAAGCAACATTATCTATATTATATGTTAAATTTGAATCACATGAACTTAAAACATCCTGATACTCACTTTCTTCAATTACATAAACAACATTATCATATTTGTCAATTACTTCATTAGTTGTCTGTGCATTAACACTAAATGGAAGAAAAACAAATAGTGAAAACGCTACTAATAAGAAAAATCTATTCTTTTTCATTTCTTTCCTCCTTTGATAGTTTTTTCATCTAATACAGTTATACTATAATTTTTTAAAATTTTATATACTAAAATATAATTTGTTTATTTAAAAACTATAAATCACTAATATGAAGTTTTACACTATCATAATAGAATAAGTTGCCAATTGTACTTTCTTTATCTTTGTCAGAATATTCATTACTAACATAAACAATATAAAGATGGTCATCTAACTTAAATCCCCAATGTGGTGCCAAACTATCCATAGCATCTTCAAATGTTGTTTTTGTAGTAGATGCAGATTCGTTATCGGTATAACTATTTCCAACTACATTATATCCATCATCTGATACTTTCGCTGTAGCATCAAACACTTTTTCTGCCCATGCATCATATTCATCGTTAGTTAATTCACCGTTTTCTTTAGTAAAGATAACTATAGCTTGTGCATTCCAATTTTCAGGATCTTCACCATAAGCATGTTTATCAGTTCTTAATTTCCATTTGAAATCAGGTTCAACTTTAGAAAGTTCAAGATTAAGTGA
>JAFQID010000043.1 GCA_017397685.1 Bacilli bacterium | reverse complement strand
CTTTTTACTATTTTTTCTTTCTCTTTATATGTTCTCATTGTCTTATTTTTTCCAACATCATTCATACTTTACCTCCATTATTATTTTATCAAAAAAGTAGACATTCTTTTTTATTTGTCTACTTTTATTTTATCAGTTCAAAATACTTTCTTTTTATTTTGTTTTGTTTATATATTTATTATTTTTTAATAAAATATAATGTAAATGTTTTATATTTTGTTGACAAGTATTTTTTTTCGTGATAAGATATTTTCGATTTGGTTTTCTATCGGAAAACTATATAAAAATATTGAATATGATACACCTGGAAATGTGTATTAGAAAGGAGCTGTAAAAATGCCTACTATTAACCAATTAGTTAGAAAATCACGTAAGGATAAAACTAAGAAGAGTAAAAGTCCAGTATTAAATGTTGGATATAACTCTAAAGATAAGAAAAGAACTAATAATACATCACCACAAAAACGTGGAGTATGTACTCGTGTTTCTACTAAAACACCAAAGAAACCTAACTCAGCTTTAAGAAAAATTGCTCGTGTTAAGTTAAGTAATGGTTATGAAGTAACATGTTATATACCAGGAGAAGGACATAACTTACAAGAGCATAGTGTTGTTTTAATTCGTGGTGGACGTGTTAAGGACCTTATCGGAGTTCGTTATCATATTATTCGTGGTACTTTAGATACTGCTGGTATTGATAAGAGACGTCAAGGTAGAAGTAAATACGGAACTAAGAGACCTAAGTAATAAGATATATTAGAAAGGAGAATAATAATGCGTAAAAAGAGAGCTGAAAAAAGAGATGTTTTAGCGGATCCTATATATAATTCTAAAATGATTACTAAACTTATAAATAGTATTATGCAAGATGGTAAAAAAGGAACTGCTCAAAAGATACTTTATGGTGCATTTGATATAGTTAAAGAAAAGACTGGTAAAGATCCTGTTGAAGTATTTAATGAAGCTTTTGAAAATATTAAACCTACACTTGAAATTAAGAGTAGAAGAGTTGGTGGAAGTAACTATCAAGTACCAATGGAAGTTCGTGAAGATAGAGCTAATGCACTTGTTTTAAGATGGCTTGTGCAATATGCTAAAAATAGAAATGGCAGAGGAATGGCTGAGAAGCTTGCTGCTGAAATAATTGATGCTTCAAATGGAATAGGTGGAGCTGTTAAGAAACGTGAAGATACTCATAAAATGGCAGAGGCTAATAAAGCTTATGCTCATTATAGATGGTAAGAAGGGAGAACTAAAGTATGGCACGTGATGTATCGCTTGATAAACTTCGTAATATAGGAATTATGGCTCATATAGATGCTGGTAAGACTACTTTTACGGAGCGTGTTCTTTTCCATACTGGTAGAATACATAAAATTGGTGAAACTCATGATGGTGAGAGCCAAATGGACTGGATGGAACAAGAAAAAGAAAGAGGTATAACTATTACTAGTGCTGCGACTACCGCTCACTGGAATGGATATAGATTTAATATTATAGATACTCCTGGACACGTAGACTTTACTATTGAAGTTGCACGTAGTTTAAGAGTACTTGATGGTGCGATTGCACTTGAAGATTCTCAGGCTGGACCTGAGACACAAACTGAACAAGTTTGGAGACAAGCTAATGATTATAAAGTTCCAAGAATGATTTTTGTTAATAAAATGGATAAGATGGGTGCTGATTTTGAGTTTAGTCTTAAACAAACTAGAGAAAGATTAAGTGAAAATGCTGTTGCTATCGAATATCCAATTGGGGCTGAAGATAATTTTAGAGGTATTATTGATTTAGTTACTATGAAAGCTTATGAATATGATGGAGAGCCTAATGAGGAACCTAAAGAAATAGAAATACCTGAAGATTTAAAATCTGTGGCTGAAGCTAAAAGAGAAGAGTTAATAGAAGTTGCTAGTAATTTTTCTGATGAACTTATGGAAACTTACCTTGAGGGTAGTGAAATTCCTGTTGATATGCTTAAAGCTGCGATTAGAAAAGGTACACTTGCTGTTGAAATGTTCCCAGTTTTATGTGGAACTGCTAAGGGAAATAAAGGTGTTAAGTTAGCGCTTGATGCGGTTATTGATTATTTACCTGCACCAACTGATATTGAAGCTGTTAAGGGCGTAGATATGAAAGATAATGAAGTAGAGAGAAAAGCAAGTGATAGTGAACCATTTAGTGCTCTTGCATTTAAGGTTATGAATGATCCATTTGTTGGAAACTTAACTTTCTTCCGTGTATACTCTGGTGTACTTAAAAGTGGAAGTTATGTAATTAATTCAACAACTGGTGAAAAAGAGAGAATTGGTCGTATTTTACAAATGCATGCTAATCAAAGAAAAGAGATTAGTGAAGTATATGCTGGTGAAATAGCTGCTGCTGTAGGACTAAAAGATACTACAACTGGAGATACTTTATGTGATGAAAAGAATCAAGTAATTCTAGAAAAAATGGTATTCCCAGAGCCAGTTATTGAACTTGCTATTGAACCAAAGAGTAAGGCTGACCAAGAAAAAATGAGTCTTGCGCTTCAAAAGCTTGCTAAGGAAGACCCTTCATTTAGAGCTAAGACTGATCATGAAACTGGTCAAACTATTATAGCTGGTATGGGAGAACTTCACTTAGATGTACTTGTTGATAGAATGAAAAGAGAGTTTAATGTTGAGGCTAATGTTGGTAAACCACAAGTTGCTTATCGTGAAACTTTAAAAACTATGGCTGAGTGTGAAGGAAAATATATTAAACAATCTGGTGGACGTGGACAATATGGACATGTTTGGGTTAAGTTTGAACCTAATAAAGATGCTGGATATGAGTTTGTTGATGAAATAGTAGGTGGAGTAGTTCCTCGTGAGTATATTCCAGTCGTTGATAAGGGGCTTCAAGAAGCTCTTGCTGGTGGTGTACTTGCTGGATATCCTATGATAGATGTTAAATGTACTTTATTTGATGGATCATATCATGATGTTGACTCAAATGAAATGGCATTTAAGATTGCTGCTTCTATGGCTTTAAAAGAAGCTAAGAATAAATGTAATCCAGTACTTCTTGAACCTATTATGAATGTAGATGTTAGAGTACCAGAAGAGTTCATGGGAACTGTTATGGGAGATTTAACTTCTAGAAGAGGAAGACCTCTTGGTAATGAAGCAATAGGTAAAGATATTTGTATTCGTGCTGCTGTACCACTTTCTGAAATGTTTGGATACATGACAGTACTTAGAAGTAATACACAAGGTAGAGGAACATATCAAATGGTATTTGATCATTATGAGGAAGTTCCAAGAAATATCGCTGAAGATATTATTAAAAAGAATAGTGTACAATAAACACTAGAAATTGGTTATTTATGCTTGAAAATTAGTCAAGTATTAGATAAAATATATTTATAATTAAAAAGAGGAGGAGAAATAAAAATGGCAAAACAAAAATTTGACCGTTCAAAAGAACACGTTAATATTGGTACTATTGGACACGTTGACCATGGTAAAACAACATTAACTGCTGCAATTACAAAATATTTTGGTGAATTTGTTGATTATGCAAATATCGACAAAGCTCCAGAAGAAAGAGAAAGAGGTATTACTATTAATACTGCTCACGTTGAGTATGAAACTGAAAAACGTCATTATGCTCACGTAGACTGCCCAGGACATGCTGACTATGTTAAAAACATGATTACTGGTGCTGCTCAAATGGATGGAGCTATCTTAGTTGTTAGTGCAACTGATGGACCTATGCCTCAAACAAGAGAACACATCTTACTATCTCGTCAAGTTGGTGTTCCAAAAATGACTGTATTCATTAATAAATGTGATATGGTTGATGATACTGAATTATTAGATTTAGTAGAAATGGAAGTTAGAGAATTACTTTCTGAATATGGATTTGATGGAGATAATACTCCAGTAGTTCGTGGTTCAGCATTAAAAGCTCTTGAGGGAGATGAAAAATATGCTGAGTCTATTAGAGAACTTATGGCTGCTGTTGATTCATGGATTGATACTCCTGCAAGAGACACTGATAAACCATTCTTAATGAGTATTGAAGATGTATTTACTATCACAGGACGTGGAACTGTTGTTACTGGTCGTGTTGAAAGAGGTAGATTAAATCTTAATGATACTGTTGAAATCGTTGGTATTCGTCCAACTACTAGCACAGTAGTAACTGGTATCGAAATGTTCAGAAAATCACTTGATTATGCTGAAGCTGGAGATAATGCTGGTGTATTACTTCGTGGTGTTAGCCGTGATGATGTTGAAAGAGGACAAGTTCTTTCTAAACCAGGAACTGTTACTCCACATAAAAAATTCAAAGCTGAGGTTTATGTTCTATCTAAAGAAGAAGGTGGAAGACATACTCCATTCTTCAGTAATTATAGACCACAATTCTACTTCAGAACTACTGACGTTACTGGTGTAATCGAACTTCCTGCTGGAACTGAAATGGTTATGCCTGGTGATAACGTCAATATGACAGTTGAATTAATTACTCCAATCGCAATTGAAAATGGTACTAACTTCTCAATTCGTGAAGGTGGAAGAACTGTTGGTGCTGGTGTAGTATCAGAAATTATTGAATAATTAATTTGAATATAAAAATGCGCGTTTATTCGCGTGTTTTTATTTGCCTTATGTCTTATCAATTTTTAGAGTAATTATATTTAATTATAATGTAAAGTTTTATTTAATTTTAATTTTTCGACATAATTCGACAATATTTTTAATTTTTATTTTGTATTATCTTTATGGTGATAATATGATAGAGGATTTACCTAAGAGTTTAAAACGTGATGAAGTTGTGTATTATTTTAAGAAGTATGATGAAACTGGAAATGAAGAGTATCGTGAGAAATTAATTGTTCATAATCTTAGGTTGGTAAGTAAAATAGTATTTAATGATTTTAAAGATTTCAAGTATGATAAGGATGAAATGTTTTCTATTGGAGTAGAAGGTTTAATAAAAGCTGTTGATAATTATGATTTTAGAACTGGTTATTTATTTTCTACTTTTGCGTCTGTATGCATAAGAAATAGTATTTTAATGTATTTTAGACGAGAAAAGAAATATTCTAATGATGTAAGTATATATGGTTTTGTTTATAGAGATAACGGCCAGGAAATTGATTTTGATGAGTATTTTACAGATGGGAAGAGATTTGAAGATGATGTTGAGGAAAAAGAGTTTTTTGATTTTGTAAAAGGTGTTATTGATGGATTTGATGAAGAGGAAAGGTTTATTATCAAAAGTAGAGTTGGTCTTGGGTGTAATAGACTTGGTCAAAGAGAAATAGGTGGAGTTTTAGGTTGTTCTCAGTCTTATGTATCTAGACTAGAAAAGAGCGCTTTTGATAAATTAAGAGAAGAGATTGTTAGGTATGATAACAGTTTAGTTTTAAGAAAGAAAAAAGTTTTGTATTTATAATTTTTTTGATATAATTGATGTATGCAAAAGATAAATGAAAGTTATGAAGAATTAAAGAAATCAAAGTTTTATGGATATTTGTATAGTGTAAATGATGTATCTGAAGTTGATTTAATTATTGAAGAAGTTTGGAAGAATAATAAAAAGGCTAGACATGTTGTTTATGCTTATAAGATAGGTAATAAGGAAAAATGTTATGCTGATAAGGAACCTATGGGAACTACTAGAGGGCTTCTTGATGTTATTAATAAGAATAATTTAGATAATACTTTGATAGTAGTTGTTAGATATTTTGGAGGAGTTTTAATTGGTAGTGGGCCTCTTACTAGAATATATACGAGGGTTAGTGTTTCTTTGATTAAAAAATAATTATTTGGGGGATTTATGGATGTAATTGGTGTTATTAGGCAACATATGCTTATAAGGAAAAATGTTAAGACGAGTGGACTGTGTTATGGTAATATTATGTGTTTCCAAGGCGTGAGAGACTTAAATGAATGTGCAATGTTTGATAAAAAGATTAGGGTTGTTCATAGAATAGAGAAAAAGAATGGAGAAATATATTATATTGATGTTTTTGCTAATAAAGTATACAAAGATGTATATAATAAAGAAATTGATTTAGGTGATAGTGTGTTTGGTGTGATTGACTCAATGAGTGAGTTTTTAGATCCTAACGAAATATTTTTGAATAAGGTAAAGTATTTAAAACTTCTTGATATATATTTTGAAGAACTTACTTTTGAGGAAGAATATAAAGAGTGTGGTAAAGTACTTAAATACATTCCTAGAAGGTAATAAAATAGGGTTAGTGTGATATATGAAAAAAAGGATAAAAAGTTTTTTGATTTTTTCTAATGAAGATATTTTGATGATTGTTTTAGCGTGCCTTAGTTTTTCAGGTGGTATTTGGTCTAATTATAGGCAATTATGGCTTGAAAATATTGGCCTTAATGTTGGAGAGATTGCTAGAATATTATCTGTTTCTTTGATATGTAGTGCGGTTATTTCTTTTTTGATTAGTATTTTATCTAATAAAGTTAGAATTAAAGATGTTGTTATGATTTCTATACTTTTTAGAGCTGTTTCATTTATATATTTATTTGTTTTGAAAAGTATTTTTTGGATTAAGGTTTTTATTTTACTTGGTGTAATGAGTGAAGTTATTTTTTCTATTTCTATTTGGCCTTTAATAGCAACGGTTAATAAGAGTGATAAAGCATATAGAAAACATGTTCTTGTTAATTATATTTCTAAAGATGTGGCAGTTGTTGCATGTGCATTTTTATTAGGAGTTAGTATTGGAAATTATGTTTTTGATTTAAATGGGAGTATGTTTTTTGCGTTAGTTACTAATTTGATGGGTGCTTTGTTTTTGATGTTTTTTAAAAATAATAAAAATGAGAAGAAAGATAAAAGGTTTGAGAGTATTGGTTTTAAAACTTCAATAAAAAAACTTTTTAGTAGTTTAACTAGTAAGTTTTATTTGATTATTCAGTTTGTTTCTAATGTTTCTTATGGTATGCTTTTTGGCCTGATGATGCTTATTTTAACAAATTATATTGAGTTTGATATTTCATTTGCATCAATATTTATTATTGTTAGTAATTTACTTGGAAGTCTGTTTACTAGTTTGTTATCTAAAGTTAGTGATGAGATTTCTGTTAAATTATCTGTTATCCTTAAATATGGTTTAAGAGCTTTAATTATGATTTTGGCTGTTATAAGTAATAATTTATATGTTTATATTATTAGTATTGTAGTTATGTATATTACTTCTAGGATTCTTGATGATAAGGTTAATGGTACTTATTTAAATAGGATCGATACTGAAAACATGTTTTTGTTTGGTAATTTAAGATATTTTCTAGTGAGTCTTGGTGATGGTTTTGGAGTTTTTGTTGCTGGAATTATGCTTAATAATTCGCTTAGATTTTTATTTGTTGGTGCGGTTTTTATTTTAATATTACAAATTATTTTGATGTTTTGTCTTGATAATGTGAGAATTAAGGAAGATAAGTTAAAAATTTAGAAAATAGTTGATTTTATAGATAAAATGTAGTATACTTTAGTAGTTGTTTGTTCTTGGTTTATCGTTTTCCTTTGACGATTTACTCAGAATTAACTGTAATATATTTATAAAGGAGGAAATTATGGCTTTAACTAAAGAAAAGAAGAGTAAGATAGTTGAAGAGTTTGCTAGAAGTAAAGGTGATACTGGTAGTGTTGAAGTACAAGTTGCTTTATTGACTCAAAGTATTAATGAACTTACTGAACATATGAAAGAACATAAACATGATTATCATACTCAACGTGGACTTTTAATGAAAGTTGGTAAGAGAAAGAGTTTACTTGAATATCTTAAACGTAATGATGTTCAAAGATATAGAGAACTTATAAAAAAATTAAATTTAAGAAAGTAGGCACTTGTTTTAAGTGTCTTTTATTTTAGGAGGAGAAGATATGAAAAGAGTATTTGAATATGAGTTTTTAGGTAAAAAGTTAGTTGTTGAAACAGGAGAACTTGCGAAACAAGCTACTGGTGCAGTTTTAGTAAGATATGAGGATACTGTAGTTTTATCAACTGCGGTTATGAGTAAAAATGTAAGTACTGCTGATTTTTTTCCACTTACAATTTTATATCAAGAGAAGTTATATTCTGTTGGTAAGATTCCTGGGGGATTTATTAAAAGAGAAAGTAGACCTACTGATGCGGCTACTTTAGCGGCTAGGGTTATAGATAGACCTATTAGACCAATGTTTGATGAAAATTTTAGAAATGAGGTTCAAGTTGTTAATACTATTTTAAGTGTTGATCCTGATTATTCACCTGAAATGACAGCTTTATTTGGTACATCTTTATCACTTGGTATTTCTAATATACCTTTTGATGGGCCTGTTGCGGGAGTTGTTGTTGGTAAGATTGATGGAGAACTTAAGATTAATCCAAGTACTGATGAAATGGAGAGAAGTACTATTAATTTAACTGTTGCTGGTACTATGGATGCGATTAATATGGTTGAAAGTGGTTCTAAAGAAGTAAGTGAAGAAGAGATGCTTGAAGCACTTATGTTTGGACATGAACATATTAAAGAGTTATGTGCAATTCAAAAAGACATTATTAGTGAAATTGGAGAAGAGAAGATTGAAGTTGAACTAGCTAGCATGCCTGAAGAGTTAATTAATGAAGTACATGATGATATATATGAAAAGATGCTTGATGCAATTCAAATAAAGGATAAACTTGAGAGTTATGCTAAGATAGATGAAGTTAAGGAACTTGCTGTTAGTTTATATAGTGAGAGACATGAAGGTGAAGAGAATCTTGAGGATACTTTAAAATTAGTTAAAAAGATAGCTGGTGAGATTGAAGGAGAAGCTGTACGTAAGTTAATTACTAATGATGATATTAGACCTGATGGAAGAGAACTTGATCAAATTAGAGCGTTAAGTGCTGATGTTGACCTTCTTCCTAGAACTCATGGAAGTGCGCTATTTACTCGTGGTCAAACACAAGCTCTTGCGATTACAACATTAGGTGCATTAGGAGAGCATCAAGTTTTAGATGGACTTGGAATTGAGGATACTAAAAGATTTATGTTCCATTATAATTTTCCTGCGTTTAGTGTTGGAGAAACTGGTAGATATGGAGCTCCTGGTAGAAGAGAGATCGGTCATGGAGCGCTTGCTGAAAGAGCGTTACTTCAAGTTATGCCAAGTGAAGAAGAATTCCCTTATACTGTAAGAGTTGTTTCAGAAGTACTTGAAAGTAATGGTTCTAGTAGCCAAGCTAGTATATGTGCTGGATGTATGAGTTTAATGAGTGCTGGTGTTCCAATTAAAGCACCTGTTGCGGGAATTGCTATGGGTTTAATTACTGAGGATGGAACTTGTGAAAAGTATAAAATTTTAACTGATATTCAAGGGCTTGAGGATCATATGGGTGATATGGACTTTAAAGTTGCTGGAACTAGAAATGGTATTACAGCTTTACAAATGGATATTAAGATTAAAGGTGTTACTAGATCAGTGTTTGAAGAAGCACTTGAAAAAGCTAAAAATGCTAGAATGCAAATTCTTGATGTTATGGAAGAAGCTATACCTGAGGTTAGAAGTGAACTTAGTGCTTATGCTCCTAAGATTAAGATGCTTAATATACCGGTTGATAAGATTAAGGATGTTATTGGTAAGGGCGGAGATATGATTACTAAGATTATTCTTGAAAGTAGTAATGTAACAAGTGTTAGTCATAAGGATGCGATTAAGATAGATATTGAAGATGATGGAAGAGTTGTATGTTATCATAGTAGTTATGAAGTACTTGATAAGGCTGTTTCTATGATTGAAGATATTATTAAGGAAGTTGAAATTGGAGAGGTTTATACTGTTAAAGTTGTAAGTGTTGAGGATTTTGGTGCTTTTGTTGAATTATGGCCTGGATGTGAAGGACTTGTTCATGTATCTCAGCTTGATAATAAAAGAGTAGAACATCCAAGAGATATTGTTAAAGTTGGAGATGAAATAGTTGTTAAGGCAACTGGATATGATAAGAAAGGTAAACTTAACTTATCTAGAAAAGAGTTACTTCCTAAACTTGAGAAGAAAGAAGATAAAAAGAAGATTGATAAAGAAAACTAGACAAAAACTAGTTTTTTTGTTATAATATAGGCGTTTTTAAGGGGGATATATGAAAAAGATTATTGATACTTATGAAAGGTTATATTCTTATTCTGAGGATGTTTTAAATAAAAGTAGAAGTAAGAGTAAGAAGAATAACGAAGAGAAAGTTTTATATTTTTTACAAAACAAAGAGTTAGAGGAATATAGTAAAGTTTTAAATGAACTTAGTGATAGTGAATATTTAAAGTTTATAGAGTATGCTGCGCTTTGTGGTTTGAGTGAGGGTGAGAGTTCTACAAGAGGGCTTGCGACAATTACGAGATTACTTTTACATAGTTATGATGATAAAACTTTAATAAATATGAGATTACTTCATTTAACTACTTTAATGCCAAGAAATAATAATGATAAAAATGTTAATGATTTTGTTGATGTTTATAATAAAAATCATCAGAAATGTATGAAATTTTTTAATGATATTAATGGTGAACTTGATGGAAGTGAAGTTGATAATGATGAGTTTAAAAAGTTGAAGTTTGATATAAATTATGTTTTTGGAATTGGAAAAGAAGCTTATGAAGATATTTATAATGATTTTACTAATGATTTATTTTTAAGTAATCTAGAGAACTATATTATTAATATGTTGATTCTTGAAGAGGATGAAATATTAAATAATAAACTTAAAATATCTTTATTTATTAATTATATTAGATCTTTAATGCTTTGTTTAGATGAAAAAATTATTAAGGAATTTGTTGATAAACTTCCTAATAATGATGATTGTTTTCAAATTAATTTGGTTTTAAAAACTTTAAAAATATATAATACTGATAGAAATATGTATTTAGGAAAAGGTAAGGTTTTGAAGTAGTCTTACTTTTTTTTTATTTTATAATGAAAAATATTGAAAAACTTATAAATAAATGATATCATTATTTTAAGAATAGGAGAGACGTATATGAAAAAAATTAATTTATCATTATTGTTTGTAATGTTATTTATGGCATCAGTTATTTGCATTAAAGCTGCTACTGCGAAAGCACCGAGTGTTGTGCCTTCTGAGGGTGATGTTTTGTATGCTGACACTGATGAAGAGTTTGATTTTAGTGCTATTTCGTTTAGTTCTGTTCCAGATGGTGCTAGAATTACTGGTAAAAAGTCTATGAAAAAAATAATGCTTGCGCCAGGTATTGATGTGAACGGAAAAATTAATGATGAGTGGTTTACAGCTTATTGTTTAGATGGAATGCTTAAATATCCACTTGCATTTTATAAGGGACTTCCTGGAACTTTGGATGAACAGTCAGTTAGAAATGCAGCTTTTTTAAAACATGTAATTGATAATCCTACTTCATTTGATGAAATGGTTGGATATATGTATTTCAATGCTGATGGTTCTGATATAAGTCAAGAGGTTATAGATGATTTTAATGCTGGAAAAACAGTTACTGTTGGATTTTCTAGTGTTGAAATTTGCAAAGGACTTAATGATTGTACTGGTAAGGGTTGGGATTCAACACCAGCAGCTGGTGGAACTAATCCAGAAAAGCCTTGTGATGATGAAATATGTGTTACTTTCAGTAAAAGTGATATTATGATAGATAGGTATACTACTATTAATATGCCTGATAGTTTATATTATAATAGAGCACTTTGGATTATTGAACATTCATATCCTACCCTTAGTATTGAGTCATCTTTAAAAGAAGCTGGAGCTGACTATGATAAGTTATTTAGCGAAATTAAGGCGTTGCATATTGGTTATAATGATGAACAAGTAGCTGAGGCACTTGAAAATTATGTTTATTCTACTGTTCAATATGCGATATGGAGAAGTGAAGATGGTTATAAGGAAACAATTGATAATAAAGAATATGCTTTAGGCGACACTTTATATGGAAGTAATGAACTTAATAAGTTATATAAATATTTAATTAAAGATAGAGATGTTTATGAAAATTATGATTCTGTTACTTATGATAATAAGTTAGAGATTGTTAAACCTAGTGAAGGAAAAGAAATTTTTAGAGAAAATGAAGATTCTTATGTATTTGGACCATACTCTATTAAAACTAGTATGATTTCTATTGGAAATGCTACTGTTAGTATTGGAAATAAAAGTAAGGATGGCTTAAGTATTATAGATAAAGCTGGTAATAAAATTAGCTCTATTAAAACTGAAGAAGAGTTTTATGTAAGGGTTATGAAAAAAGCATCAGTTGGGTCAGTTAGTGTTAATGTATCTACTGCAAATGGACTTAAGTTTGAAAGTGTTTCTAATAGAGGAAGACTTTATTCACCAAGTAATTTTACAGAACAAACAGTTGCATCAGGTGGAAAAATTGTTAAAGCTGAAGGTAATGTTAGTTTCGATATTATTGTTAATGCTAAAACTGGTGTACAAGATGTAATTAAAATTATATTTATTGGTTTTGCGGCATTTGCAATTGGATATCTAGTTCTTAGATATAAGGGAGAAAGTTTAGAACTTAATTAAGATTAATGATTATTCATTAGTCTTTTTCTTTTGAAATAAAAGTAGTATAATATGCATGTTGGTGAGATTATGGAAAAAAGATTTATTCTTGATGAGAAATATTATAGTTTTGGTTATAAGCCTAAACTTTTACTTCATGTGTGCTGTGCGCCATGTTCAAGTAGTGTTATGGAGTGTTTAAGTGATTATTTTGATATAACTGTTTTGTTTTATAACCCTAATATTTATCCATATGAAGAATATATTAAAAGAAAAAATGAAGTAATTGGTTATTTAAATAAAATGAGTATTAATTTTATTGATTGTGATTATGAAAGTGAAATTTATGAAAAAACTGTGTGTGGATATGAAAATGAAATTGAAGGTGGTCTAAGATGTAACAAGTGCATTCGTTTAAGACTTGAAAAAACTTTTGAATATGCTAAAGATTTTGATTATGTTTGTTCAACTTTATCTGTAAGTCCACATAAAAATATTAAGATGATTAATGAAATAGGTTTGTTATTAGAAAAAAAATATAGTGTTAATTATCTTGTTAATGATTTTAAAAAAAATGATGGTTATAAAAGAAGTATTGAGTTATCTAAGATTAATAATTTTTATAGACAAAATTATTGTGGGTGCAAATATTCTATTAGAGAAGAATAATTTTTTTAAAAAATTGTTCTTTTTTTAAAGTGTTTCCTATAGTTTTTAGCGTATATATATATTAGGGAGTAAAAAATATTTTAAAGGAGGTTATGATGGAAAGAATTAAAAGTTTTTTTATTAATTTTAGAGAATATTATTTTGATAAGAGAGGTAAGATATTATCTTATGGTGTGATAAGTATTGTTTTATTGTTTTTTTGCGTTTGTTCTTATTTTATTTTTATTAATAATGAAGAGGGAATTAAGGAAGTTAGTGCTGTGGATGAGGTTATTATTAGTGAGGAAGACAATAGTTTAGAAAGTGATGAGAATAAAGAAGAAGAGATTGTTAAAATATTTGTGGATATAAAAGGAGAGGTTAAGAAACCAGGAGTATATGAAGTTGATAATGGATCGAGAGTAATTGACGTTATTAATAAAGCAGGGGGACTTAAAAAAGAGGCTAATACTAGGTATGTTAATTTATCTAAAAAGGTTAGTGATGGGGATGTTATTATTATATATAGTAATGATGAAATAAACGAGGCTATGAAAAGTGATATTATTTATGTGGAAACTCCTTGTGTTTGTGAAGAAGTTAATGATGCTTGTTTAGAAAATAATATATCTGATGATTCTAATGAAAATAATAATATTAATAATGACAATAATAATATTAATGATAATGTTGTTAGTGATAAGATTAATATAAATACTGCTAGTGTCGATGAATTAATGAAACTTAAAGGTATAGGTGAGGCTAAAGCTAAAAGCATAGCTGAGTATAGAGAAAATAATGGTTTATTTAGTAAAATAGAAGATATTCTTAATGTAAGTGGTATTAGTGAAAAGATTTATGAAAATATTAAGGATAGTATTACAGTCTAAGTATTTTTATTTGTGTTTGCTTTTTATTAGTTTAATTTATCTTTATATTTATAGTAATATTAAGTATGAGAGTAAATATGACTTTAGTGAAAGTTATATTATTGGTAAAATAGATTATTATAAAATAGATGGAAATAAGTTAACTATTGATATATCTAGTAAAGAAAAGATAAGAGGAATGTTTTATTTTGATAATTTAGATGAAAAAAATGATTTTATCAATGATTATAGTTTTGGTGATTTAATAAGAGTTAATGGTAGTTTAAAATTAGCTAATAATAATACTATTTTTAATAATTTTAATTATAAAAGATATTTGCACTATAACAAAATATTTTATTTAATAGATATTGATAATATTTCTATTATAAGTAAAAATAAAAATATTTTTATTAAAATGAAAAATAGTGTTTATAAAAGGCTTTCTTTAATTGATAATGAGTATATTGATACTTTTATTGTTGGTAAAAGTTATAAGATAGATGAAGAAAGTTACAATAATTATAAAATTAATGGAGTACTTCATCTTTTTGCTTTATCAGGTATGCATGTTTCAATTTTATCAGCGGTTTTAGGTTTTGTTTTAAAAAAATTAAAGATTAACAAATGGGTTTCTTTTTTTATATTATCGTTTGTTTTGTTTTTTCAGGCATTTATTGCTTTTTTTAGTGCATCCATTGTTAGAGCTGTATTTCTTTATATTTTTAAGAAGATTTATGAGTATGCTAATATTAGAATTAATATTATTTATATTTTTTTGCTTGTTTTTTGTTTTATGATTTTTATAAAACCTTTTTATTTTTTTGATTTAGGTTTTCAGTTATCTTTTATCTTATCTTTTTATATAATATTATTTTCTAATAAATTTAGAATTAATGGTAAAGTTTGTAGTTTATTTTTTATATCTGTTGTTAGTTTTCTAGCTAGTTTTCCTTTAATTATTTATAATTATTATGAAATCAATATTGTTGGACTATTAAATAATATTATATTTATTCCTTTTGTTAGTAGTTTCGTTTATCCTTTATCTTTAATTACTTTTATTTTTCCTTTTTGCACTATTATTTTTGAAAAGGTAATTTATATACTTGAATATATTTCTAGTGTAAGTGCGAATATTTTGGTTTTTAATGTTAGTTTTAGTAAGATTAGTTTAATTTCACTTTGTTTGTTATATGTATTTTTACTATTATATTTAATAAGAAAAAAATATGTTTATTTGTTATGTTATTTAATATTTTGTATTTATTTGTATTTTGTACCTTTTAATGTTGGGGATAATTATATTTATTTTTTAGATGTAGGCCAAGGTGATAGTATTCTGATTGTTGATGAAAATAAAAAATCAATAGTTATAGATACTGGTGGTTTTATAAAATATAATAATGAAGAATGGAAGAAAAAGAATAGAGAGTTTAATTTAATTAAAAATAATATTATTCCTTTTTATAAAAGTATAGGTTTAAAAAAAATAGATTATTTAATAATTAGTCATGGGGACTTCGATCATATGGGAGAAACAATTAATTTAGTTAATAATTTTAAGGTGGAGAAAGTTATTTTTAATTGTGGACCATATAACAACTTAGAAAAAGATTTAATTAAAGTATTAGATAAAAATAAAATCCCATATTACTCATGTATCAAAGAATTAAATATAGGTAATAATAAATTATATTTTTTAAACAACAAAGATTATGGTAATGAAAATGATAATTCGAGCATTATTTATACAAAACTTAATAATCATAAATTTCTTTTTATGGGAGATGCTGGAATAGAAGTAGAAGAAGATTTAATAAAAAAATATAATCTTCAAGATATTGATGTTTTAAAAGTTGGACATCATGGAAGTAAAACAAGTAGCGGCAAAGAATTTATAAATGAGGTTAATCCAAAATATTCGATTATTAGTGTAGGTAAAAACAATAGGTATGGCCATCCAAATGATGGGGTATTAGAAAATTTAAAAGATTCAAAAATATATAGAACAGACGAGGCAGGAAGCATAATGTTCAAAATTAAAAGTAACAAATTAAAAATTGAGAATTGTTGTCCATAGAAAGGAGTAATATGAATTATTATAATGAGATAAAAATAAAATAATAGATAATGAAGTATATTCAAAAGTAAAAGACTATTCAAAAGAAAGACACAAAGTTATAACATATTTTGAAATAGGAAAATTATTAAATGAAGCTGGCGGCAAATATGGAGATAATATTATAGATGAGTATTCTAGAAAGTTAGTTATAGAAGTTGGCAAAAAATATAATCGTAGAACATTATTTAGAATGAAACAGTTTTATAATATGTTTAAAGATGAAAAAGTGTCGCCAGTGGCGACACAATTGACTTGGAGTCATTATTCTGAACTGTTATCAATAAAAGATAATAACAAATTAATGTATTATATCAATATTGCAATAAATAATAATTTATCCAAAAGAGAATTAAGAAAAAGAATTAAATTTAATGAATATGAAAGATTACCAATTGAAACTAAAAATAAGTTGATGTTTGAAGACAAAGTTGAAGCAAAAGATTTAGTACCAAATCCGATATTAATTAGAAATAAAAATAATATAGAGATAGTTACCGAGAAAGTATTACAAAAACTAATACTTGAAGATATTGAATCATTTATGAAAGAACTTGGCAATTTATTTAGTTTTATAGGTGGTGAATATAAGATAAAAATAGGAGATAGAAATCACTATATTGATTTGTTACTATTTAATATAAAATATAATTGCTATGTAGTAGTTGAATTAAAAGTGACAGAATTTAAAGTTGAGTATATTTCGCAGGTACAGAAGTATATGAATTATATAGATAAAAATATAAGAGAAGTAAGTAATAACAATACAATAGGAATACTAATATGCAAAAGAGAAAATAAGTTTGTAATAGAATATTGCTCAGATGAAAGAATTGCTGTTAGAGAATATGAATTAGTGTGATATAATTAAAAAGAGGTGGAAGTTTATGAAAAATAAGGAATTATTAAATATTTGTTATAAGTTTTTTAATAGATTTATAACAACTGATAAATTATTAGAAGAACTTACAAATATAGATACAAGCAATTTACCTAAAAAAGATATTGAAGAACAAAATAAATTAATTGAAGAAATTCAAATTATTGCTCAAAATACTCCAAATGAAATCGACGAATATGTAATTCAAGAGAAAGAAAAAATAAAAAATCTGATTAATAGATTTGAAAACATTCCGAAAGATGATAAAAATCTTGATTTTTTAAACAAACAACTAGAAAACTTAAAAAAAGACTATGGAAAAGAAATTGATTCACATGAAAGATGGTTTAAAATAAAAGATTATATTAATAAAAACAGCTATTTTAATAAAGTATTTGAAAGCTTAACTGACTATGAATTGTTAGAATTTATTGCACAAAATATTTCAGCACCTTTTCCACCTAACTTAAATCAAGAAGAATTTGACAGATTAGTTAATATTGGCATAGAAAAAGATGAGAGAGAATGGCTATGGAGATTAGCTTTTAATTATGAAAATAGAAGTATAAATTTTGATTCAATTGTTGAATATTTTATAAAGAAAAAAGATGGATATTACCTAGCTGAATTAATTAGTGCAGTTGGAGAATGTTTAAACATAGATAAAATAATAGACATGATTTATGATAAAGAATTAATAGAGGATTTAGAAGACAGAAAAAGTGCTATTAGTCATTATGTTTCTGAAGAACAACTCAATAGATTAATTAGTAAACTAGATTAAGTTGATATTTTTTTGATGATATAAGATTGTGTTTTGCAATCTTTTTTTGTTTAAAAACTGTATGCATAAACGTATGTCACCACATGGTCATTATGATCATATGGGAGAAGCAATAACTTTAGTAGAAAATTTTAAAGTAGAGAAAGTAATTTTTAGTTGTGGTGAGTTTAATGATTTAGAGCAAAATTTAATTAAAGTATTAGATAAAAAGAAAATAGAGTATTATTCATGTATTAAAGAAATAAATATTGATGATTATAAATTACATTTTTTGAATACACACGATTATGGTAATGAGAACGATAATAGTAATGTAATATATACTGAGCTTAATGGTTATAAGTTTATGTTTATGGGAGATGCAGGCGTAGATGTGGAAGAGGATTTAATTGAGGAATATAACTTGCAAGATATTGATGTTTTAAAAGTAGGTCATCATGGTAGTAAGACAAGCTCAGGTGAAAAGTTTATAACTGAGATTAATCCTAAATATTCAATAATTAGTGTTGGTAAAAATAACAGGTATGGACATCCAAAAGATAGTGTACTAGATAATTTAAAATATTCTCAAATATATAGAACAGATCAGGATGGAAGTATTATGTTTAAAATTAATAAAGATAAATTAAAAATAGAAACATGTACACCATAGAAAGGAGTAATATATGAATGAGATAAAAGAATATACTGAAAAATTATTTGAAGATATTAAACATATAGATGACAATGGTAAAGAATATTGGTTAGCTAGAGAATTATAAAATATTCTAGGATATCACCAATGGCGAAGCTTAAATGATTTAATTGAAAGAGCTAAAGTTGCGTGTCAAGAAAGTAAACACAACATAGATGATCATTTTGCGGTACAACACAAAATGATAAAACTAGCAAAAGGTGCAACAAGAAATGTTGTAGACTACAAATTATAAAGATATGCGTGTTATCTGATTGTGATGAATGGTAATCCTAAAAAAGAAATAATTGCTATAGGGCAAACTTATTTTGCTATCCAAACAAGAAAACAAGAACTAAGTGAAAAAGAATATCATGAACTTACTGAAGATGAAAAAAGATTTTATCAAAGAAATTTAACTAGAAAAGGAAATTATTCATTAAATATTGCGGCTAGAAATGCGGGAGTGAAAAACTTTGATAGGTTTCATAACTCTGGTTATAAAGGTTTATATAATGGCGAAACAGCAAATGATATAGCAAAAAGAAAGAAATTAAGATATCGAGAGGATATTTTAGATAATATGGGAAGTGATGAATTAATAGCAAATTTATTTAGAATTTCTCAAACTGAACAAAAATTAAAGAATGAAAATATTAAATTAGAAAATGAAGCAAATAAAACTCATTATGAGGTTGGAAAAGAAATTAGAAATACAATTCAAAAACTTGGAGGAACTATGCCAGAAAATCTTCCAACTCCAGATAAAAGTTTAAAGGAATTACAAAAAAATAATAAGTTAGAAACTAAAATATTAGAATAGTGTGTTATAATACTAATTAGTTTGTAGGTGGTTTCAATGATTATAAAAGGAACAAGTTGTTATGAGAATGCAAAGAGTGGTAATTTAGTATCGATTACTGGTGATGGTGGAAATGCTTGGGGATTTTATGGTAATGCATATAAGAAAATGTCACCAAGATTATACTT
>JAFQID010000028.1 GCA_017397685.1 Bacilli bacterium | reverse complement strand
TTTAGAAGTTCCAATCGACTTCAAAACAAATAATGGATATGAACATGATGATAGTGGAAGTGTAGAACTAGGTTTATGGGTAGCCAAACAAAGAAAAACATTAGCACATAATTCTCCAAAAGCAGAAATGTTAGAAAAAATCGGATTATTCTTTCCTAAAAGAAGTATAAATATGATGCAAGGATATCGACTATTAAAAAAATATTACGAAGTTTATGGAAATATAGATGTCCCAATAGATTTCAAAACTAATAATGGATACGAATATGATGAAAATGGACTAAAACTTGGAAAATGGTTAAATTCCAATGAAGGAAAAAAAATAAAAGAAATAGCAGTTACATTTAGTAATGAAAAACTAGCATGGGAAGAAAAATATGAATATGCCAAAAAATACTATGAAACATATGGAAATTTAAATGTTCATTTAGATTTCAAAACTAATAATGGATATGAATATGATGAAAACGGAAAAATAAAATTAGGTCAGTGGGTATACAAACAAAGAAAAACAATACTACCAAATAGTAAAGAAGGAGAGTTATTACAAAAAATTGGAATGACTTTTGGAAGAAAAAAATAACATAAATTATTAAAAAAATAGAAAATATGTTAAAATATATTAGCGAGGGGATAAAATATGTTTATAGATGAAGTAATATTAAAAATAGAAGGTGGAAAAGGTGGAGATGGGTGCACTTCTTTTCATCGTGAAAAATATGTCGCAATGGGGGGACCAGACGGAGGAAATGGTGGACATGGAGGAGATATAATATTTAAAGCAAATCCAGGGTTAAAAACACTAATAGACTTAAGATATAAAAAAACTATAAAAGGAGAAAATGGTCTACCAGGAAAAGGTAGCGATATGACCGGAGCATCAGCAAACCATACAATAATCGAAGTGCCAATCGGAACAACAATAAAAGATGCTGATACTAACCTTATAATCGCAGATTTAACAAAAGCAAATCAGGAAGCTATTATTGCAAAAGGTGGAAGAGGTGGAAAAGGAAACGCAGCATTTAAAACTAACAAAAACAAAGCACCTACAACAAGTGAATATGGACAGCCTGGAGAATCAAGAAATGTAATTTGTGAACTTAGATTACTAGCCGACGTAGGCCTTGTAGGTTTCCCATCAGTTGGAAAAAGTTCTCTTATATCTTGCATAAGCGCAGCAAAGCCAAAAATTGCAGACTACCATTTTACAACACTCACTCCAAACCTAGGAGTAGTAAAAGCAGATGATTATAGTTATGTAGTAGCGGACCTACCAGGATTAATCGAAGGATCAAGTGAAGGAATAGGACTTGGAGACAAATTCTTAAAACACGCATCAAGATGTAAAATAGTCGCACACGTTCTAGACTTTGGACAAGTTGATGGAAGAGATGTAATAGAGGACTATAAAATAATAAGAAATGAAATAAAAAAATATAGTGAAGAATTATATAACAAAAAAGAACTAATAGTTGCAAATAAAATGGATTTACCTAATTCCAAAGAAAATCTAGAAAGATTTAAAAAAGAATATCCAAACCTAAAAATAATCGAAGTAAGCGCCGCAACTAGAGAAGGAATAAAAAAGCTAATATTTGGATTAAAAGAAATCTTGATAGAAACACAAGACGCAAATCCATACAAAGAATCAGAATTTGAAGATTATGTATTATATGAGTTCAAAAAAACAAAACCATATAAAATAGAAAAAGAATCAGATGGAGTATGGATAGTATCGGGAAAAGAACTAGAAACATTACTTAAAATGACAAAATTTAACTCAGATGAATCAGCTATGAGATTTGCAAAAAAACTTAAAAACTTAGGAGTAGATGAAGAACTATCTCACCTAGGAGCAAAAGAGGGAGACATAGTAAAAATACTAGATCAAGAGTTCGAATACGAAGAGAGAATCTTCTAATAATAATATTAACCAGGGGAGGAATCAAATATGTTAATATATGATAAAAAAGAAAATAGTATAGATATTTATACTTTAGAAAAAAAAGAAGAAGAAATAAAAAAATATAAAAAAAATGTTATACAAAGAAATAAAAGTAATATAGATTTTTACAGTTTAACGACCACTGATAAAGATACAATGAAACGTTTTGTATATCCAAACAACTTTCGCAAAAATACAACTAATAACCTTTACATATATACACCTAATTATGAAACATATTCATCATTAGAAAGCGTAGCCTATGCAAGTTTATTAAAGCAAGAAATTAATCCATCAATAGGTAACGCTTCAATCTCAAAAGAAGATATAGATGAAATATTTGAAAATTATATTTCTGGAGTTTATGATTCTAATATGCCAAGAAGTGCATATGAAAATATGTATGATTCAGTGTTTAAAAAATGGGACACAATAAAATTATTTTCACCAGAGAAAAAAAGAAAATTAGGATACAACTATTTATACGATTTACTTCAAACAAAAGGTAATCCATATATAGTTGGTTACGAAACAAGTTCAAAAGAAATTTGGAAATTAGCCTATTTAATGACTATGCCAAGAAGTTTATACTTACTACATTTACTAGGGCAAGGGCGTTTTAGTGAATTAACAACTGAAGACATAAAAAAACAATTAACTTTATTCGATATAGAGTATGTAAAAAATATTAAACTAAGCGACATCCAAGATATAATAGACACAGGTTTATTAACCGGAACTATGGACACAGTTATTGAAAAAGCTGAAACAGGCTCTCTCATATTAAAAAAAATTAAAAGATAAATATTATATAAAAATAAATAATATTAACCAGGGGAGGAATCAAATATGTTAATATATGATAAAAAAGAAAATAGTATAGATATTTATACTTTAGAAGAAAAAGAAGAAGAAATAAAAAAATATAAAAAAAATGTTATTCAAAGAAATAGAAATAACATTGACTTTAATATTTTGAGCACTAATAACACAAATACAATAAGGAGTTTTATTGAACGTTCTATAATATCATGGGATGATATAAATTACGATAATAATAGGGGTATATATTCACAGTTAAGTATAATGCAACCAGATGCAAAAATGAAAGAAATATTAGATCGTTATATTGACGGAGAGTTTGATAAAAATCATATAACAACAGTAGCTAAAGATTTGTTTAAAGGACAAATAAGTAATTTATTAAACACAGAACATGGTACTTGGTATAATTTATATAGTGATAATGAAAACTATGAATTACCATACTTAATTGAATTACCTTATAACTTATACTTACTTCATTTGTTAAAACAAGGCCGTTTTGTAGAACTTATACCTGAAAATATAAAAAATCAATTAAACTTATTTGATATTGAATATGTAAAAAATGTTAAACTAAGCGACATACAAGACATGATAGACACAGGATTAGTATACGGAGATATTGACAGTATAATAGATAGAGCAGAAACAGGTTCTAAAATATTAAAAAAATTAAAAAGATAAATAATAAAAAATTAAGAAAGAGGTATTTTATGACAAATAAAGAAATATTAGATAAAATTAAAAACTTAACAAACCAAGAAAAAAGAAATATAAATTATGAGGAATTAATAGAAATTATAAATAAATTAACTCCAAATGAAATAATAGAGCTAAGTAATATTATTGGATATCCAGTATTTACAAGACTTTGCATGGGAGTACTAAAACACAAATTTGTCCTTCTTCAAGATGGTGCGGCAGCGATAATAGTAAACAATAACGGAGAAATATTAATGCAATCAAGAGCCGATAATGATAGATGGGGCTTGCCAGGAGGATGTCAAGAATTAGGGGAAAGATTTGAAGATACAGTAATTCGAGAAGTAAAAGAAGAAACTAACCTTGATATAACAGAAGAAAATCTAGAATTAATAGCAATAGTATCAGGTAACAGCAGAAGAAACGAATATCCAAACGGAGATGTTGTTATTAATAATACAGCTCTTTATTGTGTTAGAAATTATTCTGGAGATATTAAATGGGATAGTGAATCTAAAGAAATGAAATTTTTTGATTTAGATAATTTGCCAGAAAATCAAAACGACCCAGACTTAATAGAAATATATAAAAAATCATTGAATAAAAAAACTCGTTAAAAAGATAAGCCATATAAAACAAACCGTAATAAAATTCAAAAACAAAAAGTTATTACGGTAGACCGTAATAACTTTACAAATAGCAAAAGGTGTTATATAACGTAATAGAGGTGACAGTATAATAGATAGAGCAAAAACAGGTTCTAAAATATTAAAGAAATTAAAAAGATAAATAATAAAAAAATAAGAAAGAGGTGTTTTATGAAAAGTAAATTAGAATGTATACTTTCTGAAATATATAAAAAAGAAATAAACGAAATCAATGCTACAACACAAAAAAATAAACATAATTCTGGTTTTGCATTTCATACAGAAAAAATTGATCCTTCCTATGTATCAGCCACAGAACAAAGAATTAATAATGAATTAGATGAAATATATAAACAAGAGGCAAAAACAATGAATGATAAATGTAGAGTTGTAAAAAAAATGACGATGTTAAAAAAACAGCATTAAAAGGAGAAACAATATATATAAAACAAACCGTAATAAAATTCAAAAACAAAAAGTTATTACGATAGACCGTAATAACTTTACAAATAGTGAAAGATGTTATATAATGTAATAGAGGTGATATAATGTTAATTAGAGAACAATATTTATCAAAAATTAGAGGTTTTTATAATTCGGATTTAATTAAAATATTAGTTGGAATAAGAAGATGTGGAAAATCTGTTATATTAAGTCAAATAATAGAAGAACTAAAACAAGAAAGAAATATTGATGAAGAGCATATAATATTTATAAACTTCGAGTTTATCGAATTTGAAGAATTATTAGATTATAAAAAACTTAATAATTACATAAAAAATCATATTAAAGATGAAAAAATGTATTATTTATTTTTAGATGAAATACAAAATGTCAATAATTTTGAACGAGTTATAAATTCAATCAGAGCTAGAGTAAAAAATATAAGTATATTCATCACCGGTTCTAATAGTAAAATGTTATCTGATGAACTATCATCCGTTTTATCCGGCAGATACGTATTATTTAACATAAATCCTCTTTCATATAAAGAATTTATAAAATTAACAAATAAAGATGGGCAGGACATAAATACATTTTGGGATTATGCTCGCTGGGGCGGACTACCTAATAGATGTGAGTTCACAAACGAAATTGATATTAAAAATTATTTACATAGTGTATATGATTCGATTATTCTAAGAGATGTAGTAAAAAGGTTAAATTTAAAAGATACAATTTTATTCGATATGATTTTACAATATTTAATAGAAACAGCAGGTAGAGAGTTTTCCGCAGAAAATATAATTAATTATCTAGAAAAAGAACATAAAAAAATATCTAATGAAACACTATACAACTATATAGACGCTTTATGCAAAGCTTTAATTTTAAAAAAAGTATATAGATATGATATAGCAGGAAAATCAGTTTTAAAGACATTAAATAAATATTATGCAACCGACTTAGGAATAGCACAAATAAAAAATAATAATCCAGAATTTAAAACTTATATTATATTAGAAAACATAGTTTATAATGAACTAATAAATAGAAATTATGAAGTGTTTATAGGTAAAACAAAGAACGGAGAAGTTGATTTTATAGCAAAAAAAGAAGGTGTTATTAAATATTTTCAAGTAACATACGAAATGCAAGATAGCAATAAAACTATAGAAAGAGAATTTGGTGTATATAAAAAGATAGAAGACAACTATCCAAAATATATAATATCATTAGATAAAATAGATTTATCAAAAGATGGTATAGTACATTTAAATTTAATTGATTTTTTACTCGAAGAAGAAAATTAAAATAATTAGAACTTTCATTAGTTCTTTTTATTTAATCGGAACTATGATATACTTTAAATATAAATTAAACATTAAGGAGCAAGACAATGATAGAAAAATTTATGCCAGACATATACGTAAAAAGTATATATTATATAAATTATGATAAATTGTATAGAAAAGGAATAAGATGTTTATTATTTGATTTAGATAACACACTTACCCCTTGTCATACCCCAAAACCTACTAAAAGATTAAAAAAGTTATTTGATAACCTAAAAGAAAAAGGATTTAAACTAATAATAATATCAAACGCACCAAAATACAAAATACAACCAGTAAAAGATTATCTTGAAGTAGACGCATGTGCATTCGCATTAAAACCAAAAAAAGACAAATATGAAAAAATATTAGAAAAATATAAATATAAAACTTCCGAGGTAGCAGCAATAGGAGATCAACTAATAACAGATATTCTCGGAGCAAATAAAATGGATCTTACAAGTATACTAGTAAACCCACTAACAAGTAAAGATCATACAGCAACGATAATAAATAGAATACTAGAAAAAATAATATTTAATAAACTTTCAAAAAAAGACTTACTAAAAAGAGGTAATTACTATGAATAAAAAATGTATAGGCTGTGGCTCAACATTACAATCAATAAACATAAGCAAGGAAGGATTCGTAAAATCAAGTGTAATAGATAACGCAGACTACTGTGAAAGATGTTTCAAAATAAAACACTATGGTGAATATAGCGTACTAGATAAAAAAATAGACTTTCAAGGACTTATAAGAAATATAAATAGCGATAGTTTAGCCAGCATAGTATTTCTTATAGATGTACTAAATATAAACGAAAACATAAAGTCATACATAAATAAATTTAAAAACAAAAAATACATACTAATTACTAAGAGAGATATTCTTCCAAAAAGTTTAAAAGATAAAAAAATAATAGAGTATATAAAAAATCAAACAAATGCACAAGATGTTATGTTTATAAGTAGTGTTAAAAACTATAACATAGACGAGTTTTTAAATAAAATCGAAAAGGATAATGTAAGAAGACTTTACATAGTAGGTTTTACAAACTCTGGAAAAAGTACATTCATAAATCATATTTTATCAAGTAAATCAATGAAACCTGTTGTCACAACAAGCAATATACCAAACACTACCGCAAACTATATAACAATAAAAATAAATCCAAAATTAACAATAGTTGATACACCTGGATTTATAGATAAAAATGCAATTTATAATTTTCTGGATTATAATAAATTGATAAAACTATATCCTAAAAAAGAAATAAGAGTAAAAACATTTCAAGTCAGACCTAACTATTCAGTAGTGGTAAACGATATACTTAGAATAGATAATATATCAAACAAAACAAATAGTTTTAGTTTTTACATGAATGATAAACTAAGATATGAAAAAGTAAAAATAAAAAATGATAAACTAAAAACACTACCAAACCTTGAAAAAACTTTAGAAGAAAAAACAGATGTTTTAATAAATGGACTAGGTTTTATTAGAATAACAAAAGAAAGTCAAATAAAAATATATACTTTAGACACAAATCTAATAGAAATAAGAAAGAGTATGATTTAAAATGGGTAAAATTAAAATAATGGACGAACTTCTAGCTAATAAAATAGCAGCAGGAGAAGTAGTAGAAAGAATATCAAATGCACTTAAAGAACTAGTAGAAAATAGTATAGATGCAAGCAGTAAAGAAATAAAAATAATACTTAAAGAATCAGGAACTAAAAGCATAAAAGTAATAGATTCAGGAACAGGAATGAGCAAAGAAGATGCAATTCTTTGTTTTTCTCGTCACGCAACTAGTAAAATAAAAAACGAAAATGATCTTTATTTTATAAACACTCTTGGCTTTAGAGGTGAAGCTCTCGCGGCAATATCATCAGTTAGCCAGGTAATATTAGATACATTCGATGGAAAAGAAAACACAAAACTAACAGTAAAAGGCGGAAAAATAATAAAAGAAGAACCTGGAAGTAAAAGACAAGGAACAATAATAGAAGTAAAAGACTTATTTTATAACACTCCGGCAAGACTAAAATTTATGAAAAACCTAAATACAGAGCTAGCTCACTGCATTTCAGTAATAGAAAAACAAGCTTTATCACATCCAGATATAGCATTTACACTAATAAACGACGATAAAGAATACATAAAAACATCAGGTTCAGGTGAATTATATAAAGTCATTCATGAAATATTTGGATATAACACATCAAAAAATATGGTTAAAATAAAATCAGAAAATTACGACTATGAAATAAGTGGATACATAAGTAATATAAATATTAGTAAATCTACAAAAAATGCAATGATAACACTAGTAAACGGTAGAGTAGTATCAAACAAAGATTTAAATAAAACAATAAAAGATGCTTATCATACCGCACTAGCAGAAAACAAATATCCCATAGTAGTTTTAAATATAGAAACAGATCCAACATTAATAGATGTAAATATTCACCCAACGAAGCAAGATATTAAGTTTTCAAAACTAGAAAGTCTTTTAGATTTAGTATTTACCACAATAAAAGAAGAACTATTTAAAACAGATAATATATTTAAAGCATACAAAGAACAATCCTATATTGAAACTGAAAACGAAAATGTTATAGAGGCAAAAGAAGAAATAAAAAACTATGAAGCCTTAAAAATAAACTTTGAAATAAAAGAAAACGAAGAAAAACTAGAAACACAAATTAACACAGAAGATATTAATGAAACTAATATATTAATAAAACCAGTTGGTCTTGCACTAGGAACCTATTTAATCGCCCACGATGAAGAAACAATGTACCTAATTGATATACACGCCGCAAATGAAAGAATAAACTATGAAATATATCTAAAAGCCCTAGAAGACAAACAAATATATACAACCGGTATGCTTTTTCCTATGCAAATAGAAATGTCTCCAAATGAGTTTATAACAATAAAAGAAAATATCGAAGTGCTAACAAACTTAGGTTTTAAAATAGAAGAATTTGGAATAAATACATTTAGAATAACAGAACATCCAACATGGTTAAAATATGGTTATGAAGAAGAAAGTATAAGAAAAATATTCGATCTTGTATCACAAATAAAAAAAGATTTTGATAGAGTAAAATTCTGTGAAAACACTGCAATAACCTTAGCATGCAAAATGAGCATAAAAGCAAACTCTTCATTATCATATAATGAACAGGAAGCATTAATAAACAGACTTTTTAAATGTGATTTTCCGTATACATGCCCCCATGGAAGACCAACAATAATAAAATATCCAATATATGAACTAGAAAAACTATTTAAAAGAGTATCAGGAGCATAAATATGAAAAGTAAAATAATATTAATATGCGGTCCAACATGTACCGGTAAAACAAACCTAAGCATATTTCTAGCAAAAAAATTAGATGCAGAAATTATAAACGCCGATGCAACATATATATATAGAGAGCCTTCTATCGCAACTGCAAAAATAACCAACGAAGAAATGAAAAACATCCCTCATCACATGATAGATATAATATCACTTAATGAAGATTACTCAATTTATAACTATCAAAAAGAAGCACGAATAATCTTAAATAATCTAATAGATCAAAACAAAAATATAATAATAATTGGTGGTTCAGGCCTTTATATAAAAGCTCTGTTATATGATTATGAACTAGAAGATAGTCAGCCATTCAAAATTGATTTATCAAGCTACACAAACAAAGAATTAAAACAAATTGCTGATAAAATAGATGAAAATAATAATATACACGAAAACAATAGACAAAGATTAGAAAGATATATATCACATAATCAGGCAACAGGAAAAACAATAAAAAACACAGAAAACCGAAACAATAAACTATATAATTTCATATCTATAGGCCTAACATCTGATAGAGAAACATTATACGAAAAAATAAATAATAGGGTAGAAACAATGTTTAATAACGGACTTTTAGAAGAAGCAACAAGTTTAAAACAACAAAATCTTAAAAACTTTACTAAAATAATTGGATACAAAGAATTAAATGAATACCTATCAGGCCAAATATCATTAGAAGAAGCTAAAGAAAAAATAAAACAAAACACAAGACACTATGCAAAAAGACAACTTACATGGTTTAATAATCAAATGAAGGATATAACATGGTTTAATGTAAACTATGATAACTTTAATGAAACATGTAAAGAAATATATAATCATATAGAAAAAAACTATCAAACACGATAGTTTTTAATGATATATAATCAATTTTAATCTCTATAATATTTATATGAATAAGACATATTGTTTTCACTTTTAAGATAAGAAGCATCTTTAATAATTTCTTTTTCTATTGTTTCTTTCGTCCATACCTTATCCACCGGTTTATTAACTTTGCCAGAAACAAAAATATTAACCAAAGGAACATGATGCTCTTTCAAACAATCGATTATATAATCTATCATTTCTTCTGTTTCATTCTCTTTGACTGCAAAATCAAAGCCTAACATTGTTGGTCCTCCACAACGTATATCAACAGGATCGTTAGGTACGCAATCAACAGCAATAACAGAACATAATACATTATTATCCATAAATCCTCCTCCCTGAGATGAAAAATATAATAACAAATCGTTCATATTTTGTCAAATTTTAACTTTTATATTTTCCTTAAATAAGCAAATTTATTAAATTAAAATTTATAAAATATATATTATTGAAATGTAAAAAAAATACAATTTGATGTCTCCAAAATAGTGTTTACATCAAATTGTTTTTTAATTACTTTTTAACTCCAAATAATCATTTATATCAAAATTATGTTCCTTAGTGTCAAGTTCATTTAATTCATCAGTAGAAATTATAAAGAAATTATGATTATTACTTGGATTATTTTCATCATCATCCCATGTCACATCAACATGTTTCCATTCACTATCAATATAAATAACATTCCATATATGTTCCTCACTAGTAACCTTAAAATTAGGAATATTCATATAATCCATAAATAGAGCAAAAGCATCAGCATAACCACCACATACACTTTTACCATTAAGTAATGCACCAGTAGCTTTAGAAGAAGGAGTAATACCATCTTTAATATCGTATTCATCATCATAACTGATTTTATCAAGTAAATAATCATGAACCTTCTTAACATCATTAAGATTATACGTTTCTTTTTCAAGTTTTAACTTATTTATAGCAACTTTTATTTCATTAGAAATATTACTAGTCTCTTCAATTGTATATAATCTTTCAATTTCAATAAGAACTTCCTTATCATTAGTAATAGTAATATTAAAAGTATTATAAGAATTAAATGGACTTAAATAATTATTCATAATACCAAGAAGTTCTTTATCATTAGAAACCTCAATAACATCATCAGCACAAGTTTCATACTCATCTGGACAATAAAAAGTAAAACGATCAGTTCCCTTATTTAATAAAGTATAAAACAAACTAATAATATCATTCTTATTATATACATTAGAATCATTTCTCTCTTTAAAAGTCATATATTCATATTTCTTTTCATAATCGTTTCCAGTAGGTATAGTATCACTAACTAATGGTTCGTAAGTTTTATTCTTAATATATTCAACAATTCTATCTTGATTAATATATATTAAAATAAACGAATAAACAAATAATAAAACAAAAAATATAAAAATTAATTTCTTAGTCATTTAATCACCATAAATAGTATAACAAAAAAAGCAGATAATTTCTACCTACTTACTTTGTACTTACGATTTTTTGCACTCTTTTCTTATATCTATCTCTAGTATTAGCTTTAATAACACCCTTGCTAGCAGCATTGTCTATTCTCTTAATAGCAACAGCACTTTTAGCAACAGCTTCTTCTTTAGTACTAGCTTTTTCTACATTTTTAATTGCTGTTCTCATACTAGTTTTAACAACATTATTAAGTTCAGTTTCTTTTTTAGTAGTTAAAACTCTTTTCTTAGCACTTTTAATATTAGGCATAATTCACCTCCTTTAAAGTTCATGCCTATCATACCAAGAAAAATTAAAAAAATCAAGTAAAGCATCTTTAATTCTACAATATTTTTAATTATAAAAAAGTATACTTACACTAGGAGAGTGAAAATGAGAAAGAAAATTAAAACAAAAAACAGCAAAAAAATTTATATAATTTTATTTATCGGAACAATAATATTTTATTCATATTTAAAAATTGTAAAAACGAGCAATATAAAAACCATAATAATAAATGAAACAAATAAAATGTTTAACACATCACTATCAAAATATAAATCATTTGATAAAACAAAAATGGTATATGAAAGTTTAAACAAAATAATAGATTATAGTGATTTAGATATTGAAATAAGTTTAGAAGAACTACCAGAAATTCCAATAATTAATCAAAAAGAAGAAAAAAAAGATCCAATAGTTTACATATATAATTCTCATCAAACAGAAAGTTATAACGAACCGGTAATAACAGACTATACAATAACTCCAACAGTTCTAACCGCATCATATATTTTAAAAGAACACCTAGGAAACAATAATATCCCATCAATGGTAGAAACAAACAGTATGAAAAAATATCTTACTGAAAACGGACTTCAATATAAAGATAGTTATGAAGCAAGTAGATATTACGCTAAAAATGCACTTAATGAAAATAAAAAAGTAGAATATTTAATTGATTTACATAGAGATTCAGTAAAAAAAGAAAAAACATTATATGAAAAAAAAGGAAAAAAATATGCACGTATAATGTTTGTAGTAGGAACAAACCACAAAAACTATGAAAAAAACCTTAAATTTGTAAAAGAAATAAACGAACTACTTAATAAAAAATATAAAGGGATATCAAGAGGAATATATATAAGAGAGGATGCAAGATTTAATCAAGATTTAAAAGATAAAGCTATACTAATAGAACTAGGAGGAGTAGATAATACCCTAGAAGAAATAAATAATTCACTAGAAGTTTTCGCAAGCATAATAAATAATTATATGGAGAATCAAAATGGAAACTAAAAAGAAAAAAAATTATTTCATTTATATTTTAGGCTTATTATTCTTATGTTTTTTAGTACTTTATATATCAAAAGAAACAGGATATTATGAATATAAAGCACACACAAAAAGAGTACTAACAGACGAAGCAATAAAAGAGTTTGAAAAAGATATATCAGAAGGTAAAGATGTTTCGGTAGAACAGTACGCCATAGTTACATACACGGACTTTTCAAATCCAATATCAAACCTAGGATACAAAACATCACTAGCAGTAGAAAACTTTATGACAAAAGGAATAAAAAACACATTTAAAGTATTTAGTGCTTTATTTTTTAACTAATTTAATTTATAATAAAAACAATCAAGGTGAACAAATGAAATTAGAAACAAAATTATTAAAAACAAATCGGCTAATACTTAGAAAAATATATAAAAAAGATTATAAACTTTTATATGATAATATATATAGTGATCCATTAATATATAAATATAACTTTTTGATGAAAAAAATAGAAAATTATAGTCAAATGAAGAAAGAAATAGAAACACATATAAATAATTATAAACAAAATAAAGCACTTACATGGGTTGTAACAAAAATAGATAATAAAAAGCCAATAGGGGTTATAATAATATATTATATAAATAAAACAGATTTATCCGCCCATATCGCTTATTTCTATGGAAGCAAATATTATAGCAAAGGATATGCTACCGAATCAATAAAAGAAGTATTAACTTATTGCAAGCAAAAATTAAAAATTATAAAAGCAACTACATTAGAAGAAAATAATAGATCGATAAAATTGCTAGAAAAGTTAAATTTTAAAGAAATTAAAAATGAATATGGAACAATATACTACGAATTAAAATTATAAGGAGTCTATATGTTTAAAGAAAAGCTATCAAATGTACCAAAAAAAAGTGGATGCTACTTAATGAAAAACTCATCAGGAGTAATAATCTACGTTGGTAAAGCAAAAATATTATTTAATAGATTAAAAAGTTATTTCACCGCTTCTCATACTGGTAAAACAGCAAAACTAGTTAGTGAAATAGCTTCTTTTGAATACATTGTCACATCTAGTGAAACAGAAGCATTCATACTAGAATTAAATCTAATAAAAAAATATGATCCAAAATATAACATACTATTAAAAGATGACAAAACATACCCATACATAGAATTTACAAACGAAAAATATCCTAGACTTATAGTAAAAAGAGAAGTAAATATAAATAAAAAAAATAAACACGTATATGGACCATATCCAAGCAGTTATTCAGCAAGAAGAATAGTGAATCTATTAAATAGATTATACCCACTAAGAAAATGTGAAAAAATGCCTAAAAAAGTATGTTTATACTATCATATCGGAGAGTGCCTAGGATACTGTGAAAACAAAGCAGAAAACTACGAAAATATAAAAAACGAAATACTATCAATCCTATCAGGAAACGATGCATTATTAATAAATAAAATAAATGAAAAAATAAAAATAAACTCAGAATCATTAAACTTTGAAGTTTGTAAAGAACTAAAAGAAGAACTTGACTACATGAAAAACATATTTGAAAGACAAAAAGTAGAACTAGATGACAACATAGATAGAGATATATTTAACTATTATCTAAACAATTCATACCTTTGCATTTATACATTCTTCATAAGAAACGGTAAATTAGTAGGTTCAAACTCAAAAATACTTCCAATAATACTAGACACAAAAGAAACACTCGAATCATACATAGTAAACTTTTACTCAAAAAGAAACATAAAACCAAAAGAAATAATCGTTCCACTTGAACTCGATATAAATGTACTATCTAATCTATTAGAAACAAAGGTAATAAACGTACAAAAAGGTAAAAAGAAAAAACTATTTGATTTATGCAAGGAAAACGCAAAAATTACTTACGAAAATGATATTAAAATGATTTACAATAATGAACAACGAACATACGAAGCAAACGAAGAACTAAAAAATATTTTAAAACTAGAAAAACTTTCAACAATAGAAGCATTCGATAATTCAAACCTTTTTGGAACATTCACAGTATCAGCAATGGTTAGTTTCAAAGATGGACTTCCAGATAAAAAAAATTATAGAAAATTTAAACTATCATTTGAAAAAAATGACGATATCGCAGCAATGAAAGAAGTAATTTATAGGAGATATTTTAGACTTTTAAACGAACAAAAAACACTTCCTGATTTAATAATCGTAGATGGCGCAACTAACCAAATAAACGCATGTAAAGAAGTGTTAGATTCACTTAACTTAAAAATAAAAATAATAGGTGTAAAAAAAGATAATCATCACTCACCAAACGAAATAATAGATGGAGATACCTTAGAAGCAATCCAAATAAACAAAAGATCAAACCTCTTTTATCTATTAAGTAGAATAGATGAAGAAGTCCATAGATTTGCAATAAATTACCATAAAGAAATAAGAAGCAAAGGAAGCATATCATCAGTACTTGATAACATAAATGGACTAGGGGAGATAAGAAAGAAAAAACTAATAAAAAAATATGGAAGTGTTGCAAAAATAAAAGAAACATCAGTTTATGAACTATCTGAAATAATACCACTATCAGTCGCAGAAACGCTTCATGAATATTTAAACATCAATAACACTCTTGACAAAAGCAATCAAAAAGAGTAATAATAAATCAAGGAGGTTTTAAACATGGATAAAGAAATTTGGAATAATGAATGGTGCGAAGAACACTTAGAAGAAGCGTTAAAAGAAAAAGAAAAAGTAGAACATCAAATAAGAACATTCGAAAATGAATATAATGAAGAATACAAAACACTAATATACAACCTAGAAGAATTATCAAAAACACAAGATGTTCAAAACTATTTAAGTGCTCTTAAAAAAACAAAAAGAATACAAAAAAAAGAAAACTTATTAAGAAACAAACTTCAAAGTCTAAATATAAAAATAGAAATATACGAAGCTAGATTAAATCCTAAAAAGAGAAAAAAGAACAAAAAACAAAGTATATTTATTAATAAATGAATCAACAAATAAACAAAACCTATTATAGAAGAAATAAAACAACTCATAGATAATAATCGATTGTATTTTACAAAAGCAAAAGTTTGTGATATAATAAAACACAATTAAAAGAAGGGGGAAAATATGAAAGACAGATTAAAACCATACGAAGAAGACATAAACTTTATAGCATTTAATCTAGGCACTACAACTGATTTCGTAAAAACTATATATACAAAACTATTAAAATTAAATGACTGGGAGATAGAATATCAAAAATCAGAACAAGAGTTTCTAAATGCTATAAAATCTAATCGTATATTCAAAGATCATAAAAATGGTTTAATGACTCACGTAATAGATAAAGAAGATGAAAAATATGAAATTATCAAGAGACATTTAAATCTAGAAGATCTAATCAAAAAATGTACTGATAAAACTGTTACACCATATTTTAATCCAAAAAGTGGATTAATAAGTTATGCAGAAATAAACGTTGGTGATATAACACATCTTTTATGTACATTTGACACAGCAACATTATTAGATAACTTTTATCAAAAACCAATTAAAAGATAAAAACTAGTTAATCATACTAGTTTTTTCTTTAAAATAACATCTTTTTGATTTATAATAATTTTAGGTGAAGCAGTATGAAAAAAATATCACTTTTACCAGCTGATATATATCAAGTAATAGATAAAAGTTTATCTTCTGAGCAAGACAAACTTGTTTTAAATATGCTTTATATGCCAATAATAGGTAACATCGCAGTAATGCTTTACTTAAAATTACAAAGCGAAGTCGCATCAGGAAACTATATATCTAGCGAACTATCACATCACCACTTAATGACATCAATGGGTCTATCACTTGATAATATAAAAGAAGCACGTCTTAAATTAGAAGGAATAGGACTATTAAAAACATACTTTCTAGAAGGAAATATAAACTCATACATTTATGAACTATATGCACCAGTAAATGCAAAAGAATTTTTTTCACACCCAATATTCAACATAGTTTTATATAATAACGTAGGTAAACAAGAATATAATCGTTTATTAAATTATTTTAAAACACCAAACATAAACCTAAAAGATTACACAGATATCACTTCACCATTTAACATGGTATATAAAAGTAGTAAATATTCGGAATTTGAAATAAATACAGGAGAAATAATAAGCAAAAATAAATTAAATCTTAAATATGAATTAGATTATGACTTTGACTTCCTTATAAATAACATCCCAAAAAATATGTTTAATGAAAAATGCTTAAATAAAGCGGTAAAAGAACTAATAATAAACCTTTCATTCTTATATGAAATAGATCCAATAACAATGGCAGACTTAATTAAAACATCACTTAATGAAAAAGGAAATATAGAAAAAGAAGAACTAAGAAAAAATGTAAGAAAATATTACGAAATAAATAATGATAATAGATTACCTAGTTTACTATTTAAAAATCAACCAGAATATTTAAAAGAACCATCAGGAGATAACACAAAAAGAGGCAGAATAATAAAAGTATTTGAAAATCATTCTCCTTATGAGTTTTTAAAAGCAAAATATAAAGGCGTTAAACCAACAGATAGAGATATGAGAATACTAGAAATGCTACTTATTGATTTAAAACTAAATCCAGCAGTTGTAAACGTACTTATAGACTACACACTTAAAACAAATAATAATAAACTAGTAAAAGCATATATTGAAACAATCGCAGGACAATGGAAAAGAAGTGGAATAGAAACAGCAAGCGAAGCAATGCAACTAGCGGAAAAAGAACATAAAAAGAAAACAAATAAAACTGTATCAAGCAAGAAAAAAGAAGTAGTTCCAACATGGTTTAATGAAAAAATAACAGAAAGTAAAAATGACGATGAAGAAGCGAATATAGACTTCAAAAACTTTATAGAGGAGTTTAGAAAATGATAGATAAAAAAATACAAATAAAAAAATCAAAAAAAGATATAAAAGATGAATTAACAAGAGAGTTTATACTAGCATCAAAAGATGAAAACTTTCAAAAACTATGTTCTAGACTAAAATGCTCAGATGAAATACTAATGAAATACACATCTAAATTAGAAAAAACAACTGAAGAATTAAGCAATTGTGCAAAATGCAAAGGTTTATCAGAATGTAAATTAGAAATAAAAGGTCATATATATTATCCAAATAAAAAAGATGAACACCTAGAGTTCGTATATAAACCTTGCAAATACTTTAAAAAACACACATCAGAAGAATCAAAAAAAGCGAAAACAAACTTTTTTGAAACACCTCTTTCATTAAAAAACGCTTCACTAAGCGACATAATTGAAGAAAAAGAAAGAAATAAAATATTAAAATATATGAAAACATTCTTAAAAAAGAAAATATCAAACGAACCAGTAAAAGGACTATATCTTAGCGGATCATTTGGAAGCGGAAAATCATACTTATTAAGCGCACTATTAAACGAACTATCATTAAAAGGATTTAAATGTGCAAACGTATATTACCCAAGCTTACTAAAGAAACTAAAATCATCATTCTCAGACGGTTCATACGAAGATGTACTAGAAGAAATAATGACTAGTGAAATTCTACTTATAGATGATATAGGAGCAGAAAACAATACAAGCTGGGCAAGAGATGAAATACTATCAACCATACTACAATTTAGAATGGATAACTTCTTAACTACATTCTTTACATCAAACTTCACAATAAATGAACTAGAAAATCATTTAAGCGAAACAAAAGATGGAATAGAACAAATCAAAGCAAGAAGAATAATAGAAAGAATAAAAAATTTAACTGAGCAAGAAGAACTAATAAGTTCTAATAAAAGGAGATGAAAAAAATATGAAAAATTTAAAAAGTAAATCATTATCAGAATTATCATTTGAAGTTTTAACAAATCCGATAAATTCTGAACAATTAAAAGCAAAAAAAGAAATATTAAGAAGATTTAATGGCACACCTTATTCATACAAAGCTTTTATGGAATATGAAGAAATGGCTTTAGAAAAAAGAGGAAAGGATATTAGCGCATATCTAATATCAAATCAGGCGGATATAAAATTATTTATGGAAATATATTTTAATTATGTTTGTAATCAACCAATTAGAGAACACGGAAATTTATTATTTAGCGAATTAATGTTATGTAATAACACAGGCTATAGTGATTTTATGAAAAAAATATTAACAAGTGAAATCGATAGATTAGAACAAATCGCAAAAAATAGTCTAGATAACAAAAATGCAATAGCACTTGAAGAATTAAAAAAAAGATTGTCATCTTTAAATATGATGAAATATAAAATATCAGAAGAAAACACAATCACAGACGCTCTATATAATATTATGTGTAATGGACCATATTCATTTTATAATCCAAATATGGTTCCAGAAGGTTTTGAAGACATAGATACCTCATCAAAAAAGAATATGGTATATGTTATACTAGTATATATACTTTTATTTCCAGGGCAAATGCTATCAATGAATGATTTCTTCGAAAATGGACACTTAAAATTATTTGGATATAAAGATTTTATAAAATTAAATAAACAAAAAAATAATATATTAAAGTCTTTAAAAGAATCAGAAATAGACTACTCATTTATCGATGAACAAAAACTAATATTAAAAAAATAAGTAAGATAAATTAAAAATAATCAAAGACTGGACAAACAGTCTTTTTACATTGAGAAAATTATTAATTGATAATATTTTAACCATATGATATAATATACAGCATCAAAAAGGGGAAATATAAAATGGAAAGAATTATAAAAATAGATAAAAAACAAGAAAACATTAATGCTGTAATCTATAGTGATTTGCACTATACACCACAAACCAATATGAATAGTTTTATAAAAAGTGTAGATAGATTAACTATAAATAAACCAGATTATATTTTCTTTATAGGAGATTTAGTAAATGATTCAAAATATACAAACAAAAAATTAATTGAACTTTACAAACTAATATACAAAATGGCCAAAATATCCAAACTAATAATGGTTTTAGGAAATCACGACCAACTCACCAAAACAAATGGCCAGTGGAAAGAATATTATAACGAACAATATGTTCAAGAACTAAAAAATAACGGAGCTATAATATTACAAAATGAATTATATACAGATAATAATATTAATGTTTTTGGAACTCATTTTTCAGGAAACTATTATGAAGAAAAAGAACCCATAGATGAATTTATTGATATAATAAAGAAAGTTAATCTACCTAAAACAAATAAAATCAACATTTTAATAGAACATAGTCCAAAACATACTTTTAATACAGAAACTATAAATGGATTAGATAATTTAAAAAATATAGATATAACACTAGGCGCACATTATCATAATGGTTGCATTCCATGGTACATAAGTGAAATCTTACCAGGAAATTTTGGAATAATAGATCCATATTTAAAATTATTTCCACAAAACGCAAGAGGAACAAAACAAATTACTGATAATAATTTTGGAATCATATCATCGCCAATTAATACATTCAATAATAATTTAAAGTTTATTGAGCCTTTTTATCCTCAAGTTGACCAAAAATTATTAATAAGAAAAAAATAAGAAATTATTAATATTTAAATTCTAAGAATTGTAACCTATCTTTTTATCATTTTAAATCTACTCACTTATACTTAGATGAAATTTAAGAACCATATCATATTACTATATTTTGACATTATTAATTAATTATATTATAATATATAGCAATTTGAGGGGTATTATGTGTGAAGATATTGCAAAGATAATATTTGATTATTCTATAAATAATAAAATGGCAGATGAAGAATTTGTTAACAAAATTATAAAAATTATCATACATGAAAAAAGTCTATATAATTATATTAAAGAATTAACAATAATAACATCTGAAGAAAAAAATGAATTTAATTATAATTCATTTAATTTTTCTAGTGGGAAACTAATTATTAATTTAAATAAAGATTTAAGAAAAAATAAATTATCATTTATAAATAATAAAATTCTTTTACACAATATTAGTATTGCATTAACCATATTGCACGAATTAGATCATACATTACTTAGAAAAGAAGTTGATTTAGATAAAGATACTTTAAGTGTTCTTTTTATGAATATAATTAATGATATTAAAAAACCTAAACTTGTTACACTAACAGATTTTGAAAAAGAAGCACTTTCAAAAGAAGAAATAAAGACACTTGAAAATGAATGTATGACTTTAACTTTAAAAATGTATAAAAAAATAATTTATTATGAATTATTTCATAATAAAGCTCCACATGAAAGAAGAGCAAATATTAATTCACATTTAACATTAAGCGAAGTATTTAAATATTTATATAATACTTCAATATCAGATAACGATTTAGATAGCATTAGATTATATCAACTAAAATGTTTTATCAACAATTGCCGTTATAAATACAAAATAACACATTATGGTATTACTAATTCTCCATCATATGATTACATTAGATCAATTGAATCTGAAAATAAATTATCAATGATAACTATTTATGATAAAGATAATATAATAGCCTATAATAATGCAAAGAAAATATATACAATGCAAGAAAGAATATTATATGGATTACCATTAAATGAAAATGAATTAAAAAAAATAAACTTATATTCAAATCCATTTAATGCTTATAGAAAAAAACTTAAGCAATAAATAAAACACTATAGCAAGAACAACCTTATTTTGTATATAAAAACATTATGACAATACTTTTATGAATACCATTACATTTATTGTGTCACAACATCAATGGGTTCATTTTTTAAATTACCATTTAGATACATAGAAACTAAAGAAGATTTTGACAAATACTATAATAATTTAAAAGATAAGTATCCAAATTTAAAAATAATCGCATCATCTTTACAAGCAGAAAAATATGTACAACATACAAACTTTAATACCCCCATTATTTTACTAGCTGGCAATGAAGAAAAAGGATTATCAAATTATTATATAGAAAAAGCAGAAGAATTAGTAAAAATAAATATGAAAGATAACATTGATTCATTAAATGTAACAACCGCTGTTACAACTGTATTATACGAAATCGATAGACAAAGAACTAAAAAATATTAATCAAAGACTGGACAAACAGTCTTTTTATATTGAGAAAATTAATAATCGATAAAATATAAAAGCAAACAAAAGATTGACAAAAATATGAAATTATGATAAAATACATGTACTTTAAGGGGGGAATAAAATTGAAAAATAATTTCAATAATAACGAGCAGTTATTAAAAGAATTAAGAAAGGAAAGATTAATATTAAAATTAAAAAAATGTGGTATCTTTCTTAAATACACTATGCCAACCATTATATATATCGTGGGCGCAGGTATTGGATTTGTAAAATTAAGAGAAGCCAAGCATACAGTTTATGAACATTCTACTACCGAGTACACTTTAGGAAAAGAAAATCCTAGAGAAATTAAGAATGAATATACTTATAGTAATGAAGCAAGCGACAAAATTGAAATTCATTCTCCTTGGACTAAAACATATTTTAAAGATTCTTATCGTAAAGATATATATACTTTTGATGTATCTATGATTAATCAAGATGCTCTTATTAAAGGCTTCGAAGAAAATGATGAAGAAGTAATAAATGATATTTTATCAAACATGCCTGAACCTACAATAACTACTCTAGAAGAAACTAATCCCACAAATATTAATAATGATATACAAATAATATATTATAAAGATGAATTAACCGGTAATATTGATAATGCATTTTCTTTATACCGTAAAAATGAATTAAATGATAATATTGATTGTACATTCTTTTTAGCAACAGAGCCTTTAATTATTGCACTATGTATTTTAACTACATATTTATCAAAAACAGCAGTATGTTTTAATCTAGAATTAATTAAAGAAGGGATTTTAAATAAATATCAATTTCCTTTTTCATTAATGAGCAACTTAAAAAAAATAAATATGGATATTGATAGAAATAAAGAAGAAGAAAAGAAAATGAGTTTAAGTTTAAACAAATAAAAAAATAAAATGAGCAGAAAACTATTTTCAAACTAAATAACTTAATGACTGACAAAAACAGTCATTTTAATTTATTTCAAACTATTTTTTGACAAATCAATAAAAATATAGTATAATAAAAGCCGTATTTAAAAAAGGGGTAAGGAGGAATTAAAATGATAAAACCACAAGATATAATACTAACTATAATAGCAGTTCATTCAATAACACTAGCAATGGGCCTATTTTGGATATATTCAACTCAAAGTAGAGTAAATGAAGAGATATTAAAAAGAAACTATAAATTAGCTGAAAAAAATAGTTTATATAGCTTTAATGAAAAAATAACAAACTTCTTAAAAGCACTAATACCATTTTATTACTTTATACAAGGATTAAACATAATAAAAGATAGTGGAGACTATAAAGCAACCGTAGATAAAGCAATCGCAAGTGGTAAATATGAACCAATAGATTTCGAATATAGAAAGAAAGAACCAGAAGTAAAAGTAACTGTTCCAGAGCCAAAAGTTGAATTTGAATTAACAAAAGAAAAGTTTAAAGCAAGAAAAAATGATAGCTCATTATACGATCCAACAGAAACTCCAATAGAATATAGCGAAAGAATAATGGCAGAAGAACAAATAAAAATGGCTCCTTTTATAGATAAAGCTATAGTTAAAAATGTATATGATAACATTGAAAATAATGAAAAAGAAACTATTACAAGTGAATTTAAAAATATATCTCCTCAAGACTTAGCCACACATATATCAAAACTTAATAAAAATGAACTTATCGCACTAAGTGAAGTAATAGAACAACTACTAGCAATAAAAGGAAATAATTACATAAGAACCTTAGAAAAAGATGTTGCATAAAATAAAAATATATGATAATATCAAAAAGTAAACCAATATTTAGGACAAGATTGTTAAGAAAGATATTCTTAGAGAATTAACGGTTGGTGAAAGTTAATATATCACTTAATAATTACTACCTATCTAATGGAGCTAATAACTCACGTGTAATTACGTTATAAATAAGAAGTAAAATAAAGGATGGTACCGTCTTAAATAAAGACTCCTTGTATCATTCTTTTTTGTTTTCTAGGGAGATATTATGAATAATCAAATAATAACATTATCAAAATTTTTATCAAGATATTTAATGATGAGCGGAGATGGATTAAAAAAACTTAGTCATAAAGACATAAAAGTACTCTTTCCAAATATAAAAAGATGTTCATTCGAAGATGCAAAAATATTATATTTAGAAGGAAAAGCTGTATACGTAACCGATGGCAAAAATATAGTGCCTTACATAGTACCTAAACAAGAACTTGAAAATAGTGATTATACACAAATCTATTCAGCTAAACAAAAACAAAAAATTAAACGTAGCAAAAATTACACAGATATGAGTATAGATGAACTATTATGTCTATTAAATACTAAATTCAATAAACAAAGTACATCAAGAAAAGCAAGAGAAGAACTAGAAGATAGAGGATATACACTAAAACGAACGTATAAAGTAAGAAAATATAAAGAAATAATTCAGTCAATAGAAATATATGAATAAAGAAAGAAGGTAAAAAAATGAAAGAAATTAAAAATGATGAAAAATTAAATATGATTAACCACAGCTGTGCACACTTACTAGCACATGCTGTAAAACACTTATATCCAGATGCAAAATTCTGGGTAGGACCAGTAATAGACGAAGGATTTTACTACGATATAGATTTAGGAGATAACGTAATAACAGAAGAAGATCTTCCTAAAATCGAAAAAGAAATGAAAAAAATATCAAAAGATAACAAATTAATAAAAAGATTAGAACTTTCTAAAGAAGAAGCTCTAGAAATGTTTAAAGACGATAAATACAAACTCGACCTAATAAGCAGAATGGATGAAAACGAAGTAACTATATCAGCATATAAACAAGAAGATTTTATAGATCTTTGTAGAGGACCACATGTGTCATCAACAAAAGAACTAAAACACTTCAAATTATTAAAATCTAGCGGAGCATACTGGAAAGGTGATGCTAAAAACAAAATGCTTCAAAGAATATATGGAGTATGTTTTGAAACTGAAGAAGACCTTATAGAACACTTAAACTTCCTAGAAGAAGCTAAAAAAAGAGATCATAAAAAACTTGGAAAAGAACTTGGATTATTCATGATGAGTGAATATGGACCAGGATTCCCATTCTTCTTAAATAATGGAATGATTGTAAGAAATGAACTAGAACAATATTGGTACAATGAACATAAAAAAGAAGGATATGAGTTTATAAAAACACCGATAATGCTAAACAAAGAACTTTGGGAACTATCAGGTCACTGGAATAACTATAGAGAAAACATGTATACATCAGAAATAGATGATAGAACATTTGCAATAAAACCAATGAACTGTCCAGGAGGTATGCTTGTATACAAAAATAGTTTATACTCATATAAAAATCTTCCACTTAGAGTAGGTGAACTTGGTCAAGTACATAGACATGAAGCGAGTGGGGCACTTAATGGTTTATTTAGAGTTCGTACATTCACTCAAGACGATGCTCATATATTCATGACACCAGAACAAATCGAAAGTGAAGTAGTAAGACTAATAAACTTTATAGATAGAGTATACTCATTATTTGGTCTATCTTATTCAATAGAACTATCAACAAGACCAGAAGAAAAATATATAGGCGATATTGAGATATGGAACAAAAGTGAAAAAGCACTAGAAGAAGCCTGCCATAAATCAGGACATGAATGTAAAATAAATCCAGGAGATGGAGCATTCTATGGACCTAAACTAGACTTCCATATAAAGGACTCATTAGGTAGAGTATGGCAATGTGGTACTATTCAATTAGATATGAACTTACCAGAAAGATTTGACTTAACATATGTAGATAAAGATGGATCTAAAAAAAGACCTGTTATGCTTCATAGAGTAATATTCGGTTCAATAGAAAGATTCATAGGCATATTAATAGAACACTACGCCGGAGCATTCCCATTATGGTTAAATCCTAGACAAATAAATATAATACCTGTAAATAATGAAATACATCTTGACTATGCAAAAGAAATATTTAATAAACTAAGTAATGATAACATAAGAGTAAACCTAGATGATAGAGATGAAAAACTTAGCTACAAAATGAGAGAAAGTGCTATAAATAAATGTTCTTATACACTAATAATAGGTGATAAAGAACTAGAATCTAAAACAATAAGTTATAGAAAAAGAGGAGAACAATCAACAAACAATATGCCATTAAACGACTTTATAGAAAAGATAAAAGAAGAAATTAATCAAAAACTATAATACGATTGTTTGCATTTAAAAAGAATTTTGCTTGACAAAATCCTTTTTATTTGTTATAATATATGCACAAATCAATAAGGGGGTTTTGATTTATGAAAGGTAGATTTATTTTAGATTATTTAGACGAAAATAATTTTAAAAAATTAGAAAGAAGTTTAAAAAAATATAACATGGTAGCTTATAAAAAACTTATGTTTGATTACTATCCAAAATTAAGAAGTGGAGAGTTTGTTGGAGATCTTGTATCAATAGACAAACATAATCAAACAGAAAATTATGATTTAAGATTACCAACAGATTCATTATTCGTAAAAGTATATGGAGAAGTTAAACTAAATTATACAGTTTATAAAAACGAAGGAACAGTACTTTTAAATAACTTAGAACCAAAAGGTATATTATTAGATGGTCACAAATCAGAATTAACAGCATATAAAGGAATAATGATATCAAAAGCAAATGCACAAAAAGAAATGTTTAAAATAGACTTATTATGTAAATTAGAAGGAAGAGATTAATCTTTTCTTTTTTTTACATAAAAAAAATGGTTACCCAGATAGGATTCGAACCTATGAATCTCGGAGTCAGAATCCGATGCCTTACCACTTGGCCACTGGGTAACATTAATAATATTATATCAAAAACAAAATATAAGTAAATAACTTTATAAAAACAACAATAACACTCATTTTAAAATTTTAACATTTTTATTATTTTTAAAACATCTAAAATATGAATTAACAATTAATAATTCATTTTGAAAATAAACATTTCTAGGATTATCATTATTATTATTAAGAATGTAATCCTCTAAATCACTTAAAGGTACTAATTCTAACTTAAAATTTCCATTTTTCTCTCTTTCTGTAAGTTTTTGAAAATCTCTATTAATTTCTTTATATTTACCAGTAAAATAATGAGTTATTAATAATCGATTTACTTTTATATCATCACCTTTAGGATAATTTTTTTGATAATACTTTAAAGTTAAGAAAAAATCTAATTCTTCTTCAGTATAACATTGACCAATTTCTTCTGATAATTCTCTATTAATAGCATTAAAAATTGTTTCATCTTTATCTATCTTACCACCAGGAAGTAAAATAACATTATGATAATTAGCTACTAGTAAGTTATCATTTTCATCAACCAAAAAAGCCCTAACTTTTGAACTAACTTCTTGTATCTCACTTAATTTTAAATCATATTCATTAATAACAATTTCCATAAAAACTCCCAAATTTTTAAAATAAAAGAACTCTATCTAGACCTTAAATATCTAAGTGGTGCCTGTAACCGACAGCTACTGAACACATTAGCCTCATCTCATTACAATCTCGATTCTACTCTTATTCCTAGAATAAGTAAACAACTTTATAACAAAAAACTGCAAATTATATAACAAATTTAATATCATCCTTTTAATAATTGTGAAATATCATTAATTATTTCATCAGTTTCTTCATGTCCACCATTATATGTTTTAAATAAAACATTTTTACATATTGAATTATAATAGTATTGTGTTTTAGACCATCTATCTTCAATTTTTCTTCCTAGAATCTTATATAACAAAACTAGCTCATCATGGCTAATAATTGATTTGAAATATGGATCATAATTGTCATCTTTTGTACTCGCAAACGCATCAATTTTATCTTGATTACCTTGGTAATAATATTGTTTGATTTTTTTAAACTCTTCTAACATGTCATCAGTAATTTCACTAATATTACCAATGCCTACGGGATAAATTAGTCTTTCTCCATTTAGTTCTCTTATTGGTAAAGTTAAGAATCCTGCCAAACCACCAGCAATACATAATTTAACACGAGATGGATGAAGTATAGTAAATCTATTAGCAAATTTAGCTGATGACGAAAATCCATGAATTATTATCTTTTTATCTACTTTAATACTATTCTTATTTAATCTTTCAATTGCGTCATCAATCATATTTACTATTTGATTATCTATTCTTTTATACTTTTCTTTAATACTATCTAACAAACAAGTACTAGAAAATTGAGTAGTAAATACTTCTATACCTAGATCATCATCATAATATCTTGGAATTAATGGCATTATAATTGGATAATTAGTTTCATTATTGCATTTAAAAATCGGATTTCTAAAAGACTTTGAATTCTCATAAATATAATCTATTGCTTCTTTCTCGCTAAAGTTCTTGTTAGTTGAATAATTCATTCCTTCGTATATTAATGATGTATTTTCATTTATCTTTTCAGGTACCATTAAAATATATTCAAAATTAAATCCTTTTTCTTTGTTTGAAGGCACCCTAAAATGAAATATCTTACCCACTAAATAGTTTTTATTTTCAAATAATTTTTCAAAACAATCTTCAAATCCTAACATATTAAATCACCATATGATTATTATAACATATAAATAGCAAAAAAACGAACACTTTGGTGTTCGCATTAATCTATAATGGTGCAGGTGAAGGGACTTGAACCCCCATGGATTTCTCCGCTAGATCCTAAGTCTAGTGCGTCTGCCAATTCCGCCACACCTGCAGTTGGTGGACCTTGTAGGACTCGAACCTACGACCGCCCGGTTATGAGCCGGATGCTCTAACCAACTGAGCTAAAGGTCCACTGCCATTTAATAATAACACAAAAAAAATCAACTTTCAACATTTTTTTATAAAAAAATATGGAAAAATGATAAAAATATGATATATTATATATATACGATAAAAAATAGAAAAGGTGATAAGATGTTTCTAATAAATAATAAAAACAATTTATATAAATTCTTTATAAGCATTTCAATATTATTAGTAGCATTATTTATAATAATGTTATTTTCAAAAGACATCAAAAAAGAAGAAAAACCTAATGTAACAACTTACACAATAAGTAGTACATCAGAAAACTATACTATAAATGTTGACTATCCAAGATTTAGCAATTCTAAAATAACAAAAATAATAACAAATTATATATATGACTATATAAAAGATTTTAAAAAGTTTGACCAAATACAAAAAGTATTAGATATAACTTACGATCTGCATTATTTTGATAACTATTTAAATATAGTATTCAATATAGAAAACTCTTTAACAAACATTAAAAATCATAATATACTGATAAACTTAGAAAACAACAAAGTAGACTATATTTCAAACATATACGATAAAGAATATCTAACAGAAGAAATTAACAGCTTAGCATATCATAAATACTCATCACAAATATATGAACAAATAAAAAATAGTAACATAAACAACCATACATATATAATATCTGATAAAAAAATAGAAATATACTTTAATGATATTAAATTCGATAATATAAATTATATTCCAAACATAGTATTAAATCTTTCATCTGAAACAGTTGTCTACGATGAAACAACATATGATGAAACTACAAAGTTTATATCATTTACATTTGATGACGGACCAAGCGAATATACAAAAGATATACTAACAACACTAGAGTTAAATAATGCATCTGCAACATTCTTTGTACTCGGTAATAAAATGGATAAATATGAAAATCTCATTAAAAATATAAGTAATTCAAATAGTGAAATCGGATCACACTCATACTCACATAAATATTTAACAAAAATAAGTGAAGAAGAGTTATTAAATGAAATAAACTCAGTACAAATAAAATATAATACTTTAACAGGAAAAGATATAAAATACTTAAGACCACCATATGGCAATTACAATAACAAATTACAACAAATAGTACCATATCCACTTATATTATGGAATATAGATCCAAAAGACTGGTTAAATAGAAACAGCACTACTATAAGCAATCATATTCTCTCTAACGCAAGTGATGGTTCAATAGTTCTTTTACATGATGTATACCCAGAAACTCTAGAAGCCGTAAAAATAGTGTTACCAAAGTTAAAAGAAATGGGCTACGAAATAGTAAACATATCAAAACTTGCCCAAATAAAAAATTATACAATGGAAAATGGTGAAATAATAAGAAATATTAAACAAAAAGAGGTAATAGAATGAAAATATTAGTAACCGGTGGAACAGGATATATAGCAAGCCACACCGCAGTTGAATTACTTGAATCTAATTATGAAATAATACTTTTAGATAACTTATCCAATTCAAAAAAAGAAGTAGTAGATAAAATAAAAACAATAACAAATAAAAACTTCAAATTTTACAAAGGAGACTGTGCTGATAAAAACATTTTAACAAAAATATTTAACGAAAATAAAATAGATGCAGTAATGCATTTCGCAGGATTTAAAGCGGTTGGAGAATCAGTTAAAAATCCATTAAAATACTATAATAATAATCTTATCTCAACTATTACATTATTAGAAGTAATGAATGAATATAACTGTAAAAAACTAGTATTTTCATCTAGTGCTACAGTTTATGGTAATCCAAAAACTCTTCCAATAAAAGAATCATTTCCTTTATCAACTACTAATCCGTATGGAACAACAAAACTAATGATAGAAAACATATTAAATGACGTAGCAAAAACCGATAATAACTGGTCTATAGCTATTTTAAGATACTTTAATCCAATAGGTGCACATAAATCAGCACTAATCGGAGAAGACCCAAATGATACACCAAATAATTTAATGCCATATATTGTAAAAGTTGCAACAAAAAAACTAGAATATTTAAATATATTTGGAAATGATTATAATACAAAAGACGGAACAGGCGTAAGAGATTATATACATGTTATTGATTTAGCAAAAGGACACATTAAAGCCCTAGAATTAATCAATAAACAAAAAGGAATAGATACATATAATCTTGGAACAGGAAAAGGATATAGCGTGCTAGAAATAGTAAACACATTCATGAAAGTAAATAATATAAATATAAAATACAAAATAGTAGATAGACGTCTAGGAGATATAGATGCATGTTATGCAGATCCATGCTATGCAAAAGAAAAATTAGATTGGGAAGCATCATTAGATATAGATGACATGTGTAAAGATGCATATAATTTCGCTATGAAACAACAAGAAGAGTAAAAAACTCTCTCTTTTTTTAAGAAAATTTTACAAAAATATTTATTTTTAAAATAAATAGTGTTATAATAACAAAGTAATTATTAATTACGGACTGTTAGCTCAGCTGGTAGAGCAATCGACTCTTAATCGATGGGTCTAGGGTTCGAATCCCTAACGGTCCACCAAATAAAAAAAACAACTAGCTTTTAATGCTAGTTTTTAATTATAAAAACATATACTAATGTTTAATTAAAAAGAACCATAATAGCTGTTGCAAACAAACCAACTACCATTAAAATTAATAAAGTCCACACAGCAAATCTTTTCAAAAATAATTTAGTTTTCTTTTTCATAATAATACCTCAAAAATATTATACTAAAAAAGTAATAAAAAATAAAGAAGCAATATATAATTAAATATGAAAATATTAAAAACAAAACTAGTAAAAAGATTTGTAGCTTTAATAATAGTAGGAATTATATTAGGAATAACATTATATTTTATTACGAACGAAAACGAAAAATTATCAATTAGTACAACATTAATAAACTACATCAACATGATTCAAAATAGTACATTTAACTATGGGCAAAGTTTTTTTACATCTCTAGTATCAAACTTAAAATATTTAACTATAATATGGATATCAGGTATTATATTTGTATTATTTTTTATTCCACCAATTTTATTATTTTTAAAATCATTTATAATAGGTTTCTCACTAACAAATATAATCGCAGTATTCAAAATAAAAGGCTTGCTTTACGCGATTATATTATCACTACCTTATATATTAAATATATTATTGCTTATAATAATGTCATTTTATAGTATTAAGTTTGCTATAAAAACATTTAAAATAATAAAAAACAATACATCAATAAACTTAAAAAATTACATAAAAAATTACACTATAATATATTTAATATTAACATTTTTATTATTAATAAATACTCTTATAGAAACATATATAGTGCCAAATATATTAAAACTAGTATCATAATTATTAAAAAAGTAGTATAATTATCTCGAAAAAGGAGATATTATTATGAAAGTAGTAGTAGGTATAAGTGGTGGAGTAGACTCAGCTGTTGCGGCTCTTTTACTAAAACAACAAGGATATGACGTAGTAGGGCTATTTATGAAAAACTGGGACTCAAACATAAATAACGATATAGAGGGAATAACAGATGGTATATGTCCTCAAGAACTTGACTATAGAGATGCTAAAGCGGTATGCGATGAACTATCAATACCTTTATATAGAGTAGATTTTATAAAAGAATACTGGGATGATGTATTTTCATACTTTCTAAATGAATTAAAAAAGGGTAGAACACCTAACCCAGATATAATGTGCAATAAATATATAAAATTTGATAAATTTAAAGAAGAAGCAAAAAGATTAGGAGCGGATAAAATTGCAACCGGACACTACGCAAGAATAGAAGGTAATAGACTACTTAGAGGCGTAGATAACAATAAAGATCAAACTTACTTTTTATCACAAGTATCTAATGAACAACTAAAAGATGTATTATTTCCAATAGGACACCTTACAAAAGAAGAAGTAAGACAAATCGCAAAAGAAAATAATATTCCAGTACATAATAAAAAAGATTCAACAGGCATATGCTTCATAGGTGAAAGAAATTATCAAAAATTCGTATCAAACTACCTAAAAAGAACTCCAGGTAACATAATAGACATAGAAACAAAAAATGTAGTTGGAAAACACAATGGACTCATGAACTACACAATCGGACAAAGAAGAAATGTAGGACTTTCTGGAGATAAACAAAGACATTATGTTTGTGGTAAAGATAATGAGAAAAACATTTTATATATAGCATATGGAGAAGATTCAAAATACTTAGAATCAAATGAAGCAATAATTGAAAATCTAAACTTCTTATATGCAAAACACCCCGCATTCGCAACATGCAAATTTAGATATAGAAGCGAAGATATTCCAGTACAAATCGAGTATTTAGAAAACAACGAAATATTATTAAAATATGAAAATGCAAAATCAGTTACACCTGGACAAGCCGCAGTACTATATTTAGGCGAGCAATGTATAGGCGGTGGAATAATAAAAGAAGTTAGAAATAACGGAGAAAAAATTTGGTATATAAATTAAAAAAATAACGTGTCGAAATATAATTATATTTTAACCATTTTTTATTGAAAAATAATTAACAAAAACCATTGACAAGAAACTGTAAACTGTTGTACAATTAACATATATGATAGGAGAGGGTAGTATGACAGAATTAAACAGAGTATTATCAGAAATAGGAATTTCAAAAGTTAAATTAGCTAAATATTTAGGCGTATCAAGACAAATGATATATAATTACTTAGAACTAGATAGTTTAAGTAAGTGGCCACAAGAAAAAAGATTACTATTATTAAAATTATTAGATATCGAAGATGAAGGATCACTAAAAAGCATTAAAGTTACAAGTGAATACTTAGAAAACTTCGAAATGCGATTAAATCAAAATGTTAAAGATATAAATAGTAATATGTTCAATTATAAAAATCTTACAAAAGAAGAGCAAGAATTATTAAATGATACTATATTCTTAATAAAAGAAAAATTCACAGAAGATAAAAAGAAAGATACATATTACACATTTTTATACCTTTACCATGTATTACAATCACTTGATAACGTTCCTGAGATTAAATATATACTAGGATATTTATCAAAGAAAACTGGATTTACAAATCCAAATGAATTCAAATTTGATGAAAACAAACAATTCATATTAGAAAGCATAATATATACAGCATTTAATCTATATAATAACGGAGGAGCATCTAGAAGTCGTCTAGAAGACTCACATAACAGATTCGTACAAGAAATCGAACAAGAAAAAGAAGAAAAATTAAGTCGTACACAACAACTTAATACAATTAGAGTTCAAGCTTTAAAAGAACTTGGATATACAGAACTTAACACACATAACGCAACAGAAGTATTCAATAAAATAGCTGAAATAGAATCAAGAAAAGTATAATTATTTAAATAAAATTTGCTAAAATATTAGCATTTTTTTATTATATTTTCATTGTCGATAATTTAGATTTATGTCAAGTGATAGTTATTTCATATAAAAGTCGACTTTTAAAAATTTGCATTTTATGACAAAATATGTTATGTTTAAGACAACTTAAAAAATGCATTTTGCGTGTACTACACGCAAAAGCAGTACGTGGAAGACAAAATTGATAAAAAAATTGTCATTAGCACCCCCTACTAATAGGGGTGTAGTAATGACATATAAAAGTGGTCTGAGCCTCCTATTTGACTGGGTTTGCAATAAAAAATTATTTTTATTGCATTTTTATTTGTAAAAAAGGAGTTAAAAATGATTAAGTTTGAACCAATAAAAGATGCTTTTATGATAATTTCGATAGTAAAAATTTTGAATTATTATGAAATAACCTATGCAAGAGAAAATCCAATAAATGAAAGTGTTTATCACGGATTATTAATAGATAGCTTTAAAACCGAAGATGATACTTTATTTTCTAATTTTAAAAAATATGGTAAATGGTTAGAACGAAAGGACGAAGAATATTATGTATTACTATATTTATTTGACAAACAACGGAAAATTAATAAGAAAAACTCTATTATACGACAATAATATGAAAATAAATGATGAAAATAAATATGAGCATAAACTAATTTATAAAGCGTTAGTTTTAAAGAAAAAATTAGTATATTTAGATAAATAAATTTATTTTTGCAATATAAAATCTTAAATGCAGAAATATAAGTTTTTAATATTGACAATAGGTTTTTGTGGTAGGCTGTCAGCCAAAGGCTGAGGTAATACCTCGGCCTTACAGCCAATAAACCACAAAATAAGGTCCCTGTTGTCAATATTAAAAATAAGATCAAAATTTCAAAATTATTTAAACTAAAACAATAATAATGCAAAAATAAATTTATTACAAAATAGGGAAGTGATAGAAATGGAACAAAGAAATTTTTATGCAATTTTACCAGCATACGTTAGATATGACAACGAATTATCTTCAACGGCAAAATTAATGTATGCTGAAATAACAGCATTATGTAATGATAAAGGTTATTGTTGGGCAACAAATAAATATTTTAGTGATATGTTTAAAATTTCAGACAGACAAGTACAAAGAACATTAAAAAATCTTTCAAATAAAAAATATATAAAAATAATCATCGATAAAAATACAAAAAGAAAAATTTTTGTACTTGATACCCCTGACAAAAATGTCATAGGAGGTACGACATTAATGTCGCAGGGGTACGACAAAAATGTCGTACATAATAATAAAAAGAATAAAAATAATGAATATAAAGAATATGAAATTTTTGATTATGATTGGATAAATGAAAAATAAAAAAAATTGACAAAAAAAAAGATATGTTATATTTTAAAAATGACACATACATAGTATGAAGAATATTGCAAACTATAAAAAGTTGTTAAAAACGGCTAAAAATAGCCTTAAAATTGAAAATTTAATTTGTCGATAATTTATGTTATGTAAACTTCTATAAATATAAAAATCATAAACTATAATATATTAAATGAAAAAATATTAAATTAATCCCGCAATAACAAACATAGCTCCCCCACTAACAATACCTAAAATAACATATCTAAACTTATTATAAGATAATGCTTCTTTTAATATATCATTATAAGATAAATTAAGCATAAGACCAGCAACAAATAATAATACAAAAGATATAAGATTATCTGTAGCAATTTTGCGTAGAAATATATGCCCCATTATAGCTCCAAAAAGTTCTGATAAACCAGATACTAAAGTATATAAAACTACTTTCCATCTTTTAATTCCACTATAATAAAGTGGAACAGATATAGCTATACCTTCAGGAATATTATGAAGCATAATCGCAATACAAACAGATATACCTAAAGCAATATCAGAGTAGGCACTGACATATACAGCAATTCCTTCAGGTATATTATGAGCCATAAGAGAAATCATACTAAGAACCCCTACTCTATATAAATTACAGTTGTTTTTAGTAGGGATTTTATCATTAATTATCCTAATTGTTGTACTTCCTAGCAAAATCATCAAAAAGGCTAAAATAACGCCAAAAAACACTCCAAAATCATTGATAATTATTCTAAGTGAACTAGGTATAAGATCAAATATTGATAATAAAAACATAACAGCAAAAGAAAATGCCAAAGAATAAGCAATAAACTCATCTACTCTCTTAATTTTTAAAAAAATAAACACACATCCAATAGTAGTAGAAATACCAGCAATAAAAGATAAACCTAAAGGACCAAACATTTCCATAATAAATAATATTAATCTTAAAGAAAATTATTACATAATATTTTAATAAAACTTTACAAAAAAATTAAATAAATAATAGCATTAAAAAAATAATAAAATAAACATATCTCTCTCCCCTATAACTTTAGCCAATTATTGCCATAAAAACAATAAATAAAAATGTATTTATATTCTAAAATCTTCCATAATAATAGTAGGTGGTGATAATAATGGCAAATGCAAATGCAAGAAGTAATAATAGTTCTAGAAGCAATAATAGTTCTAGAAGTAACAACTCTTCAAGAAGCAATAATTCTTCAAGAAGTAATAACTCTTCTAGAAGCAATAACTCTTCTAGAAGTAACAACTCTTCAAGAAGTAATAATTCTTCAAGAAGCCGTTAAAACTACGAAAAAAGACACAATTAAAAGTGTCTTTTTTTTATATCTCTAATTTTAATTTTTTATCTTTATTATACATATCACTATTATTTAATATCTTATCAAAATCTACTATAAAATTTCCTACCCTATAAAAATTATTACCAGATACCAAATAATGGTCGAAAAATCCAAGTTTAATTTTATTATCTTCAAGTAAAAACTTTACTTTCACAAATCCAGGTAAGAACTCATTGTTAGTAAACTTTAAATCACTTAAAGTCGGAGGATACAAAACAAAATTAGAATTAAAACACATTTTAAATCTATGTCCCCCACCAGATATAATAAACTTGCGCATTAAATCATGATTTACATTACTACTTTTACAAGTTCCACTATGACACACATATATTTTATCATCTAAAATACCTATCATACCAAATCCATACCCAAGATTTACCAAATCATGTCTTTTATCACATATTACTTTCGCACCATCAAGCCCCTCAGCTTTAAAAGAATGAAAGTCATGATTACCAAAACATATAAAAGTAATAATATTGCTAATCAAAGGATAATCATCAACAACATGCTTAATTTGCCCTTTAAAATCGCCTATTCTCTTATTATCATTTCCAAATAAACCTGCCATTACATCTCCAGCATTAATAACAAAATGAATATTTTCTTTATCACAAAAATTATAAACATTATACAAAGAATCATATCTTTCTCTTTCACTACCCATATGCAAATCAGAAATAATAACCATATCTATCTCATTAACACTAGGATTAACTTCAATTAAAGGATAAGTTTTATTATCTATTGTATTACTTATATAATAAATATTTTTACCATTATATAAATATTTATTACAAACATTATATCCCATATTTTTTAAAAAATTAATTTGTTCATATATCTCATAATAATTAAGTCCTGTTTCTAAAATAATATTATCTAAAGAAACTCCTCTTTTAACCATATCAAATATTTTTTCTTTCATATTTCCCCCTAAATAATATTATTCTTTCTTTATTTCCAATAAAACCACACATTCAACATGACCACTTCGAGGAAACATATTAAAAGCACTAAAACTACTTATATTATAATTATTAATACATTTCAAATCTCTCTGCAAAGTAAATGGATTACACGATATATAAACAATCCTCCTAGCACTAGAACTATTTAGAAACTCCCTAACTTCTTTACTAAGTCCACTTCTTGGTGGATCAACAACAATTACATCATATTCACCTTTAACACTACTAGCATTCCCTAAAACAAACTCTATATTATTAATATTATTAAGTTCTTTATTAATAATAGCATTTTTAATAGAACTTTCATTAATTTCATAGCCAACTGCGCTATTAAAGTTTTTACTAAGCCATATACCAATAGTACCCGTTCCACAATATAAATCTAAAAGTTTATCACCCTTACCAGCATATTTTTTAGCAATATTATATATAACTTTCATCCCCTCTGGATTAACTTGATAAAAAGAATTAGGATAAATACTAAACTTAAATCTCCCTACTTTATCAATTAAATACTCTTCACCAAAAAAGTGCTCATTATTAACATATACACAGTCAAAATCTTCATTAATAATACTTTTAATATCATAACTTTCATTACATATAAAATTAACCATTACCTTACCAGAAATAACCCTAAACATAACTTCAAAAATACCTGTCAAATTAAAACCAGATAAATAATTAACAAAATAATTAATTTTTTCATTAGCTATCTTACATTCATTAATAAAACATGGTTTATGAGAACTAGCATTATAATAACATAACTTTCCATCCTTAACATGAAAAGTAGCTTTATTACGATAAAACAAATCATCTTCAGCACTATAATACTCTATATTATAACCAAACATTCTCTCAAGATTACTTTTCTTAATAAAATTTTCATAATCATAATTAGTATGTAGAAAATTACAACCACCACATGACTCATAAAAAGCACATACACTATCACATCTATCCAAAGATGGTTTAATAATATTAACAAGATCACAAAAAGCATAACTTTTCTTAATATCAACTACTTTAATTAAAACCTCTTCACCTTTCAAACAAAAAGGAATAAATAAAACAAAATTATTTATTCTAGCAATACCATTACCATTAATATCATTATCAATTATCCTAACTTCATATGTATCATTAACTTTCATTATTATCTCCAAAAATACTCTTACCATATCCTAAAGTATTTTCTATACCAAAATTTTGAAGTACAGTTGCTCCAATATCAGCAAAACTTTCCCTATCAGCAAGTCTACCACTTGTTTTAAACCTAGGACTATATAAAATTACCGGAACATTCTCTCTAGTATGATCAGTTCCCTTAAATGTAGGATCATTACCATGATCAGCACATAAAATAACAAGATCATCTTTCTTTATATTCTTAATAAAAATAGGTAAATAATAATTAAACTCCTCTAGTGCTTTTAAATAGCCTTCCTTATCTCTCCTATGACCATATAAACTATCAAAATCGTTCAAATTAGCAAACACAAACCCACTAAAATCTCCCTTAGAAAAATCAATAAGTTTAAGCATACCATCTATATTATCCTTAGTCTTAACACTAGAAGAAATACCCTTACCATTAAATATATCACTAATCTTACCAATCGCTATAGTTTTAACACCATTTTTATCAAGTAAATCAAGAACATTTAATGGTGGATTAACAGAATAATCATGCCTATTACTAGTTCTTACAAACTCCCCTATCCTTCCAGTAAAAGGTCTAGCAATTATTCTAGCTATCTTATACTTATCATTATTAGTAATCTCACGAACCTTTTTACATATATCATATAACTCATCTAGTGGTACAACATCCTCATGCGCAGCTATCTGCAAAACACTATCCGCAGAAGTATATACAATTAAAGCACCTGTCTTAATATGCATCTCTCCAAGTTCTTTAATAATTTCAGTACCACTACTAGCAATATTACCAATTACATCACGCCCAGTAACCTTTTGTATTTCACTAATTAACTCAAGAGGAAAACCATCAGGATAAGTCTTATATGGATCAGCAATAACACCCATCATCTCATAATGTCCATTTAAAGTATCCTTAGCAAGATTCATTGGTTTAGCTTTCATATAATAACCACGAGTCTTTTCTACATTACCACCAACAAGATTAGTAAGTCCAAGTTTTTCTAAAATATCAAGATTATAATTTCTTCCCTCAAGAATATGTCCTAAAGTATTAGCACCCTCATCTCCAAACTTATGAGCATCATCAGCTTCACCAATACCAAGACTATCAAGAACAATCAAAAATACTCTCTTAAACATTAACTTCATCTCCATTCTTATTACGATTAAAATACTTATTATAACTTTCAGCAACAAAATTATTCGCAAGGTGTGTATAAACCTCAGTAGTCTCAGCATTCTCATGTCCAAGTAGTTCTTGAACACTTCTTATATCCGCACCACACTCAATCAAATGAGTAGCAAAACTATGTCTTAAAACATGAGGCGTTATATCCTTATCAATTCCAGCATTAACACTTAGTTCCTTAAGAATCTTATAAAGTCCTTGTCTAGTAAGACCACACCCATGATTATTTAAAAACAACTTATCACATGCCTTCTTCTTTTTTACAAATAACTTACTCCTATACTCTGCTAGATACAAAGCAAGATACTTAATAGCCATCTTACTAACCGGAACAATTCTCTCCTTATTTCCTTTCCCATGCACCTTAAGAGTCATATTAAATAAATCAAGATTAGTAGTATCCAAATTAATAAGCTCACTCGCACGAAGTCCAGTAGCATATAAAAGCTCAAGCATAGCCTTATTACGATAATCAAATGCACTTTTAAGTTTAATATTAAGAAGTCTATCTACTTCCTCAATAGTCAAATACTTAGGTAACCTCTGCTTGCGTTTTAAACTCTCAATGCCTTCAGCAACATTAACAAAACCACGAAAATTACAAAGATACTTAAAAAAACTTTTAATACTTGCAATCTTACGATTAATAGAACTACTATCAAGAGTAGGAAGAATCTCTAAAATATAATCCTCGATGTCTCCCTTACTAATATCATCAACATCTTTCCCTAAACTAATAAGAAACATTCTTACATCTCGAATATAAGACTCAACAGTATTATCACTATACCTTCTCTCAAGCATCAAATATTTCTTAAAGTCTTCAACAAGTTCATTATTTTCTATATCTATCATATTAATCACTATATTCATTATAAAACAAAACTACCAAGAAAGTACACACTTTTCTCAGTAGTTTACATAATCTTTTACTCAGTAACAATCACATATGGATTATTGTACACTCCAGTTCCACCATTTGCAACAGGAGCATTATTAGATAAAGAAATGACAGGCAAAAACGCTTCTTTTTCCGAGGCTAAATTAAAATTATCAGATTCTAAACTTCCATCATCAACCACCTCAAAAAGAAATAAATAAGAACCGGCTTCCATTGACCTACTATTAGTAGCATATGTATCATACGTATATAAATAATAATTTAAGTTGGATGTATCATATACACCTCCCGCATACGCAACTTCATCTGCTGATAATAATGCAATTGGATAATATAATTTCCCATTTCCTTTACTAGTACTAACCGAATCATTATCATTCGAATTCGGACACTTATATTGTGGAGATTTATTTGTTACTAACCTTATATCTGCTCCATAATGAGAACCATCTAATGTCATATCATTACAGTATGGCTCATCTATTATCAAATTTGTTATTTCTTCTCCAAGTGGCCATATATTGTTAATGTACCAATTATCTAAAACTGAACTCTTATTAAAATAGTTATCTTCAGCAATTTTCACTTTTGTTCCTGTTTGTGGACAAGTATATGTTCCTCCACTAATTTTTGGATCTCCACAATATCTAAGTTTTATACTTTCTCCACTTTCATTTGTTCTAACAATTCTCCAGCAATATCCTGCAAAAACTAAATAGTTATTTTCAACTACTCCTCTAAAATATAAAACTTCCTCACCTATTCCATCCCCATCCATATCTTCTGTTTTAGTAAGGTCAGTTGTTCTAAATAATCCTGACTCACTTGCCTCATCCGCAACATTAGCAAAAAGATTAGAATTATCATCTATAATAATTGGATTATCAATAAGTACTCTTTGTATAATAGTATAAAGTTTATTAAAATGTAGTTCACAAGCAGTTTGTCTATTAAAAGAAGACATTCCGATAGTTTTTGTATACATGTTCCATTCAATAGTTTCTCCATTACTACAAGAATAACTAACTAAATCATAATAATAATTATCATCCAAAGAATCTACTAAAATTCCATCTACATATAATTTAGCAATACCAATATCCGCCAAATCATTATTATAAAAATCAATAATTTCATTATAACCACTAGGTATTATCACATCATCAATTGTATTAGTTATATATCCAGATACTATATCAAACTCTACTTCTATGTTTGATGATGATGAATTTGTTATTCTTACTATTACACTTCTAGTATTTGATATATCTCCACTAGGAAAGTCAGTTGTTTCACTACTATATTCTACTGATATATTTTCATTTTTTTCATATATTAGTTTATAAAATGATGATACCGTATTAAGAGATGTTATTTCAATATTTACTACCGTTTCTCCTGGTTCTACAATTATTTTTGAAGTTGACTGTCCATTTATTTTTATAGAATACATTAAAGATCCTATATACATTTCACTCGCTCTATAATCATTTGATGAAAATATAAATGATGAGTATGTTGTTCCTAAAAGTGGACAAAGTGATATTAACAATAATACCGCTAATAAATACTTTTTAGATTTAGATTTAAAATAATATTTCATATGTAACCTCCAAATCTAATTAACAATTCTATATGGATTTGTATAACTGCCAGTACTAGAGGCATCAGCTATTACATTATGTTTTAACGAAATAACTGGTAAAATAGCATAAGAAAAAAAAGATCCAACATAAATTAAAGAACCATTACTTGATAAAATAAATAAGGTAGAACCGATAGGGCTATCTTCCCAATAGCTAGGGCTCATTGTCCAATAAGATTCATTAGTACATAAATAAAAAGAATTATTATCAAGTCCTTTAGTACCACCAGCAAATACCACTTCATCCGCTGTTAACAATCCTATTGGTTTAGATAATTTTCCATTTCCTCCCCAATTATCATTTTCTACAGTATGTTTATCTTCTATATCATTACATATATAAGATGGTTTAGGATTATTTTTTAAACTGAAACCGCCACCCGAATAATTTAAAAATCTATTAGTAGCACCATAATATAAAAAAGGATCATTTTCTATAACATTACTCTTATCTGCACAATATGGAACATTTGCTATCTGGTCTTCATAATCCTCTAGTCCACTTGATGTATACCACGCATCTACAGTTGATTTCGCAATACTTTCTCCGGTTCCATCTTCCCATATATATTCATTATATTTATTATCAATAGAACTATTATAAAATTTGTACATTGTATTATTTATTTTTACATTCGTACCATTAACAGGACATGTTCCATTTTCATATGTTCCATTATACCTTAGTCTTACTGAACCATCTTCATTTGTTCTAACTATTCTCCAGCAAAAACCACCAAATAATACATTATTATTTGTTACCGCGCCTCTATAATAATAAACTCTTTCTCCTGCTCCATCATTATTTAAGTCTTCTGTGAGAGATAAATCAGATGTATAATATAATCCATTCCCATTAGTATCACTTGATATTTGTGCAAAGTCTATATTTTCATCACTCATTCCACCACTATTATCTGCAAGTATTCTATCAAATAAAGTCATATTTTTAATTTCATTAAAATAAAGTAAGCAATTAGTAGCTTTATTTATAGGTTCAATATAAAGTATTTTAGTATCCCAATCATAAGTAACAACCTCATTATTAGTACAACTATAATTAACTAACACATAAGATTTGTCATCATCAAGAGAACTTACACTTTTATCATCTACATATAATGCAATAAGAGAATTATCACCTGTTAAATAATTAGCTTTACTTTCCATTAAAGTAGTAGAAATATTTTCATGATTATACTTTATATCTAAAGACACAAAAAAGAAATATATCACACTTAAAATTATACATAGTGTAATAAATATAAAAATAGTTAATAAATATTTTTTAGATTTTGATTTGAAATAATATTTCATAATATACCCCTTTTTATTAGTATGTAAAAAGGTTTGCTTTATAAACTGTTTAATTTTAAATAAGCAATATTATTATCTTTTTACCTTATATTTATTATATCTCAACCCCCCCCATCTTGTCAATACGCAAATTTCTGTTCGCCCACACCTTGAAATAAAAAAAATAAAATGTTATCATAATAAAGGTGATTGAAATGGAACTACTTCAAAATAAACTAAGACCTAATAAACTATCAGATATACTAGGTCAAACACACTTAGTTGGAAAAGACAAAGTTCTAACAAACTTAGTTAAGAATAAAAAAATATTTAATATGATTTTATATGGTCAAAGCGGTATCGGTAAAACAACTATAGCACTCGCACTAGTAAATGAACTAGGAGAAAGATACAGAATGCTTAACGCAACTATAAACTCAAAAAAAGACTTTGAAATAGCTATTGAAGAAGCAAAAATGTACGGTCATATGATTTTAATCGTAGATGAAATACATAGAATGAACAAAGATAAACAAGATATATTACTTTCATATCTAGAAAATGGAACAGTTATTCTAATAGGTCTTACATCACTTAATCCATATCATGTAGTAAACCCCGCTATTAGAAGTAGATGTCAATTACTTGAACTAAAAGCACTTACAAGTAAAGATATAGAAAAAGGAATCAAAAAAGTAAAAGAAATATTAACAGACATAGAAATAGATCAAAAAACCATAAAATATATATCAGAAATATCAAACGGAGACATAAGATTTGCTTATAACCTAATAGAATTTGCTTATTATGGATATAATAAAAAAATAACAATAGAAAATATAAAACAATCATCTTCTTCATCAAATTTCTTCACTGATAAAAATGATGAGGGACACTATGATATGTTATCAGCATTCCAAAAAAGCATAAGAGGCTCAGATGTAGACGCAGCTCTTCACTATTTAGCAAGATTAATAGAAAGCGGAGATTACGAATCAATATATAGAAGAATGCTTGTAATAGCATACGAAGATATAGGTCTAGCAAACCCAATGATGGGAACTAAAGTATTGTCAGCAATAGAGGCTTGTGAACGAATTGGTTTCCCTGAAATAATAAAACCTCTTTCTTGTGCAGTAATAGATATGGCATTAAGCCCTAAGAGTAATTCTGCTGATATTGCCTTAACAACAGCACTTGAAGACGTTAGAAGTGGTAATATTGGAAGAATACCTAAAAACATAAAAACGAACTCACCTACTTACCTTTACCCCCATAATTATCCTAACTACTGGGTAAAACAACAATATATGCCAAACGAATTACTCGGAAGAAAATACTACACACCAAGAAAAAATAAATATGAAAAAGAACTATACGAATTCAATCAAAAAATAAAAGATGTAAAATAAAACAACTTAATTTAAACTAAGTTGTTTTATTTATACTATAACTTTTTTCAATCATACCGACAATATTTTCAATACACATCATAATTTCTTCATATTTAATATTTCTTGCATAATCATATTTTTTTCTATAAAAGTCCCATCGTTTTCTCATAATTTCACTTTCATTTAATACACTTATCGTTTCTTTTATATCTCCAGAGTATTTTCTTTTATTAAAGGTTTTTTCAATAGATTTACATAAATTATTAATATTTACTTTATCCCATCCTTTTGTATATATTAAATATAAATCATAATAATCTCTAGTTCTTCCATTCGCTTCTGCTCTTCGTAAAATTGTTTCTAACTTTTCCGCTATAATGGTTTCAATGTTATAAGACCATATCTTAATATAATTATCACCTAATATCGGAAAATATTTATACTCATCTGGACAAGGTGTTATAGGATCACCAGTAACTACATCAATTTGAAAAACCTCTTTTATAGTATCAACTTTTACTTTTAAAATAACTCTAAAACCACCATACTCATCTTCTTCTCTTATATTGCAAACTTCTACAAAATCTATTATTGCCCCATCATTAATATCAATTGAAATGATAGATTTAATTATCTCTTCTATATTTTCTAAAGTAAAATTAGTATCCCTAATAGCGGTATCTATATCTTTAGTAGAACGATTTTCTAATCCAAACAACGTACTTAAATAAAAACCACCTTTTAAAATAAAATTATCTTTATATTCACTTTCAGCAAGCCTTTCAATGAATCTATCATACATATATAATCGTAGTAAAGTATTAAAATCTAAATTACGTTTTCTAGCAATATTTTTAAGTTTATCCTTTACTTGCATACTATTCATACATCATACTCACAAAATCCATTACTTCTTCTTTTATGCCAAACATATCAGCATACTTTGAAAGTTTAATGAGATTATTATCCTTCCTTCTAAGGTATTCTTTTATTGAATATTTTACATGTTCCATATCCATTCTTTTTTTAGAACGAATTATATCACATATACATCTTTCTATATCATATGCCTTAATTTTATTTCCTTGTGGAGTTTCTAATTCTACGACACCAACATTATAATATTCTTCATCAACATAAAAAACATTATGTTTCTTAAGTTTTTGACTATTATATTTTTTTGTTACAGTAACATCAAAAGAATCATTTGGTGCTTTAATTGAAAGATTATGAAAATAAAGAGCTGTCATATGCGAATAAATAATTTTAGGAGTACTCATTCCAAAAACATAATACACATCTTCTATTTTTTTTGAATCTATATAAACTCCTTTAGCAACTTTTTCTATAATATCTTTTTGTTTCATAATTGATAAATAATTTCTGCTTATACCTAAATTTTCAAGTTGTTTTGTAGTAATATATCCATTATTACATTCCATAAGTTTTTTAATTATTTCAAAATTACTTTCTTTTATAAAATCTTCCTCTGATATAAAAACCATAATCATCACCTTTTTTACAATCATACGGATATTATAACATTTATCCGTATGATTGTCAATCATAGTTTAAACAAAATAAAAACTGAAAAAACTTTCAGTTACATCTTTTTAACTACATCATTAACTATATAATTAGTAATAAATAACCCAGCTGTTGCTGGAACATAAGAAGTACTACCTAATACTAAATTATTAATAGCCTTTTCAGTTGAACTAACAACAACTATTTTTTTCATATCTTCTTTATTCTTAATTTCTCTTCTAATCCTTTTCGCAAGAGGATCATATTCAGTCTTATCTAAAGTAGTAATCTGAACCTTAGTCGCATCAATCTTATTAGCTGTCCCCATAGAAGAAATTAGTTTAATATCTCTTTCAAGGCACTCTTTAATTAATTTAACCTTAACCTTAGTACTGTCACAACAATCGATAATATAATCATACTTTTGCATAAATAATAAATCTATATTATCTTCAGTAATCATCACATTAATAATAGTTACATTACAGTCCTTATTAATTTTTCTAATTCTCTTTCTCCACTCTTTAGTCTTATATCTATTAAAATTTAATCTAGTAGCTATAATTTGTCTATTAATATTACTATGATTAATAACATCTCCATCAACTAAAGTAATTCGGTTTATGCCACATCTAACTAAAGATTCAAGCGCATATCCTCCAACACCACCAAGACCAAGAACTAAAATATTAAGATTTCTTATTTTTTTTACATTCTCTTCTCCAATTAAGCTAACAAGACGATTCAAATTCATAACTACCTCACTCAATTATCTAATTATAACTCCAAAAAAGTCATAAAATTATTGATTTTTTTGGAGTTATAAACAAATTTCATATAAAAAACCTAAACAGGTGACTTTTATAAACTCGCTTCTGCGAGGTGGTAGGATACATAATTTCCGTAGGATTCCTAAGGCTATTAGGCATTCAACAAAAGAAATTAATTAATCCCCCTAATTACTATTTTAGACGGTTATATTTGCCACTTCTTCTATCTAGGTTAATTTAATTTTATCATAGTATATTAAATTATTCAATAATTTTTGTAAAGTATACACAAAAAATAAAATATAATTAAATATGATAAACAAAATAAAAAATAGTGCATTTATAAAATCTACTCTCATTTTATTACTTGGCGGAACACTTACAAAAATACTCGGGTTCATTCTTAAAATAATTATTACAAGAAAAATAGGAACTGAAGGAATAGCACTCTACTCTCTTCTTTCTCCAACCATGTCTCTTTTAACAGTCTTAGCTATATTTTCATACCCTACAGCCATATCAAAAATAATATCTGAAAAAAACTCTTCACCAAAAAAACTATTAATATCAATAATTCCAATATCAATAATAATAAACATAGCATTAATAGTATTAGTAATTCTTTTCGCGCCAATTCTTTCAAACAACTTATTAAAAGAACCACGTCTATATTATCCAATAATATGTGTAGCATTCACTCTACCATTTGTAAGCATATCATCAATAATAAAAGGATACTTTTGGGGCAAACAAAACATGTTTCCATATATGCTTTCAAACTTCCTTGAACAAGTAACTAGGTTTATATTAATCTCTATTTTTATCGCAGATATAGCCTCAAAAAGCTTAACAAAAGCAATATGTTTCATTTTATTTATAAATATAATAGGAGAAATAATTTCACAATTAGTAATGATAAAATATTTTCCAAAAACTAAAATAAATAAAAATGATATAAAAATAAATAAAAATGAAATAAAAAACGTAATGCAAATAACCATTCCATCAACATCCAGCAAAATAATAGGATCAATTTCATATTTCTTAGAACCAATAATTCTAACAAATATGCTTCTATACTTTGGATATTCAAAAGAGTATATACTATATGAATATGGGGTCCTAAACGCATATGCTTTATCTCTATTATTAATGCCACAGTTCTTCACTCAAAACATGTCAAGTGCACTAGTGCCAGAACTATCTAAATATTATAGCCAAGGAAATAAAGAAATGTGTAAAAAAAGAATAAAACAAATAGTTTTAGTCTCATTTTTAATTGGTCTATTCTCAACAGTTATAATAGTTTCATATCCAAACTTTTTCCTAAACGCACTCTTTTCTACAACAGAAGGAATAGATTATATAAAAATAATAGCCCCTTTTACTATTCTTTTTTACATAGAATATCCTTTAATAAATGCACTTCAAGCTCTAGGAGAAGCAAAAAAAGCTATGTATGCTGGCATAATCGGTTCAATAATAAGACTATTATCTATTATAGTATTTTCAGCCCTTAAAATTGGAATGTATACACTAGTACTTTCAATAATAACAACACTAATTTATTCAACTATTTCATACTATAAAATAATTAAAAAAGTACTAAATTAATAAACTAATTCATTTCTTCTTATAACATAAACTTTCTTACTTTTATAAAAAGCATAAAATATCTCATTTTTACTAACATCTTGTTTACTTAAAATATCACTAAGCCACACTTCATCCTTCCCTATATACTCTAAAGTATCTTTTTGAACAATACCATCTAAAATCAAAGGAAAAGGACAAGCTGAATCAATACCAAGAAAATTATACTTAAAAACACTTAAAGAACCATTATTTTCTAAAATAGCATACTCAACATCCTTAAGATTTTTAATCTTTTGACTCCTTAGCTCAGTAAGTAAATCATCCAAAGTATATCTTTGCTTAACCATTTCTTTATAATTAATAACTCCCCTATTGATAATAAGCGCAGGTTTTCCTTCCATAACATTTCTAAACCTATTAATTTTAAGCGAAGTAAAAGCCGCAACAAGTTCAAGAACAACTAAAATGCATATAGGAATAACAGTAAGCCACATAGAATCTTCTAGATTTTCTATACTTATCGCAACAAGTTCAGCAATTAAAATACTTACAACAAGATCCTGTATACTAAGTTGTCCAATCTCTCTTTTACCCATTATTCTAAATATAATTAAAATAAATAAATAAAAAAACAAAGTTCTAACAATTACCATCAAAAAATCCATTTCAATCACCATTATTATTATGTATAAGAATATAATTTTTAAACATAAATATAATTAATTAGGTGATTAATTTGAATAAAACAATAAATTACATTAAATCAGCGGCAGAAATTGTAATAATTTTACTAGCATACACCCTAATTACAACAATATTTTATTATTTTGAAATAATCAATCCAAACACACTAAACATTTTAAATTACATAATAACATTAATATTATTTATATATCTAGGATACAAAACTGCAAAAAGAAATAAAGAAAAAGGATATCTTTCAGGTCTAATAAATTCCCTAATAATATCAATATTATTTATTTTAATTTCTATAATAACAAAAGATTTTAAAATAAGCTCACTTATTTATTATATAACACTAATCGCATCAAGCATAATTGGTGGAATAATAGGAGTTTCAAAAACAGAAAAAAAATAAATATTCATAAAAAACAATATATTAATTTAAAAACAAATAAAAAGTATGTAATTTTTATAACTTAAAATAATAATTTTATTACACACTTTAAATAATTAAATACCAAATTATTTTTTCTTATACCTATTAATAAACTCTTCCCTAAACTCTAAGATTCTATCATTATCAATAGCCTCTCTTATATCTTCAACAAGTTTAGTTAAAAATCTAATATTATGTATTGAAACAAGTCTTTGTCCAAAACTCTCATCAGCCGTAAGCAAATGTCTTATATAAGCTTTAGTAAAGTTTTTACATGCATAACAATCACACTCATTATCAATTACAGAAAAATCTTCTTTAAACTTAGCATTTCTAAGATTAATTTTACCATCTCTAGTAAACGCATTACCATGTCTAGCAAGTCTAGTTGGAAGCACACAATCAAATAAATCAATTCCTCTAATAACGCCTTCAACAATATCAACCGGATCTCCAACACCCATTAAATATCTAATCTTATCTTTAGGTAAATGAGCAGTAGCATACTCAATCATCTTATATTTAGTCTCAGCATCTTCTCCAACACTAACACCACCAACACTATAGCCATCAAAATCCATTTCACTAGTTTTTATCGCAGATAATCTTCTTAAATCTTCAAACTCTCCACCTTGAACAATTCCAAACAAAGCCTGAGTATCACTTTTACTATGAACACTTCTTCCCCTTTGTGCCCATCTAAGAGTTCTAAGAACGCTATTTTCCATATACTCATGCGTAACAGGATAAGGAGGACACTCATCAAAACTCATAATAATATCCGCTCCAAGTTTATTTTGCACTTCAATACTTTTCTCAGGAGTTAAAAACAAACTACTTCCATCTAAATGACTCTTAAACTTAACTCCTTCCTCAGAAATATCTTTTGGCTTAGCAAGACTAAACACTTGAAAACCACCACAATCAGTAAGAATCGGACCAGTCTTATAATTCATAAACTCATGTAGTCCACCCGCTTTATCTATAATATCCTCTCCAGGCCTAAGCCATAAATGATAAGTATTAGAAAGAATAATATCACTATGAGCATCTTTTAATTCCTCTGGTGATAAAGTCTTAACAGTTGCTTGAGTACCAACAGGCATAAACATAGGTGTCTTATGCTTACCCCACTTAGTTTCAAACTCTCCAAGTCTAGCCCCAGAACTTTCTTTTATTAATTTAAACTTTAAATCCATTATTTATCTCCTTTCAAATCAGTTAAAAACATCGCATCCCCAAAACTAAAAAATCTATAATTATTACTTTTCGCATATTCATAAGCATTCTTAATAATATCTACACTACTAAAAGCACTAACAAGCATAACAAGCGTACTTTTTGGTAAATGAAAATTAGTAATAAGCCCATCACAAGATTTAAAATTATAGGGTGGATATATAAATATATCAGTATTTTCGCAAGTTCCTTTAAACTTGCCATATTTAACTATATTACTTTCAAGGCTTCTAAGTGAAGTAGTCCCAACACAAATAATTCTTCTTTTCTCTTCTTTAGCTAAATTAAGTCTTTCACAAACAGCCTCATCAATAGTATAAAACTCACTATGCATAACATGTTTAGTAATATCCTCTTCATTAACAGGTCTAAAAGTACCAAGACCAACATTTAATGTAACATATAATATTTCAACACCTAATATACTTAATTTTTCAAGCAATTCATTAGTAAAATGAAGTCCCGCAGTAGGAGCCGCACTACTTCCACTTTTTGATGCATAAACAGTATTATATCTATCATTATTTAAAAGTTTCTCATGAATATAAGGAGGAAGTGGCATAACACCAACCCTATCAAGATGTTCATTTAATATTCCATCATAAATTAATTTTATATGAGTAATACCATCATCAAAAACACCAGAAACTTCACACTTAAACTTATCATCAAAAACAACAAAAGTACCAACATGAACTCTCTTTTGTGGTCTAACAAGACATTCCCAAACATCATTACCCAAATCTCTTAAAAGAAAAACCTCTATCTTAGCATGTGTATCTTCTTTATACCCATAAAGTCTAGAAGGCAGTACTTTAGTATTATTTAAAACAATAACATCTCCCTTTTTAAAATAAGATAAAATATTACTAAAAACAGTATCAATAACAGCTCCTTCATTCTTATCAACAACTAATAATTTAGAATTATCCCTTTTGTCTAGCGGTCTTTGAGCAATATAACTATTATCAAGTTCATAGTCATATAAATTAATATTCTTATAATCCATATCCTCACCTCAACAAACAAAATTATACCAAAAAAAATACTCTTTTACGAGTATTATTTATAAATCAATGATTTCTATATCATCTTCATCATTATTTTTAATAAACTTACTTTCTTTCTTTTCATTAAAAACAGGATCTGGAAGTTCATTAGTAACAAGTCTAAGACTATAATCAATCAAAGTATTATCAAGATTAATATTCTTATCACTATGCTTATCTATCTTTATATTATTAACGCTCTTATACTCAGCTTCATACTCATCTTTTATTATATTATAAACCTTATCATCACTAGAATATACAGGTTCCTTTTGATTATAAGCATTTCTTTTATACTCTTCAATATATCCTTTATAAGAACTTTTTCCATAAGCGAGAACAGGAATACCTATAAAAGGAAATAAAGCACAAAAGATACCAAACAAAATAGACTTACCAAATAATATAGATAACTTATATAAAGCTACAAACGTCATAAAAACATTCGCAACTGGTACCAAAGAAAACCAACCTCTCAAATTAGAAATCTCAAAAAAAGTCCAAAAATTATAAACCGGAACTAAAGAAATATATCCTCTTCTACCAGTCTTTTTTAATATCTTAGCAAAACAAACAATATAAAATATAATAAGAATAAAAGTAACTAAAATACCAAAAAAACCAATCCTACCTATTAAAGACAACATAAAATACCTCTATAATTTCGCAATAACTTCTAATAACTCATCTTCATCATGATATCCAATTACTTCTTCCTTCTTTTCACCATCAACAAAAAATATTAAAGTAGGAACACTCATAACCCTATATTCAGAAGCAAGATTAGGAAATTTATCAATATCTACCTTTACTATATTAATTTTGTCCTCTAAACCCTCTAGCACACTTTCAAGCATTTTACATGGACCACACCATGTCGCATAAAAATCAACTAAAAATCTTCCAGAAGATACTACATCTTTTAAATTATCATTATCTAAATAAATCATAAAACACCAAGCTTTCCTTTCTCTTTTAAAATTTTAACGTTATCCTCATCAATGATATCATAATCAACTAAAAGTTCTAACGCTTTTTTATTATACAACTTTTTATCATTTTTGTAATCATTATTTAACTCATAAATTTCATTAATCGCATCCCTAGTATTTTTAACACTATCACTAAGTAAAAAAGTTGAATTTAAGATCTTATCACTAAGCCAAGAATCCTCAATACCAATAATAGTAATAAAAGGTTGAGTAAAAATAAATAAGAAAATAAATACTATAATATAAGATTGAATAAAACCAACTACCGCTCCTAACATCTTAGAAAAAAATCCAAGAACAATAGTCAATTTAAAAATCCTTTCAATAATACCTGTAACCTTAATCAATACTTTTAATATTACATTACATAAAATAAATATAACTAAAAACGCAATAAGTTCATAAATAACAATATTAATAACACTTACACCTTCAAACACTCCATTAAGGTCAAAAAAAGGTAAGTTTTTATAAAAAACACTAGATAAAGAATTTTTAAAAGTAAAAGCTATTATTAAACAAAGAATAGTGCCAAGCAAAGAAACGGTAGATTTAATAACTCCGTTCCTAATCCCCCACATAATTCCAAGAATAAATATAATTACAATTATAGCATCTAAAATATACATATTACCACCCTAATTTATTTTATAAGGACTAGCAGCACTTCCATTACCACCAATTAAAATAGTATCTTGCTTTAAAGTAATAACAGGTCTAATACCATAAGAAGTACTAACAACACCATCACTTATCTTCCCACTAGAAGTTATATAACTATTATATGCTCTACTACCATTAAAATATGCAGGACTCATTGTCCAATAATCATTTCCAGAATATAAATAATTACTAGAAGAGTCAGTACTTAAATTAAGACCAGCATACATAGCCTCAGCACTAGTAATAAGTCCAATCGGATTATTAAGACTAGCATTTCCTCTATCATTTTCTGCAGTAAATATATCAAGTTTATTAAAGCAATTATAACTAGGTTTATTATTAATTAAATTATTTCTACTTAAATATCCTGTATTATGATTTCCATAACCATCCTTACCATAAATAACAGAATTTAAAGTAAACGAACTAGTTTTCCTATCATTACAATAATAAGAATCAGCTACATAAGAAGCATAAGTACTTATATTACTTCCATACCAACTATCAAGTTTTTCTTTAACCATACTAGCATTATTATTAGCGTGCTCATCAAGATAACCTGAACTAGAAGCAGACCCAAACATATATCCAACATAAGCATTATAATTATTATTACTATTAAATGATGAAGAATCAATAACAGCGGAACCAACACTTTCACATTTATTATCAGTTGGAGTTCCATTATAAATGATTCTTATTCCATAATCCTCAGTAGTTCTAATAATCTTCCAGCACTTACCAGCAAATATCAAATTATTATTAAGAGCATTACTTCCCCTAAAATAATACACAGTAGTGCTATCAATAGAAGTATTAGTATAATATAAACCATCAGTAGCATTAGCAGAAAAATCAATATCACTACTACTTAAAACAGTATTATTATTTAACAAAGCATAACCAAGTGAATTATTCTTAAATATTCTACCGCCAGCTACAACATCAACAGTTGGACTAGCACTAATCTTGGCAGAAAAAGTTTTATTAGCATTATCACTTTGATCATCATCTGTCCTTAAAAAAGTTATAGTCATAGTATAAGAGTGAACTATCCCAGGTGCAATAGAAACAGCCCTTGCAATCCTATTATCGTTAGTAGTAGGTACCATTGTTCCAGTAGAATAAGCACCATTATTAGTAGAACTAATAGAATAAACAAGATCCTCAGGATCAGCAAAATTATTTACAACTTCCTTAAAATAAATATCATAAAACAAAGGTAAATCACCAGTATTTTCAACAGTAAAAGTTTTAGTAATACTATCTCCAGTATAAGCATTTACAAGACTAACATTACTAGTATCCGTAAAAGTAATTTCTAAATCACCAGAAATTGAATTAATTTCATTTTTATTACCAGTACCAGTAATTTCTAACGTAAAATACGCATAAGTTGCAACAAACATAAAAGCAACCAAACAAACAATCATAACCCAAATTAAATAAATAGTTTTTTTTGATTTCATACACATCTCTCCTACTCTATAAATAATTATATAATGTAAAAAAATATTTTTCAAGTTATTAATTGAATAATAATGCTATTTTTGATAAAATACATAAGGAGGGGAAATAATTATGCTAAAAGAAAGTGATATATTAAACGAAAAAAACAATAAAATATTAAGACAAATAAGTAAAGAAGTATCATTTCCAATGGAATCATCAGATATAAAATTAATGGATGAAATGATAAATCACTTACGCTTAAGTCAAGATGAAGAATATGCTAAAAAAGAAGGAATAAGAGCTGGAATGGGCCTTGCCGCAGTACAACTAGGAGTTTTAAAAAGATATTTTGTAATATCGTATAAAACAGAAGAAGGAAACTTTATAGAATACAAAGTAGTAAATCCAAAAATAATAAGTCATTCAGAAGAACAAATATATGTTGAAGAAGGCGAAGGATGCCTAAGCGTAACAGAAGACGTTGAAGGAATAATACCAAGATATGCTAGAATAACCGTAGAATATCAAAATGAACAAGGAGAAAAAATAACAAAAAGAGTAAGAGAAGAAATAGCTGTTGCTTTTCAACATGAAATAGATCATTTAAATGGAATAATTTACATAGATAAAATAGATAAAAAAGACCCATACAAAAACATTGACAAAATGAGAGCAATATAACAAAAAACTATTTATTTTTAAAAATAAATAGTTTATAATTAAAATAAGGAGAAAAGAATTATGAAAAAAGGAAATAAAATAAGAATAATATTTTGGGGAATTATTTGCATAATAGCAATAATCGCTTCTGTAATAGGATTTTCAGCATACAATACAGGGCACGGAAAAATAGGAAGCATTGTATATAAAACCAAACCAGTAGTAGAAAACTTTAACAAATTAAACTCACTAAAAAAATACACTGATGCAGGAATGATAATCAACGCAGAAATAAAAGGAACAACTATTGAAGTGCAATATAACAGTGCTGCAACAACAACATCATTTATTTATACATATGAACAAATAGCCGACACAAGCGTATTAAAAATAAGCTATAACAAAAACGAAGGACAAAGTGCAGAATTAATAACTAAGTTTATAATAGATGCAGCCTCTATAAAACATGGATATAAAGAAGGAGACATATTTAATAGATATAATTTTGAAAACTTCACACAAACATCAATAAAAGACGGTATATCAATAATAGATAACGCATCAGTTAGAACAGTATATATAAACTTAGATAAATCAATACTTTCAGATAACATAGTAATAAAAACAGAAGAAGAACTAATAGAGGAAGAAATAAATAATTTTATAAATGATGCTAAAACAATATATAAAGCCGCAACAAATGAAGAAAAAGAAAACATGACCTATTATTTAAATAATAATCAAACATGTACAGCAAAAGAAGCACAATCACTTAAAATAGAAAACATGACTGGTATTAACTATTATATTCAAATTAAAAATAACGAAATAATAAAATATTATGTAAATAATGACAAATACGCAATAATGATTAATGAAAAAACAATACTAGAAGACATAAATCAAACTTCACTTATTAAAAAAGATCAAAACGAATTAAATTATAACAAAGTTATTAACGAAATAACAAACTATTGTAAATAAGAAGCTCAAAGTTGCTTCTTATTTTAAATTTAAAAAGTTGAAACAAATGATGTGAACCCTGTTTAGGAGACGTCATAAAAAAGTTAGTAGATTAAAAAGAGAAAATTATTTTTCTCTTTTTGTGTAAGTTTTTCTCTTTTTCTTTGTTTTTGACTTTAGTCTAGTTGTGTTGTAAAATAATATCCA
>JAFQID010000042.1 GCA_017397685.1 Bacilli bacterium | reverse complement strand
ATTTGAAAAAATATTTTAAAAGTATATGAAAGTCAAGGATCAAGATAAACTCACTATGGTTCGTCCTTGACTTTCCCCAGGCCCCTTCTCGAGGTAAAGTTCCGTTAACAAGAAAATGGGACGTTAAATAAAAATTTTACTGTCAACAAAAAACGAACAGAAATTTGCGTATTGACAACTGGGGGGGGGTTCGAGATATAATAATTGTAAGGGTAGAGAAAATAAGAAAATGCTTATATTAAAAACAACAAATTACTTAAGCATAATCTTTTAATTTACACCTTAGAAAGAAGGTAGAAAAATGAATAAAAAAATAACATTAGGAATAATAATAGGACTATCGCTACTAGGAATAATAGGTTTTACCTATTCATTCTTTTCGGTTAATATAACTGGAGAAGGAAAAGAAAATGTAGTAACCGCAGGTACTTTAGAACTAGAATACTTAGATGGCCCAGGAATATCATTACCACAAGCAAAACCAGGAGATTCTATAACAAAAGTAATAAGTGTAAAAAATAAAGGTACACTTGAAGCAAAATATGATTTAATATATAAAGATTTAATTAACGAAATAACAGGAAACGAACTAACAATATCATATACATGTAAAAGTTATACTGATTATGTAAATGCATCTAACAAAGGAACAGAAAGTGGAACGTGTGCTAGTATAAATAATCAAGTAGTGCCACATAGCGAAAGTAAAATAGATAGCTATTTAACAAATAATATATCAATAAAAAGCGGAATAACACACGAATATAATATAACAATAACTTTTAATGAAATAAACGATAATCAAAACTATAATCAAGATAAACATTTTAGTTCCAAAATAAACATAATAGAAACAAATCAAGCAACTTACACACTATCAGGGACCTTATTAGATAATGCAGATAATCCTTTAACAAACCAAATGGTTGAAATCCATTCATTAATGAAAACAACAATGACAGATAGCGAAGGATATTTTGAAATAAAAGGTGTAGAATTAGGAAATCATGAATTTAAAGTAAAAGACAAAAATGGAAATTATATAGTAGAAGATACATTAAAAATAATATCTAGTGAAACATCAAGTGTTAATGGAAAAGAAATTTCAATAAAAGAAGGAACTGACTCAATTAGTTTAAATATAAAAATAAATGAAAATGGAACAATATCAGAAATAGAAAGAAACCCGACGCTTTACGAAAAACTAATTGCAGATAACCAAGGCGGACAAAGTGATGAAAATATAAGTTTCGCTGAAATATCTTCTGACACAAATGGAAAAGGACTACACTATACCTCAAAAACTAATGTAACAGAAGATTTAAATGGTGATGGAATAGGAGAGAGAGTATATTACTATAGAGGAGCGGTAATAAATAATAATGTAAGATTTGGAGGTTTTTGCTGGAGAATAGTTAGAACAAACGAAGATGGCTCAGTAAGACTAAGATACAACGGAACATATTCAAATGGAACATGTCCTGTTACAGGTACTCAAGTTAGTGTAGGTGGAAAATTTTTTAGCTTTTATTCCGAGTCTAGTTTAGAAAAATATAATGATTATATATGGGAAGACGGAACAGGAGAGAGTTTAGCAAAAACTCAAGTAGATACATGGTACACATCAAGTGGCCTTGTTAACTATGAAGATAAAATAGCAAATGTACCATATTGCGCTGATAAAAGTAATCCTACAAGTCCGACAACAGGAAACTACACAAGTAGAGTATTCTTCGGAGCATCAAATAGACTATATAATATAGTTGATAATTCTATTAATAGTGATACTCAGCCTTCTTATAAATGTCAAGATATAGAAGATAAACATACAGTGGAAGGAGATAAATGGGGAGGAAACGGAAAATTATCAAAACCAATAGGTCTACTCACAGCTGACGAAGTATCATTTGCTGGTGGAGTATATAACCAAGAAAACCAAGATTATTATTTAAAAACAGGAGCAAAGTACTGGCTTATAAGTCCACGAAGATGGGATAATACACCAGCATCAACATTTTATGTGTCATCTACAGGTAATATATATGGAGCAGCTACAAATGATTACGCAAGATTACTTCCTGTAATATCACTAAAGTCGGAAGTTGCAATAGAAAAAGAAGGTACAGGAACGTATACAAATCCATATGTAGTTAAATAATAAATACCAAGTCATAATTGATTTATGGCTTTTTGTTTGATAAAATAAATGCATGAAAAAGAAATATATATATATAATATTATTTATAATTTCATTAATAGGACTAGATCAATTAAGTAAATATCTAATTGTAATTAATTTTCAAAATAACGAGCATTATGAAATAATTAATAATTTTTTTGAACTGAGATATATTACTAATACTGGAGCAGCATTTGGAATGTTTAATGGTAATACATTTATTCTTGGAATAATAAGTTTATTTTTAGTATTTTATATTATTCGTGAAATTAAATTAAACATCAAAAATAAACTTGAACTTTATAGTTTATTATTAATTTTATCAGGTGCATTAGGTAATTTAATTGATCGTTTTTTTAGAGGATATGTAGTAGATTTTATATCTTTTAAAATATTTAATAAACAAATGCCTATATTTAATATAGCAGATATATTTATAACGATAGGTGTATTTATGTTAATAATATGTGTTATTAGGAGTGATGCAAATGAAAATAATAATAAGCGAAAAAGAGGCAAATAATAGATTAGATATATTTTTATCTACTTATTTAAAAGAAAGTAGAAACTTAATATCTAAAAATATTAAAAGTGGAGATATTTTAGTTAACAAAAATAAAGTTAAAGCTGGCTATTTACTTAAAATTAATGATGAAATAACTTATGAAAACTTAAAAGATGAAACGCTAGTTGAAGCAGAGGAATTGGATCTTGAAATACTATATGAAGATAATGATATTATAGTTGTAAATAAACCATCGGGTATGGTAGTTCATCCAGGAAATGGTAATAAAAAAGGAACACTTGTTAATGGTTTAATGGCTCATACAAAAAATCTATCTAACTCTTCCGGTAATGATAGATGTGGAATAGTACATAGAATAGATAAAGATACATCTGGTGTTTTATTAGTTGCTAAAAATAATAAATCTCATAAAATACTATCAGATGGATTTAAAAACAAAACAATTAAAAGAAAATATATAGCACTTGTTCATGGAATAATAGACACAAATAAAGGTAAGATAGTCGCACCAATCGGAAGAAGTAAAATAGATAGAAAAAAAATGTGCGTAACAGATGAAAATAGTAAAAGTGCAATAACTTACTTTACAGTACTAGAAAGATTTAATAACTCAAGCTTAGTAGAACTTGAACTTGAAACTGGAAGAACTCATCAAATTAGAGTACATATGAAATACATTAATCATCCAGTAGTAAACGATAGTGTTTATTCAAATAAAAAAGTTATAAATGATTATGGACAGCTTCTGCACGCAGCATACCTAGGTTTTAATCATCCAATAACTAATGAATTTTTAGAATTTGAAACCCCACTTCCAAAAGAGTTTATTGAAACTATGGAAAAGTTTAAAAATTTATAACATATACATGCGTCATTAAAATAACCGCATATAATGAATAAATAATATAAGGTAAAACAAAATAAGAAGCTAATTTATTTAGTTTTTTTGTTTCCAAAAACCAAAATATCGATGATATAAATGTAACTACAGTAATAATAAATCCTAAAAAAGGACTCATCAAATAAAAGAAAAAGTATAAAAATAATTGTGAAGATAGATAAGTTGTAAGTAATATATATAAATAATCGTAGTTTTTAAAAATATTATATTTTCTTAATATTAAAATTATACTTATTGAATTAGTAATATAAATAATAAACCATATTATACTTATATAATTTCCAGAAAGAGTATAATTTGGAAGAGAAAGTAAGTTATAATAATCTAAATTGATTTCAAAAATAAAACCACTAAGTAGCCAAAGTAATAAAACAATACTGAATAATAAAATACTATTAACATAATGTTTCACACAAATCACCTCTTTACTAATTGTATGAAAAATAGTAAAATATTATTATTACTTAAGGAGGGGAAATGACAACTTTAAAAATAAGTGAAAAAGATGATATGATACTTAAAATACTTCATTACTTCATTACAAAAGAAGACTATAAACCAGTTATAATTAATGGAGTAGAAAATGAAATATGGCTTGAAAACTTTGAAAATGATGTAAAATTAATAAGAATTAATATAAATTATATTCATAATGAAGAACAATTAAATTATGATTATTTCAAAGTGAAAAGTATAATGAAAAGTATAAAGAAAAATACATTATCATTTAAAATGAATGTAATAAACTTATTATTAGATACTGGTGAAAATGTAAAAATAAAAGCTAATAAAAACATAGAAACAATAAAAGTAAACAAAGTAACAGATATAAAGAAAAACAAAACTATGCAAGATCTATTTCCAAATATAAAAACAGCTGAGTTTACAGACAAAACAGATGTTTTAGAGTTTTTTAAATTAACTGAGGACATGAATGAAACAACTATGAAAAATGAAAAAAAATTAGCAAAAATATTTAGTCCTAAAAAACCAATCATCACTTATTCATTAATTATAATAAATACTTTAATATTTCTTCTAAGTTTATTTAACATAGTAAATATAGATGATATGTATATGATGTTTGGAGCAAATTACGAATTAGTCGCATCAGGAGAGTTTTATAGATTGTTTACTTGTATGTTCTTTCATGCGGACCTTTTACATTTAATATTTAACATGTATGCTTTGTATATTCTAGGAACTAGGGTAGAAAGATATTATGGAAGTAAAAGATATATAGTGTTATACTTAATTAGTGGATTAGTTGCCTCTTTATTCTCATGTGTATTTAACAACATAAATGTAATAAGTATAGGTGCATCAGGTGCTATATTTGGTTTATTTGGAAGTATTGCGTACTTCACATATCATTACAGAGGAACATTAAGAGAGTTTTTAACAAGTGGAATAATACCAACTTTATTGCTAAATCTAATTATTGGCTTTGCAAATACTGGAATAGATATGGCAGCTCACATAGGCGGAATTATTGGTGGATTACTAATAGCAATGTCAATAGGTATTGGTGATAAAACAAGAAAGAATGATAATATAAATGGAATTATAGTACTACTATTAATGATTGCATTCTTAATATATATGGTTATGATTAAATAGAAAAACACACTTTTAGTTAAAGTGTGTTTTAAATCATATAAACATTATCTTCTGTTTCTAAAGAACCTTCTAATTTTTGAACCCTAGTATCTAAACTCCTTACTATTTTTTCAAGTCTAGTTATTCTTTGCTCATAATTATTATCATAATTATAACCTTGCATTTGCTCATCTATGATATTAGGATTATTATATTGAGGGGCATAATTATTAGGAATATTATAATTAAGAGGCATATTCATATTAGGAATATTTTGATTAAAAGGCATATTATATCCACCTGCAGCATAATTTTCATAAAACATATCTCTATTTTTCATACATTTCACCTAAAGTATTATATGACAATAATATAATTTTAGTGTATAATATTAAACGAAGGTGATTGAAGTGAGACTAAAACATATAAAAGATGCGGACATAATTGTTAATAGCTCTATATATACTGTAAAAGATGCAGAAAAATATAAAGGCAAATGGAAAGAACTATTTCAAAATAATAATGACATAGAAATAGAAATAGGTTCAGGAAGAGGTAAGTTTATAATAAATAAAGCTCTTCAAAATAAAAACATAAACTATATAGGTATTGAAAAGTATGATTCAGCACTTGTCAAAGCTGTTAAAAGATTAGAAGAAATAGATATAAAGAATTTAAAATTAATAGTGTATGACGCTTCAAGCATAGAAAATTTATTTGAAAAAGAAATAAACAAAATATATTTAAACTTTTCAGACCCATGGCCTAAAAAAAGACATGCCAAAAGAAGACTTACATCAAAAGTATTTCTAGAAAAATACGATAAATTATTTACTGATAAAAAAGTAATTGAAATGAAAACAGATAATGATGACTTGTTTGACTATTCATTAATATCTTTTGAAGAATATGGATATAAAATAATAGATATTAATAGAAATCATATATCAGATATAACTACTGAATATGAAGATAAATTTACAAAAAAAGGAAAAAATATTAATTACGTAAAAGTTGAAAGAATATAATACTTTTGTTATAATATTTTATATTAGGAGAAAAATAAATATGATTAAAAGAGTTTTATTAATTACATGTTTATTACTATTAACAAGTTGTAATATGTATACAATTAATAATTTGCCATTAGAAGAAATAATTAACAGAAATATAGCTTCTATTAATGAACTAGATAATGTAAATAATAAAGGTTATAGATACTACCTGCCAGTAGGATTTAATATAGAATTAGATGAAGATTATAATCAAGTAATTATTTCAAAAGGTAATAAATATTATTTAAATATAGATATAGTAAGCTATTATTATAAAAATGAAATGACTACCTCATCTAGCCCAAATGATTATAAGTTTTATAAGTTTAATAACAAAGAAAAAACAGGATATTTAAAAATAATAAAAAATAATGACAATTTTTTTATTGAGTTATGTTATAATTATGCTATAATAGAAGTAGAGGTAGAAGAAAAAGATATAAATTATGCAGTATCTAGAAGCATATCAATACTTAATTCTATTAAATATAATGATTTAGTTATATCTAATATAATTGGTAATAATGAAATAGATAGTAGCGAAACTATATATGAAATTCCATCTCCAGAAAATAAAGATGATTCTAAAAATATACTTGAATATATAGAACCATCACAGTTAAAAGATGAATAAGAAAGAGGTGCATTTATGGGCATTTTAGGCAAATTTAAAAATATATTTTATGATACGATAGAAGAGGAAGAAGAGGAAGTAGTTGTTAAAACAAAACCTGAAGAAATAAAAAAGCCTAAAATAGAAGAAATCAAATTTGAAAATATTAAAGAAGAAAAAGCTGAACCTATCAGTAGAAGAGAAGAAGTTATAAAAAGTGAAAATACTTTTAGTGAAAGAGAACTTTTTAAACCAGAAAGAACATTTAACTTTACAGAGTTTGATGATGAAGAGGAAGAAATTAAACCTAGAGTAAATGTAATGGACTTAGAAAGACAAAACAAAAATAATCAAAATAAAACAAGTGTAAATAATTCAAAAGTAGGCTATACAACAAGACCAGAAACACCTAAAGTATTTAAACCTAGTCCGGTTATTTCACCAATTTACGGAATACTTGATAAGGACTATAGAAAAGAAGAAGTAAGACAAAAATCTTCACCGAGCGTAGAAAATACATCTAGTTATGATACCGTAAGAAAAAAAGCATATGGAAGTTCAACAGATAACATAGATGATTCAATAATTAAAGTAACAACAACAGATATTACCGCAGTAGTAAAAGATATTGATAAAGACGTAGATAGATTATCTAAAACAGCAAAACTTGAGGATTTAATAAGTGAAATCGAAAGAAATGCTGATCTTACAGTTGGAGAAATTGAAGATAAAGTAGCAGAAAAAAATTACTTAGAAGAAACAAATGAAATACCTATAAAAGAAGAAAAAGATTACAATGATAGAACTATGACAAGTAATACCTTAGAGCATGACTTGTTCAATTTAATAGATTCTATGTATGATGATAAGGAGGATTGATTAAAGTATGGCAGAAGTATTACCAATTATTATTTATTTATTATTAATAGTATTATTAGTTGTATTAATTATTTTAGGAATAAAATTAATTATAACTACTAATAAAGTAGATGACTTAGTAGATGATGTAAACAAAAAAGTTAGATCATTAGATAGACTATTTGAAATAGTAGATTTTACTACAGATAGAATATCTATGGCTACCGATATAGTTGTAAACTTTGTTTCAAGTAAATTAAAAGGTTTATTTGGAAAGAAAAAAAATAAAAAATTTAAAAAGGAGGAATATGATGAGTAAAAAATGTTCAGGATTAGGAAAATTTTTAGGAGGACTTGCTGTAGGAGCAGGCTTAGGAGTGTTATTCGCACCAGATAAAGGAGAAAACACAAGAAAACTTCTTAAAAGTAAAATCGAAGATTTAATAGATAAAGTTAAAGAAATTGATTTTGAAGAAGTAAAAGATGAAATGTTCTTAAAAATAGAAACATTAAAAAAAGAACTTGCTGAATTAGACAAAGAAAAAGTTAAAAAAATAGCTTTAAAACAAGCAAAAATCATTAAAGGCAAAGCAGAAGAACTATATGATTATGCGGTTGAAAAAGGAACTCCAGTAGTTCAAAATGCTGCTAATGAAGTAAAAAAACAAGCTCTAAAAGTAGTAAAAGATATAGAAAAAAAACTAGAATCTGAAGTAAAAGCTTAAAAGTACGCCAAAAGCGTATTTTTGTTTGTCTTGACAACTGGGGGGGGGGTCAAGATATAATAGTTATAAAGGTAAAAAAAATAAAAATAATGCTTAAAATAAGAAAAATAACTATATTAAGCAACACTTTTATTTTATCTTTTAGAAAGAAGGTATTAAAAATGAATAAGAAAATATTAATAGGAATAATAGTAGGTTTATCACTATTAGGAATAATAGGTTTTACATATTCATTCTTTTCAACTAATATTACTGGTGAAGGAAGACAAAATGTAGTAACTGCTGGAACACTAGAACTGGAGTATATAGATGGTAATGGAGTATCACTTCCAAGAGCATACCCAGGACAAAGTGTTACTAAGGTAGTAAGTGTAAAAAATATTGGAACATTAGATACTGAATATGATTTGTTATATAAAGATTTAATAAATGAAATAACAAAAGATGAATTAGTGGTATCTTATACATGTACTAGCTATAAAGATTATGTAAGTTCTACGAATAAAGGAACTGTAAGTGGAACATGTAATGGAATATCAAATCAAGTAGTACCTTATTCAATATCGGCAACGGATAGCGTAATAACAAGTAAAATATCAATAGCAAGTTCAATAACACATGAATATACATTTACATTTACTTTTAAAGAAATGAATAAAGAACAAAACTATAATCAAGGGAAACATTTTAGCACAAAAATAAATGTGGCAGAAGTAAAAAAATGGTACGAAAGATGCACAGCATCAAGTAATAACTTAAACTGTAAAATAATAACAGCACAAACACCAAGTAGTGATGAAAATATTAATTTTGCTTATACATCAGAAGGTTATTCTCTTGACATGTTGGGAGAAAACTTAGTAACTGATGAATCTCAAATAACAAATGGGCTTTATTATACAAGTAGAATTGATGTTACAGAAGATCTTGACAACAATGGAGAAGGTGAAAGAGTATATTACTATAGAGGAGCTGTTGAAAACAACAATGTAAGATTTGGAGGATACTGCTGGAGAATAGTTAGAACAAATGAAGACGGATCAGTAAGACTAAGATATAATGGAGTATACGAAAACGGAACATGTCCTGTTACAGGAACAGAAGTAAAAATAAATGATTCAACTTATAAATTTTATGATAGCGTTGATGATCATAAATATAATGAATATATATGGGAAGATGGTACTGGAGAGAGTAATGCCAAAATACAAATAGATGCATGGTATACATCAAGTGGACTAGAGGATTATGAAGACCAGATAGCAAATGTACCATATTGCGCAGATAAGAGTAACCCAGTAAATGGCGCTGATGGTTATACATTATATGGATTATTTAATAGATTAATTGATGTGGAAAATGATGCTTTAAAAAGTGATGGCCAGCCAACATATAAATGTGCGCGTGTAGAAGATAAACACACAGTAAGTGGAGATACATGGGGAGGAAATGGAAAACTATCAAAACCAATAGGTTTACTTACAGCTGATGAGGTAGCATTTGCTGGAGGTTTTCTGGTAGATAATACATCATATTACTTATTCACAAGTATCGATTATTGGCTAATTAGTCCGTTTTCCTGGGATTCTGGCGGTGCTGGTTCGTTCGCTGTGCGTTCTACGGGCGTTCTTCAGGGCGGCATTGTGTACTACACTATTGGCTTGCTTCCGGCAGTTTCTTTAAAAGCGGAAACTATGGTTAACGCACAAGGTACAGGAACGTATACAAATCCATATGTTGTAGAAAGCTAGGGCGAAAAGCGTAAGAAATGTCATTTGAAAACCATTTCAAATGACCATGCCCAGAGGGCATGTAAGGACACTAGGTTTTGTAGATGATAAAACTAGAAGAAGAAACTAATGTGTTGTATTCCTAATTGGAATAAATGGATTTTATTCCAATTGGGCGAATAAAAAATGGAATTAAATTTTTGTAAATTAAAATTGAGAACAATTAAAAATACTTGTAATTTAGGTTAATATGTGATATATTATTTGTAGCAACAAGGAGTGGGCAATAAAGTCCACTCTTTATTATCGAGGAGGAATATGGAAGAGAAAGTTTATGAGGCTGTTAAGGGGCCTTTAGAGGAAGAAGGAATTTCTTTGGTTAATGTTCATTTTGGAGAGGAAGACGGAGAGAAAACATTATTTGTTGTTATTGATAGTGAGTCTGGAGTGGATTTGGATTTATGTGTTAAGGCAACTCATATTGTTAATCCAATTATTGATGCATTAGATTTAGATGTAAGTGAATATATTTTAGATGTAGGAAGCAAAGGAGTGAGCGAAGATGGAAGCAAAAGAATTTAAGAAAGCACTTGATTTTATAGTAGAGGAAAAAGGGATTGATGAGGATGTTGTTATTGAGGCTATGCAAACAGCGCTTAGTACAGCATTTAGAAAGAATGAAAGAGCTGATTATGCATCAAGAGTGTTAGTTGATAGGAATACTGGAGAGATTAAAGTATTTAGAGTTACTAATATTGTTGAAGATTATCCTGATGAAGAAGAGGATGAAGAGGCTGATACAAGAGATTATCTTAATGAAATGACTATTAGTGATGCGAAAAAAATTAATAGTGATTATGAAGTTGGAGATGAAATCTTAGAAGAAGTTACTCCAAAAGATTTTAACAGAGTAGCTATTAGTGTTGCTAAACAAGTAGTTCTTCAAAAGATAAGAGAAGCTGAAAGAGAAAAAATAATGAGTGATTTTGAAGATAAACAAGATGAACTTCTTATTGGATTTCTTGCGATGGAGGATGCGAAGAATTATTATGTAGACCTAGGTAAGGCTCGTGGGATTTTACCAAGGACTGAATTAATTCCTGGTGAAAAATTAGTGATGGGTAGTAGTGTTAAGGTTTATGTTACTAAGATTGAAAGTACTACTAAAGGACCATTAATATTACTTTCTAGAAAACATTATGGTTTTGTTAAGAGATTGTTTGAGCATGAAATACCTGAGTTTGCTGATGGAACACTTGTTATGCATGGTGTTGCTCGTGAGGCTGGGGTAAGAAGTAAAGTAGCTGTTTCTAGTACTAATAGTAATGTTGATCCAGTTGGTAGTTGTATTGGTGAAAAGGGAAGAAGAATTGCTAATATTATTACTGAACTAGGTGGAGAGAAGGTAGATTTAATAGCTTATAGTAATGTAATGGAAGATTTTATTGCTAATAGTTTAAGTCCAGCTAAAAATCTTAATGTTAGTATTACTGATGAGAAAAAGAAGGAAGCTTTAGTTATTGCTGATGATGAAAATTTATCTCTTGCGATAGGTAAGAAAGGTATTAATATTAAACTTGCTAGTAAACTTACTAAGTATACTATTAATATTAAAACTCTTGCTGAGATTAATGAAGAAATAAATAGTTAGGAGGTTTTTATGAAAACTAGAAAAGTACCTCTTAGAATGTGCGCTGTTACAAGAGAGAGATTTGAGAAAAAAGAACTTCTTAGGGTTGTTAGAAATAATAATGGAGAAGTGTTTGTTGATGATACATTAAAAGCTAATGGACGTGGTGTTTATCTTAAGAAAGATATTGATGTTATTGAAAAGGCACAAAAAGGCAAACTTCTTGATAAACATTTAGAAGTAAGCGTGGGAGATGAAATATACGAATTATTAAAGACTAAAATATAGAAAGGAAGTGATACTTATGAGTATTAAAGATTATGCCAGCGAACTTAATGTTTCAGTTTCTTTGGTTATTAATAAACTTAAGGAACTTGGAATTAATGTTAAGGATGAGAATGATATTTTAGATGATGATGCGATTATTATGCTTGATAATGAAATTGGAGAATTATCTAATAATAATGAAGAAGATGCTTTTGAAGATTTAATGGATGAGGATCTTGCGGATAAGTTTGAACTTGAGGATAGAGCAAGCTTAGTAGCGAGCGATTATATTAAAGATAATGAAGTTAATATTAAGGGTGAAAAGTTTAAGAAAAAAGATAGTAGTAAGTCTAAAAAGACTAATGAAGAATTTTTAAATAAGAAGAAAAATTTATATAAGCATAAGGAAAAACTTCAAAGTAATACGGAAGTTATTGATTCTAATGTTGTTTTATATACTGAAGGTATGAGCGTTGGTGATCTTGCGAGTGCGATTGGGGTTAGTGCTTCTGAACTTGTTAAGAAACTTGTTATGATGGGTATGATTATATCTGTTAATGAGGCTATTACTTATGAGGATGCTGAAATTATAGTTCTTGAGTTTGGTAAGGAACTTAAGCGTGAGGAGACAACTGATATTAGTAATTTTGAAGAGTATGTTGTTACTGATAATGCTGAGGATTTATGCTTAAGACCTGCGGTTGTAACGATTATGGGACATGTTGACCATGGTAAAACATCACTTCTTGATTATATTAGAAAGAGTCATGTTGTGAGTGGTGAAGCTGGAGGTATTACTCAGCATATTGGTGCATATCAAGTTATTAAGGATGGAAAGAAAATAACTTTTATAGATACTCCTGGGCATGCTGCGTTTACTGAAATGAGAGCAAGAGGAGCATCTATTACTGATATTGTTATTATTATAGTTGCTGCGGATGATGGTGTTATGCCTCAAACTAAGGAAGCTATTGATCATGCGAAGGCTGCTGGGGTACCTATTATAGTTGCTATTAATAAAATTGATAAACCAAATATTAATATAGATAAGATTATGAGTGAAATGAGTGAGTATGGTCTTACTCCTGAGGAATGGGGAGGAGATACTATATTTGTTAAGATTAGTGCTCATACTGGTGAGGGGATTGACCTTCTTCTTGATAATATTAATGTTTTATCGGAAGTTCTTGAACTTAAAGCTAATCCTAATAGATATGCTATGGGAAGCGTAGTTGAAGCAAGACTTGATAAAAATATTGGTCCTGTTGTTACATTACTTATTCAAAATGGTACGCTTAGAATAGGAGATCCTATTGTAGTTGGTACTTGTTTTGGTAAGGTTAGGACTTTAAAAGATGATAGTGGAAGAGATGTTGCGGAGGCTGAAGTAAGTAAACCTGTTGAAATAACTGGTCTTAGTGAAGTACCAGTTGCAGGTGATAAGTTTATGGCTTTTGAAAGTGAGAAGGAAGCTAAAACTATTGCTGATAAGAGAGTAATTTCTTTTAAGAATAAGAAAAGTGCAAAGAAGGCTGTAAGTCTAGATGATTTGTTTGATCAAATTAAGGAAGGACGTAAGGAAATTAATATAGTTTTAAAAACTGATGTTAAGGGTAGTGAGGAAGCTGTTAAGAATGCACTTTTAAAGATAAGTGTTGAAGGTGTTAAGATAAATGTAATTAGAAGTGGTGTTGGAACTATTACTGAAAGTGATGTTGTTCTTGCGGATGCTTCAAATGCTATTATTATTGGATTTAATGTTAGTCCAAGTAGCGCTACTAAAGAGATGGCTAAACTTAAAAATGTTGATATTAGACTTTATAATATTATATATAAAGCTGTTGAGGAGATTGAAGCTGCGATGAGGGGAATGCTTGATCCTGAATATGAAGAAGTTATTTTAGGTGAGGCTGAGGTTAGAGCTATATTTAAGTTCTCTAAAGTTGGAAATATTGCTGGTTCACATGTGACTAGTGGTATTATTAAAAATAATGCTCTTGCTAGAGTTATAAGAGATGGTGTTGTTATTAATCAAAGTAAAATATCTTCACTTCAAAGAGAAAAAGATTCTGTTAAGGAAGTTAAGAGTGGATATGATTGTGGACTTACTATTGAAAATTATAGTGATGTAAGAGTTGGAGATAGAGTAGAAGTGTATGAGATGAGGGAAGTGAAAAAATAATGAGAGTTAAAGGTGAAAGAGTAGCTTCTGATATTCAAAAGGAAATTTCTAGTATACTTTTATTTGAAGCTAAGGATAAAGATTTTAAAAATGTAACTATTACTCATGTAGATGCGACTAATGATCTTAGTTTTGCTAAAATATATTTCACTACTTTGGATGAGGACAGAGAACATGTTCTTAAAGATCTTAATAATGCATGTGGATATTTTAGAAGTTTGCTAGCTGATAGACTTGATATAAGACATATTCCTGAACTTAGATTTATATATGATGAGTCTATTGAGTATGGACAAAGAATTGAAAAGATTTTAGAAGAAATAAATAAGGAAGATTAACGTCTTTCTTTTTTCTTTAAAGTATGATAATATAGTAAACTATTAAAGGGGATTATTTATGGATAATAGTAATAATAATTATGATTTTTCTTATCTTTCTGACCTTTCTTTTGTGATAGTTTTTTCAATGTTTTTTCCTTTTACTATAAAGCATATTACTAAATTTGTTATGGGGGAAATAGATAATTATAAAAAACTTAATGAGAAAAAAGATTTTGAAATTAAGGATGCGCCTGTTGTTAACGTTAAAGAGTGGCTGGAAGAATGTGATATTAAATGTAATTATATGGGATTTAAAAATGCGATAAATCATTTTGTTAATACTGTAGTTGAGAAGATGCCGCGTGAGAATCTGAAGAATTTTAATAATAATATTAATAGTTTATATATTTTTAAAGTTGATAAGAAAATATTAAATCCTGCTTTTCTTGGATGTTATAGTCCTGTTGATAATACGATTGATTCTATAGATGATGAATCACTTTATCATGAGTTTATTCATATGATGAGCAGTACTTGTTGTGATGATGTATATTATAGTGGGTTTAGGCAAAGCTCTGCTCCTTTATTTGCAAGAGGTATTGATGAGGGGTATACTCAGGTTTTAACTGAAAGATATTTTAAGGATAAAATTAATGGTTCTCATTATGTACTTGAATTTTATTTTGCTTCTATATTAGAAAAAATTATTGGTAAAGAAAAAATGGAAAGTTTGTATTTTAACTGTGATTTAAAGGGACTTATTGATGAACTTAGTGTTTATAGTAGCGAAGAAGAGGTTAAGGATTTTATTTCTGATTTGGATTTATGGCATGAATGTATATATGATAACAAGTGTGTAACATCTGCTATTTTAAAAGGTGTTCTTACTAAAAAACTTAGAGAAATTAACTTATTTGTATCTAGATGTTATATTGCTAAATTAAAAGAAAACTATTTTAATGGAAATATGGATAGTGAAGAAGTTGATAATGCTTTTAAGACTTATGTTGATAACTGTCTAGTAAGATATGATATTAAAGGATTTAAGTTTAGAAAATTAATTAGTGAAACTCAACTTTATGAACTTAAGGATAAGATATTTTTTGAGGAAGATGTTTTGAGTAGGAAAATGAGTATGTGATTTAATGTTTGAATATTAAATTTTTATAATGAAGGAGAATATATGAATAAGGAAAAAAAGATATATAAGTTGTTTAAGTATTGCAAAGAAAATGATATTGAAATTGATATTGAAAAGATAAATGAAATGCTTAAAATTCATAAAGATTTATATAATGAAAATTTAGCTGAATTACCTATTGAAGTGCTTAAGTTAATAACTTGTCATGATGATTATTTAAAACAAAAGGAAATGATAACTGCATGTCAAAGTAAGATATTGAGTGGTAATATTGAAGTTTTAAAAATAATTTCTAATCAAGATGAATATCAAAAACAACATGAATTATTAATAGCATGCGAAAATGAAAATATAAGAAATGATATGGATATACTACGTTCTATTGCTAGTCAAACTGACAGTAGAATGATGCATCAATTGAGGCTTGCATGTAAAAATGAAGGAATTAGAAATGATAAATATGCACTTGGTTTGATAGCTTCTCAAGATGACTATTTAAAAATGAATCAAATGATACTTGCATGTGAAAATGAAGAGATAAGAGAGGATAAATATGCACTTGATTTGATAGCTTCTCAAGATGACTATTTAAAAATGAATCAAGTTATGCTTGCATGTGAAAATGAAGAGATAAGAGAGGATAAATATGCTCTTGGTTTAATTGCTTCACAAAAAAAATTGGTTAATATGTTTGAAATGATTCTAGCATGTAAAAATGAAGGAATTAGAAATGATAAATATGTTCTTGGTTTAATAGCTAGTGAAAATAATAGTGAAAAACAAGCGGAATTAAGATTTGCATGTGAAAATGAAAATATAAGAAAAGATAAATATGCACTTGATTTGATAGTTTTGCAAGAAGACTGGCAGAAAATGAGACAGGTTAGATTTGCATGTGAAAATGAAAAATTAAGAAATGATAAAGAGGCACTTAAGTTAATTGCTAGTCAAAAAACATGGGAAAATCAAGAACAATTAAGACGTGCTTGTTTGGATGATAGGCTAAGAAAAGATAAGAATATTATTAGACTAATAGCAAATAAGATTGAAGTAGAAGAACAAGAGTTTTTAAGAAGAAGGCTGAACTTTGAAGATGAATTAAATAATTTAATTAAAGAAAGGGAAGTGTTACTTTCTAGGTTAGATAAATTATTAAATAATCCTGATGAATATGTTGAAACGTATGAAAAAGTTATGATTTTAAATAAAAAATTAAATAGGGGGAGTAATTATGACTAAAGAAGATAAAATATATGATTTGTTTAAGTATTGCAAGGAAAATGGAATAGAGATTGATGTAGAAAAAATAAAAGAAATTGTAAAAGTTCATGTTGAGGTATTTGATGTAGATCTTTTAGAATTGCCACTAGTATTGTTAAAATTAATAACTTCTCATTCGGGTTATACATGGCAAAGTCAAATGAAATTAGCATGTATGAGTAAAACATTAGATGGAAATATAGAAGTTTTGAATTTAATAGCGAGTCAGAAAGATTTTCGAAAACAAAAACAAGTAATGCTTGCGTGTGCATATGAACATATTAGGAATAATATGGAAATATTAATGCTTATTGCAAGCGGAAAAGACTGGAAAATGATGGAACAAATGAGGCTTGCATGTGAGAATAAAAATATTGCAAATGATAAATATGCTCTTAAGTTAATAGCAAAACAAGAAGATTATCAAATGATGGAGCAAATGAGATTTGCTTGTGAAAATGAGAGAATTAGAAATGATAGAAATGCACTTGAGTTAATAGATATGCAAGTAAATGCGCAAATGATGAGACAAATGGTTATAGCTTGCAAAAATGAGAAGATAAGAAATGATAAAGAAGCTCTTAGATTAATTTCTAAGCAAAAAGATTGGGTTAGTATGGAACAAATGAGACTTGTTTGTAAAAATGACGAAATAAGAGAAGATAAAGATGCACTTAAGTTAATTGCTAGTGAAGAGAGTTTTGAAAAACGAAAAGAATTAATGTTAGCATGTGAAAATGAAAATATAAGAAATGATAAGTATGCTCTTGGCTTAATAGTTTCTCAAGAGGAATGGCTTAATATGGAACAAATGAGGCTTGCGTGTGAAATTGATTATATAAGAAATGATAGGAAAACATTAGATTTAATTGCTTGTCAAAAGTTTTGGAGAGTGCAGGAAGAAATAAGATTAGCATGTCAAAATGAAAAAATGAGAGCTAATAAAGATTCTCTTAGATTATTATCGAGTCAAAAAGAGTTAAGAGAGCAAGAGTTTTTAAAGAGAAAATTAGAAAGTAAAAATGAAATTAATAGATTGAGGGAAGAAAGAGAAGAATTATTTTCTAGATTAGATGAATTAATAAATAATCCTGATGAATATATTGAAACGTATGAAAAAGTTATGAGTTTAAATAAAAAACTTCATATTAAATAGGGTTATTGACTTTATATATAAAAAAATAGTATAATTATGCCTAGAAACGAGGAAGAAGAGGAGTAACTATAAGAAGGTTATTAGAGATGAAAAGTCAGAGGCTGAAAGCTTTTCTTAATACTTTATAGTGAATGTAGCTTGGGAGTTTGATTTATGAAATTAAGTAATTTATCACGTTTATCGCGTTAAGATATTAAGATAGATTTATTCTATGAATTAAGGTGGTACCACGAACAATCGTCCTTTGGATTGATTGTTTTTTATTTTAAGGAGGGAAAATGGATAAGAATCATGAAGTTTTTGATGATTATGTGATGAAGTTTGATTTTGGTGAAGATAAAATTAAATATAAGTATAATCATAGTTATAGGGTTATGAATGAATGTAAGAAGTTAGCTGAATCTTTAGATTTTGATGAAGAAGGAGTATTTCTTTCTATGATTATTGGCCTTTTTCATGATATTGGAAGGTTTAAACAATGGAGTGAGTTTAAAACTTTTAGTGATAAAGATAGTGCCGATCATGCTGAAATGTCGTGTGATGTGCTATTTAAGGAAGGTTTAATTGATAGTTTGGAGATACCTGATAATAGTGAAGAAGTTATTAGTAAGGCTATTTATAATCATAATAAGATTAGTTATGATGATAGTGATTATGATGAGGCTGAGGTAATTTTTTGTAAGATTATTAGGGATGCTGATAAGTTAGATATTTTAAGAAACTTTTTAGATGTTGTTATGAGTAATAAAAGTGAAGGAAATATTAGTGAAAAGGTGAGAAAAGATTTTTTTGATAATAAACTTATTTCTAAGGAAGATGTTATGAGTAAAAATGATAAGGTTGTTCTTATCTTATCATTAGTATTTGATTTAAATTTTGAGTATTCTAAAAAAGTAGTTATTGAAGAGGGTATTATAAAGCGAATATTTGAAAGTTTTGATAAGGATATTTTTAAGGAATATATTGATGAAGTTAATAGATTTTTAAAGGAGAGTGTTTGATATGTTAGATACTAAATATAATCATAAGTTAGTTGAAGAAGGAAAGTATGAGTACTGGCTTAAGAATAATTGTTTTGCAAGTGGAGATACAAGTAGAAAGCCTTTTACTATAGTTATACCACCACCAAATGTAACTGGGAAACTTCATCTTGGTCATGCTTGGGACACTACACTTCAAGATATAATAATTAGATATAAGAGAATGAATGGTTTTGATGCTTTATGGCTTCCTGGTATGGATCATGCTGGTATTGCAACACAAGCTAAGATTGATGCTAAGCTTAAGAGTGAGGGAATTGATCCAAGAAGTATGGATAGAGATGAGTGGCTTAAACATGCATGGGCTTGGAAAGAAGAGTATGCTAGTAATATTAGGGCTCAGTGGGCTAAACTAGGGTTATCACTAGATTATAATCATGAAAGATTTACTTTAGATGAAGGACTTAATAAGGCTGTTACTAAGGTTTTTGTAGATTTGTATAATAAAGGATGGATTTATAGGGGAGAGAGAATTATTAACTGGGATCCAGTTGCTAAAACTGCTTTATCTAATGAAGAAGTTATTTATAAAGAAGTTAAGGGTGCTTTTTATCATATTAAGTATATGATAGAGGGTAGTAGTGATTATCTTAGGGTAGCAACAACAAGACCTGAGACTTTATTTGGTGATACTGCGGTTGCGGTAAATCCAAATGATGAAAGATATAATCATTTGATTGGTAAGAATGTTGTTTTACCACTTGTTAATAAGTTGATTCCAATTATTGGTGATGAACATGCTGATATGGAGTTTGGAACTGGTGTGGTTAAGATTACTCCTGCACACGATCCTAATGATTTTGAGGTAGGTAATAGACACAATCTTGAAAGAGTAGTTGTTATGAATGCTGATGCGACTATGAATGAGAATGCTGGTAATTATAAAGGTATGGATAGATTTACCTGCCGTGCTGAAGTTATTAAAGATTTAGAGAAGCTTGGACTATTACTTGAAATAGAGGAAATTAAACATAATGTAGGACATTCTGAGAGAACAGATGTTATGGTTGAGCCTTATTTATCTAAACAATGGTTTGTTAAGATGGAAGATCTTGCTAAGAATGTGCTAAAGAATCAAAAGGATAAAAATACTAAGGTTAATTTTGTGCCTAGTAGATTTGAAAAGATTATGAATCACTGGATGGAAATTGCTTATGACTGGTGTATTTCTAGACAACTATGGTGGGGACATAGAATACCTGCTTGGTATAAAGGTGATGAAGTTTATGTTGGAGAGAGTGCTCCAAAAGGAGATGGATGGGTTCAAGATAGCGATGTTCTTGATACATGGTTTAGTAGTGCACTTTGGCCTTTTAGTACTCTGGGATGGCCAGAGAGTAGCGAACTTTTAGAAAGATATTATCCAACTGATGTTTTAGTTACTGGTTATGATATTATATTCTTCTGGGTATGTAGAATGGTATTTCAGGGCCTTGAGTTTACTAATAAAAGACCATTTAAAGAGGTTTTAATTCATGGCCTTATTCGTGATAAAATTGGTAGAAAGATGTCTAAGAGTCTTGGTAATGGAGTAGATCCTATGGATGTGATAGATGAGTATGGTGCGGATGCACTTAGATATTTCTTAGCTACTTCATCTGCTCCGGGTCAAGATTTAAGATTTGATAGTGAGAAGGTTAAATCTACTTGGAACTTTATTAATAAATTATGGAATGCTTCTAGATTTGTTTTAATGAAAGTAGAAAACTTTGATATAAATAATTATAGTTTTGATAATATTACTATCAGTGATAAATGGATTTTAACTAAACTTAATGATGTTATAGTTAAGGTTAGTAAATATATGAATAAGTATGAGTTTAATAATGCAGGTGCTGTTTTATATTCATTTATTTGGGATGATTTTTGTGATAATTATATTGAAATGAGTAAGTTTAGTGATGAAAATGGAACTAAGAGTACTTTAATATATGTTCTATCTTACATTATGAAGATGATGCATCCATTTATGCCTTATGTTACTGAAGAAATATATAATATGATTCCTGGTAATGATGGAATATTAATGACTAGTAGTTATCCTGAGGTAAATAAATCTATGGTATTTAAAGAGGAAACTAAAAAAACAGATGAGATTTTAGAATATATCAAAGTGTTTAGAAATAAAAAACTTGAAGCTAAGGTTAGTGGAGATTATGAGATTATTGTTTCTTCTAGTGATGAACTTATTAATAATATGCTTAAGATTAATGATAAAATAGTAGAGTCTTCTAATTTTAGTGATAAATTAGTTATAGAGTTATATGGATATAAATTAACTATATGTTTTGATAATAGTAAGAATAAAGAAGAGGAAGAACTTCTTTTAAATAAAGAAATAAAAGAACTTGAAATGTCTATTGAAAGAAGAAAGAAACTTTTATCAAATGAAAATTATGTAAATAAAGCACCTAAAACAATTGTGGATGCTGAAAGAGAAAGCCTTGAGAAGGAAGAAAGAAGATTAGAGATATTAAAAGGAGTGGAAAATGAGTAAAGAGGTTAAAATAGGGATTTTTGTAGCTGTAGCTGTTGTTATTATGGTAGTAGGTATCATAATAGCTAGAACAATGTTTGCTTATAAACATGTAGATGATATGTTTAATGATGCTAAAAGGAATACGTTTCGAACAGAAGTACAGGTTGTTCTAATGAATTCAGAACTAAATTATATGATGGATGGTTATGAAAAGTTTTATAATAGTATTAATGGTAAGTCAATAAGTGAATGTTCTAATAGTGAGGATTTACATAAATTAAAAGATTTTAAAAATCAAGATGTTGATAATTTATCTTATTATATAAATATATCTTCGGATAAAATTACTGAGTTATATGTCGTTGGTGATTTGTTTGCTTATTCAATTACTGGAGAAGATATTGATTATGAGCATATCAATACAAAAGATATTATCAATTTTAATGAACAAGAGTATAATGATGTTATTAATAAAATTAATAGTATGTGTTATTAAATGATAAAATATAGATTAGAAACAAATTGTTTTCGAGTCTATATATTTTTAGGAAGGAAAGGACTATTTAAAAATATGAAAAAAATCATTGTTGGAATATTACCTAGTTATATTGAAGGTGAAGGTGTATATTCTAATTATTATAAGTTTATTGATTTATATAGTAAAAAGATAATAGAAAATGGTGCTGTTCCTGTTGGTATATTATTAAATGGTGATCAGCTTGATTACTGCTCTTTAGAAATGTGCGATTGCTTTATAATACCTGGTGGTAATAAAGTTAGGGGTTATGTTTACGAAACTATCTATTATGCGATTAAGAAAAATAAACCTTTAATAGGTATTTGTATGGGAGCTGAGGCATTAGATATATTTAGTGTAGTATATGAAAAAATAAAAGATTGTTTTAAATCTATTGATGATTTTAGAAACATATATTTATCTTTAAAAGATAAGAACGATGGGACTTTATTAAAAGCGTTACCGGATGGTAATATACATGATAATAATATTGTTTCTATTGATAAAATTAATGATATATATCATGAAGTTCTTGTTGATGAAGATTCTCTTGCTTATAAAATTTTTGGACCTAGAATAGAAGTTCCTAGTATGCATGGGTATGATTTTAAATATGTAGGCAAAGATTTTAAAGTAACAGGAAAGGCTTTAGATGGTGTATGTGAAATAATAGAATATACTAATCCAGAATATTTCATTATAGGTTTTCATTTTCATGTTGAACTTATGGATAGTGAGGTATTTAAACATTTTATTGAAGAAGCAAAAGTTAGAAGAATGAAAATAAGTTAAAAAAGTTATCAAAATGAAATGAACCTCAAATAGTTCACAACAATAAAAAGAGTGTTAGATGAAACAAATCCTAGGGTTAAACAATTATACTGGGATATAGCATTTGGATTACAAGAAGTAGATGGCTTAAAACCTTTAAAATATATGGTTGAATTGTCTGGAGAGCATATTGAGGGAAAAAAACTTATAAACAAGTACAAGATGCGATAACTTCTTATTATGCTAAAAATATAGATAATCATGAAGATGATGATGAGGAAGAGGCTGATGAAGTTGCTACAGCTATTTATGAGATTTTAAGTGATGGAGCATTTCGTTTTGATTATTTGACCTATAAAAGATTATTTAAAAATTTAAATATAGAAAAGTATAAACCAGGTGAGTTTAGAGTACTAAAGAAGAACCTATTTTAAATGATGATACGGTGGATTATCAATCTTATGATTTAATTGAAGAAACTTTAAAATATGATTTTTCTGAAGAAAAGGAAATAGACTATATTAGTATGAATGAAAATGAATTAATTGACAGAATATCTGAGTTTACTTCTAGAATATGGCAAGTTCATCTATTCTGTGAAGGGAATACTAGAACTACAGCGGTATTTATTCAAAAATATTTGATAAGTATGGGTTTTAGAGTTAATAATGATTTATTTAAAGATAATGCTTTATATTTTAGAAATGCTTTAGTGAGGGCAAATTATAATAATTATGTAAAAGGAGTAAAAGCTGATAAAAAATATTTGTGAAAATTTATTATTAGATAAAGATAATAAATTAGATAATGATGATTTATATATTTAGTGATTGTGAAGATAGAAGTTTGTTCTATCTTTTTTAATATTTATATTTAAAGTTTTTTAGTTTATGTTATAATTATTATAGAATAAAGAAAGTATTTGATTTTGATTGAAATAAAATTATAAAATATCTTCTTTTAAAAGAAAAATGAGTAAAATGAGGTAGAGTTTTATGAGAAGAAAGTTTTTGATGTCATTTATTTTTATGGTTGCTATGATGTATGGGTTATTAATTTTATTTTTAATGTTAGTTTTCAAATATATGGACTTGTCTATAATTTTAGTAGTAATAAGTTTTGTTATAGTAAGTGTTCTTCAATTTATATTTGCTCCTATTATTATGGATTTTTTTGTTGAGAATATTTATCAAGCTGAGTTTAATTTTAAACTTCCTGATTATTTAACTGATTTTATTAATGATGTATGTATTAAAAATAATATTAGTTTTCCGAAAATTGGGTATATTAATGATGGTTCTCCAAATGCTTTTACTTATGGTAAGACTAGAAATGATGCGAGAATTATTTTATCTAAAGGTATATTTGATTTACTTTCTAAAGATGAAATAAAAACTGTTGTTGCACATGAACTCGGTCATATTGTTCATTATGATGTGGCGGTTATGACTATTGTTCAAGTAGTTCCTACATTATTATACTATGTGTATAGTTTCAGTTTTGATTTTTTTAAAAATAGAAATAGGGATAATGATTCTAATAGTTCTAAGCAAATTGCTTTATTGTTTGCAATTGCTTATTTTCTTTATTTGATAAGTCAATTCGCTATTTTATGGTTTTCAAGGGCAAGAGAATATTACGCTGATGAGTTTGCTGTTCATGCTACTGGTAATCCTAATGCTTTATCTAGTTCTTTAGTGAAAATAGGATTTGGTTTTACTTCATCTGATAAAAATATAAGTTATAAATCTTCAACTAATTTAAGAGGCTTTAGTATTTTTGATGGTAGATTATCTAAAGGATTTGCTCTTGGTAGTTATAATAGAGGAAAAGTATCTAAAGAAAGGATTAAATTAGTTGCTAACTGGGAACTTAGTAATCCATGGGCAAAATGGCATGAATTTTTTTCTACACATCCTTTAATATCAAAAAGAATAATTGCTATATCTAAGTTTTCTAAATTATATAATCAAGAAACTTATATTGAATTTGAAAAAAAGAAAAATATATTATGTATATTTAGTTTTATTTCAGATATATTATTTATATTATTTCCTATTTTTGTAATTATATTTTTTATTAAGTTTGGTAGTATTTATGGTGAATATTTAAAAATATCTTATATGGGTTATGCGTTTTTTGCATTAGTAATTGCTATGTTAATTTTAATACTAAAAATGTATAATATTATGGGTTTTAAACATAAAAAAGTAATTGATTTATTAGTGGAAACTAATGTTTCTAAGATTTCATCTGTACCATGTATCGTAGAGGGCGAGATTATTGGTTGTGGTAAAGCAGGAAATATATTTTCTGAAGATTTGATTATAAAAGATGATACTGGAATTATGTTTTTAGAATATCAACAACCTTTGACTATACATAATACTTTATTTGCTTTATTTAAAGCAAAGGATTTTATTAATAAAAAAGTTATTGTTAAGGGTTGGTATAGAAGAAATACTAAGCCTTATATTGAAGTTTATTCTATAAAGATAGATGATAAAATAAGTAAGATTTATACATATATGGTTTTATTGATTTCTCTATTTGCTTTGGTTGTAGTAGGATTTTGTTTTGTGCTTTTAGAAAAAGTTTATGGTGGATTTACTTTGCTATAAGATTTATTGTTGTTATAGCATTTTAAATTTTTCGAGATTTTTAAAAATGTGTAAGGTGAATAATTTTTATAACTATTAATAATATTTGTTTTTTTAAAGTTTTTAATCTGAAAAAACTTAAGAATTAGCTATAAATTACTTTATAAATCAAGCGGAAATGGTATTATTATTGATTTTAAGTTGCACCTATATTTGACAATGGATGTTCATTGTGGTTTGATGAAAATGATATATATGTTGGAGAGTTCTTTTTAACAAAACCATTTGAAGAATATGAAAAAACACAAGTTAATTTAGTTAAAAATATTGGTTGGTTAGATATTAGTAGGTTAGATGGATTTGTAGATGAAGTAAAAGATATACTTTCAAGTAACAAATTGTTATCTGATGAAAGGATTGAGAAGATTATTGTACAAATCAAATCAAGAATTGAGTTTGTTAATCAATTAAAACAAGCTAAAGAATCTGATAATGGTTGTGAAATGTATTAAATATAAATAAGGCTATTGTGAATTATAATGTTTGATTTCATAATAGTTTTTTAATATTTATGTTTTCAAGTTTTTTAGATTGTGTTATAATTATTTTAGAATAAAGAGGTGCTTATATGTTTGGTAAGATATTGTCTGTTGTTGATGAAAAAATTGTTCTTGAGAACTTAAGTAGAAAGGTTGAATCAACTTTAATAGGTGTTCATGTTGTTTTTGAGAGTAATGGAAATAGGGTTGTAAGTGAAATTATAAGCATGTCTATTGATACTATTGAATGTATTATGGTTGGTGAGTTTTTAGATAACAAGTTTTTTAGTGGTATTATTCATAAGCCTACTAATGATAGTAAGGTAAGAATTATTAATAAAAATGAAGTTATTAGTCTTGTTGGTAATCAATCTATAAGTAGCTCTAGTGATTTATATTTTGGTAAGTCTATGATATATGATGGATTTAATGTTTCTGCAAATATAGATAATTTTTTTTCTAATCATTTTGCGATTATTGGTAATACTGGTAGTGGAAAAAGTTCGTTCGTTGCGAGAATGTTTCAAAACTTGTTTTATAGAAAGGAAAATATTCCGCTTAATGCTAATATAGTTTTGTTTGATGTGTATGGAGAGTATCATTATGCTCTTGATAGAATTAATCAAACTAAAAAGTGTAGATGTAAGTCTTTAACAAGTGATACGAAGTTTCCAAAGGGAGATGTTATAAAGATACCACCATATTATCTTGAGGTTGATGATTTAGCACTTCTTTTAAATGCTGATAGTCCTTCTCAACTTTCTATTATTGAAAAAGCTTTAAGACTTGTTTATTTGTTTACTGAGGAAGAAGAGAAGGTTATTAATCATAAAAATAATATTATTGCTAAAGCTCTTCTTGATATACTTACTAGTGGAAAAAGTTCTACTCAAATTAGGGATCAAATTATTGCTGTTTTAACTTCTTTTTATACGAAGGATATTAATCTTGAATCTCAAATTATTCAACCTGGATATATTAGAACTTTAAGACAGTGTTTGAATATTGATTCAACTGGTAAAATAAATGCGATTAGTTTGGTTATTGAGTTTATTGAAAGGTTTGTAAATGAGGAACTTGGTCTTAATAAAAGTATGAAACCTAAGTATTATACTTTAAAAGATTTGTATAATTCTTTTGAGTTTACTTTGATTAGTGAGGGAGTTCTTAAAAGTGATAAGGTATATGATCAAAATAATGTACTTAAGGTAAGACTTGATTCTATTATTAATGGAGAGTATGGTGTTTATTTTGATGTAGATAAGTATATTCCTAAGAGTGATTATATAAATCAAATATTTACATCTAGTACAGGTGAAAAGGCACAAATTGTTAATTTTAATCTTAATTATATTGATGAGAGATTTGCTAAGGTACTTACTAAAATTTATTCTAAGATATTTTTTGATTATGCGATAAGCCTTGAGTCAAGAGGTGGCTTTCCGGTTCAAATTATTTTAGAAGAAGCTCATAGATATGTACAAGTAGACAATGATATTAATGTCATTGGATATAATATTTTTGATAGAATTACTAAAGAGGGTAGAAAGTATGGTGTAATTTTAGGTCTTATTACTCAAAGACCTAGTGAACTATCTAATACAGCACTTAGTCAATGTTCTAATTATGTTATTCTTAGAATGTTTCATCCGAATGATTTAACGATTATTAAAAATATTTCTCATAGTATAGCTGAGGCTAATGTTGATAAACTTAAAACTTTAAGACCTGGTGTTGCGCTTTGTTTTGGAAATGCATTTAATATTCCGGTTTTTGTTAAAATTGATATGCCAGATCCTTCTCCTAATAGTAGTAATGCTCATATAGTTAATGAATGGTTTAAGAGTGTTAATTTTACACCTGTTATTAATAATGATGTAGAGAAGAATGAAGTAGAAGAAGATTTGTTACATTAATTAAAAAGAAAAGAATATTCTCTTTTTATTTCCAAAACTTTCTAAAAATGTCAAGTATTGGAAAAATATTTCCAGAACTTGACATTTTATGTGTTTTAATATATACTTTATATAGAGGTGAAATCATGATAGAGAGAAGTAATTATCTTGATGAATTAAAAAGATGGAAAGATAAAGATTTAATTAAAGTTGTTACTGGTATAAGAAGATGTGGAAAATCTACTTTGTTTGAGCAATTTATTAATTATTTGAAAAGTATAGGTATTAATGATGAAGAAATAATACATATAAACTTAGAAGATGCTGATTATGATTTTCAAAGTTATAAGGAATTATATAATTATATAAATAATAAGTTAGACTCAAATAAACAGTATTATGTGTTTTTAGATGAGGTTCAAAATGTTTGTGAGTTTCAAAAAGCTGTTGATAGTTTATATATTAAGAAGAATGTTGATGTGTATATAACTGGTTCTAATGCTTATTTGCTTTCTGGTGAACTTGCAACTCTTCTTTCTGGTAGATATATAGAAATAAAAATGTTACCACTTTCATTTAAGGAATATGTAACGGCATTTGATGATAATAATTATAATAGATTATTTTTGAATTATATGAAAAATGGTGGGATGCCTGGTAATATAAGTATTTTAAAAACTAATCCTAATGATATTGATAAATATTTAGATGGAATATTTTCAACTATTGTATATAAAGATATAATGGCAAGAAATAATATTTCTGATAAGATGCTTCTTGAAAATATACTTAAGTTTATATTTGATAGTGTAGGTAGTCCTATATCTACTAAAAAAATTAGTGATACTTTAACTAGTAAAGGGATGTCAACAAGCAATCATACTGTTGAGAATTATATTACAGCATTTTTAGAAAGTTTTCTAATTTATAAAGCTGAAAGATTTGATGTTAAAGGAAAGAACTTACTTGTTAGAGACTATAAATATTATTCAGTAGATTCAGGATTAAGAAGTTATTTACTTGGAAAAAAATCTGATAGTGATATGGGACATATCCTTGAAAATATTGTTTATCTTGAATTACTAAGAAGAGGATATAAGGTATATGTTGGAAAAGTTGATGATTTAGAGGTTGATTTTGTTGCTGAAAATAGAAATGGATTAAGGTATTATCAAGTTGCTTTGAGTGTTAGAGATGAGAAAGTTTTACAAAGAGAACTTAGATCTTTACAAAAAACAGGAGACCATTATCAAAAAATATTATTAACTTTAGATATGGATTTGGAAGCGGATTATGATGGTATAACTAAAATGAATGTAGTAGATTGGTTATTAGAAGATGATAAATAAAAAAATTGCAAGTTTTGCAATTTTTATTTTATCTTACTATGTATGGATCTTCGTATGTTCCATTACCGCTTTTATAGAATGCTCTATTTGAAATGTTTGTTGCTAGTATAAGTTTTCTTTCGGTATATGCTGATGATGTTTTTGGACCAGCAAAGTTGTAATAGTACACTCTATAAGATTTTTCTGTTGCTCCGGTTAGTGTCCAAGTACTTGTTTTATTTTTTGTAATGAAGTTATAGTTTATACATGAAGTACTTACTGAGTTTACACAGTTTGGATCAAGTGATGCGTTTATTATTTCACTTACTGTAAGAAGTCCAAATAAGATATTATCTTCACTCATTACAGAGCATTCTACTGCACCTGTTTTATCTGTTTCTGTTTCACTACGTTTACCAACACACCAATTTTTCGCTACTAGTTTGTTTTTATCAGTATCACTTAGAACTGTTTCTGATGATGATATTTTTAATAAGGTGTCTTTCATTCTACTTAGTTCAAAGTCGTTATATCCATAATTTGATTCTCTTTCTTCGTTATATCTATCATCCCAAGTGAATGTATCTGATATAGTTTGTTCTAATTGTATTATTTTAATTGTATTATCTGGGTTAACTTTTACTATTTTCCAGTAATCATCATCGTCTTCATCAAATTTTAAATAGTTGTTTTCAACTTCACCTTTAAATACGTGTTTATTATTTTCTTTATAAAGACCTTTACCAGTTGTTACTACTTGGTTATTTTCAAGTATAGCTTTATAAAGTTCTTTTGTTTCATATTCACCAGGACATGATAGATATGGTATATATGAATAGTTATCTCCATATTTTGTTACGAGTATATCAACTGTACAACTTACTCCAGTTTTAAGCATTTCTTCAATTGGTTTTATCATTTGCGCGCTAACTAGAGTAGAATAACTTAAATGATGTTCTCCATCTGATACTGGGAGCATAGTAGGATTTAACTTATAATATTCTTTAGTTGCCTCAACTATTTTTTCTTCAAACTCTTCGTAAGTATAATATTTTGGTTTAAATATACTTATTAAAAATGTAATTAGTAATATTACTACTATTAGGCCTACTACTGACCCACCTATTATTATTAATTTTTTCTTATCTTCCATAAAAATTCCTTCCTTTTTCTTTGTATATTATACATTAATTATTCTTTGCTAGCAATTATTTTTTCATATACTTCTTTTATATCTGATATAAGTGGCTCATTTTTATATTTTGGAACTATATGTAAATGATAATGTTTTACTTCTTGACATATGCCATAATTAACCGCAAACTTATAACCATCTGGCTTAAATGTTTTATCTAGTATACTTACTACTTCTTTTAATGCATTATTTATATGAACTATTGTTTCACTATCCATTTCTATCGCATCTGTTATGTGTTTTTTTGGAATTACTAGTGTGTGTCCAACATTATTTGGGTTAATATCTAAGTAGCATTTTACATGTTCATTTTCATACACTGTGTATGATGGAATATCTCCTTTTATAATTTTACAAAATATACAATCCATTTTTATCACCTAGAAATATTATAAAACATAAAAAGTTTTGTTTCAATCATTATATTTGTAATATTCCGCAGTTTTTGTAAACATATAATATAATAGGTGAGTAATAGATGAAAAATAAGAATGATTTTCCAATGCTTGATTCTAATGTAGTATATTTTGATAATGCTGCGACTAGTTTTAAACCAAATAGAGTAATTGATAAAATAAGTGATTATTATACTTCTTATAATGCTAACTCACATAGAGGAGATTATGATATTAGTTTTAGGGTAGATGATGAGGTTGATTATGTAAGAGACTTAGTTAAATGTTTTATTAATGCTAAAAGAAAAGAAGAAATTATTTTTACTAAGAATACTACTGAATCTTTAAATACTATCGTATTTGGATATTTTCAAAATTATATGAATGAAGATGATGAAGTAATATTATCTACTGCTGAACATGCATCTAATGTACTTCCTTGGTTTATTTTATCAGTTAAGAAAAAAATTAAACTTGTGTTTGTGGAACCAAAAAATAATAAACTTGATATTAATGATATTATAGATAAAATGAGTTATAAAACAAAGGTTGTTTCTCTTGCTCATATTACTAATGTAATGGGTGATAAAAGAGATATTAAAAAGATATGTGAGATTGCTCATAAAAAAGGTATTTTAGTTGTTGTTGATGCTGCGCAAAGTGCTCCTCATATAAAAATAGATGTAAGGGATATGGATGTGGATTTTCTTGCTTTTTCAGCTCATAAGATGTGTGGACCTAATGGGGTAGGTATTCTTTATGGAAAATATGAATTACTTAAAAAAATGGTTCCTTTTGCCTTTGGTGGTGGGATGAATGAAGAATATAATGCATCTAAGTTAATACTCACTGATATTCCTTATAGGTTTGAAGCTGGAACTCAAGATTTAGGTTCTATTATAGGATTTGGAGAGGCTATTAGTTTTTTAAGTGAAGTAGGTATGGATAATATTGAAAGACATGTTAAATATCTTAAAAGATATTTGCTTAGAAGACTTGATGAACTTGATTATATTAAAGTTTATAATAGGAATTGTGAGGGAAGCACAGTGATAATAAATATTGAAGGAGTATTATCTGGTGATTTAGGGCTATATCTTAATACTAAAAATATATGTGTTAGAAGTGGAAGGCACTGCGTAAAACTTGGTAATAGTGTGGATGATACGGTTAGAATTAGTTTGTATTTTTATAATACTTATGAAGAAATTGATTATTTGATAGATGTTCTTTCTGATAAAAGGGGGATTTATGATTACGCAAATTAAGAAAGTAGTGAAAAATACTGCTGAAAAATTAAAATTTTGGAAGAATTAAATAAAAAACGTTTAAGGATTGGGGTTATCTTTAAACGTTTTACTTTTTACTTTTCTTTTTTAGAACTTAAAAATGATATTTTTTCTGCGATTATATCGGTTGAGTATTTTCTTTCATTATCATCTTTTTCATAGGCTGATGTTTGAATGCGTCCTTTTACACCAACTACATCACCTTTTTTACAGTATTCACATGTTGATTCAGCTATTCCGTTCCAGAGAATACATCTTACAAAGTCTGTGTCATATGTACCTTCTGAGTTTTTGAAACTTCTTGGTACGGCGACTGTTACAAGTGTTCTTTTTTTGTTATTTTCAGTTATTTCTATTTCTGGATCTGAAACTAATCTTCCTGCGATAACTACACTATTAAGCATACATGGCCTCCTTTCAAACTGAATATATCATAGTAAGATAGAGATGCGCAAATGAGGGAAAATGAATTATTTTTAGGTCTTTATGTTTAAAATTTATTTTTCTTATTAAGATAATTTAATTTTAAAAAATAAAATAATTTAAAATTATTATTTTATATGAATTTTAAAAAAAATGTGATTTACAAAAAGATTAAAAGATTATATAATATAGTTGTAGATAAAAATAATATGTGAGGTGCATAATAATTATGAAGATTGATAAGAAAATAATAATGCCAAGTATTTTAGTGTTAGTTTCTAGTGTGCTCGTTATAACACTTGCTTATTTTGGTGCGGAAATAATTGAAAATGGTGTTAATCCGACTGGAGTTACAACTGGTAGCTTAGATGTAAGTTTATCTGATAGTGCAGTTAGTGTTAGTAATTTAAAACCTATATATGCTCAGTATGTTGATTCAATGGCTTATAAAAAAGAGTTTACTATTACTAATGCTGAAGATTCACTTGATTCTTCTAATGATATTTATTTAAGTATTAATAATATATCGAATGAACTAAAGAATCAATATTTTAAATATAAAGTAGTTGTAGATGGTGCTGAGAGTGGAGGAAATTTTTCTAGTGCGGTTAATGGAGAGAGATTACAAATATATAATGATTTAGCTATTAAATCTAATACTTCAAAAACTATTAGTTTATATATATGGATAGAGTATGCTGAGGGAGTAGATCAACTTGATATGCTTGGAACAGAGTTAAATGCTAATTTGGTACTAGAGAGTACTGATAAGAGAATATATACTTTATATGATAAAATACTTGCGGATAACCAAGGCGGACAAAGTGATGAAAATATAGATTTTTCACAAATATCTAGTGATACGAATGGAAATGGACTTTATTATACAAGTAGAACAGATGTAACAGAAGATTTAGATGGGGACGGTACTGGAGATAGAGTATATTATTATAGAGGAGCTGTAACAAATAACAATGTAAGATTTGGAGGTTTTTGCTGGAGAATAGTTAGAACAAATGAAGATGGTTCAGTAAGACTAAGATATAATGGAGAATATTCAAATGGAACATGTCCTGTTACAGGAACAGCTGTAAGAATAAATAGTCAAAATTATGCATTTTATGGAAGTTTTAATAATCAAAAATATAACGAATACATATGGGAAGATGGTACTGGAGAGAGCCTTGCTAAAACAACTATAGATGAATGGTATACATCAAGTGGGCTTGAGAGTTATGCAGACAAAATCGCAAATGTACCATATTGTGCAGATAAGAGTAATCCTACAACACCAACAACAGGTTCATATACATCATATACATTTTATGGAGCAGCGAATAGGTTAACAGATTATTCAGGTTCATCAATAATAGCAAAAAGTAATGCACAGCCAACATATAAATGTGCTGACATAGAAGATAAACATACGGTAGCAGGAGATAGTTGGGGAGGAAATGGAAAACTATCAAAACCAATAGGACTTTTAACAGCAGATGAGGTAGCATTTGCTGGAGGACAAAGGTCTAGTAATAGTACATATTATCTATATACCGGAGCCCATTATTGGACAATAAGTCCGTTCCGCTGGACTGGCTCTATTGCTTATTCGTTCAACTTGTCTTCTACGGGCTACCTCTTCTTCAACTTCTACGATGTGTCCGACACTAATGCGCTCGTTCCGGCAGTTTCCTTAAGAGCGGAAACTATGGTTAACGCAGAAGGTGATGGAACGTACACAAATCCATACGTTGTAGAAAGCTAGGGGCGTAAAGCGTAAGAAATGTCATTTGAAAACCTTTTCAAATGACCATGCCCTTTTGGGCATGCAAAGGCACTTTGATTTGTAGATAATAAACCGAGAAAATAAAAATAATGCTATTGTATTCCCAAGTGGAATAAATGGATTTTATTCCAATTGGGCGAATAAAAAATAATGGAAAATATATTGTAAAATATTGTTATGTTCATTGAATTGTTTTGCTTTCTTGTATATACTTATAGTATATATTAGGAGGCTTTTTTGATGGTTGAGGATATTTTGGATAAGAAAAAAAATGGTGTGATGTTTAGTTATGAAGATATAAGAAGTATTGTAGATGGGTATGTTTCAGGTGAAGTAAGTGATGATGACATGCGTGAGTTTGTTATGTATGTGTATGAAAATGAACTTAGTTTTTCTGAGATTAATTATTTAACTGATGTTATGATTAAGAGTGGTGAGGTGATTGATTTATCTAGTTTAGGCAAGGTTTGTGTTGATAAGCACTCTAGTGGTGGTATTGGTGATAAGATTACTTTGATTGTTTCTCCGATTGTTGCTAGTCTTGGTGTATGCGTTCCTAAGATGAGTGGTAGAGGTCTTGGTATTACTGGTGGAACTGCTGATAAGCTTGAGAGTATTCCTGGGTTTAAGATTAATATGAGTAGGAAGTCTTTTATGAAGGCTCTTGATGAGGCTAGTGTGTGTGTTATTAGTCAAAGTGAGAAGATTGCTGTTGCTGATAAGAAGATATATGCGCTTAGAAATGAGATTGGTGCGGTTGATTCAACTGCTTTGATTGCATCTTCTATTATGAGTAAGAAGATTGCAAGTGGAGCGGATAAAATAGTTATCGATTTAAAGGTTGGTAATGGTGCGTTTATGAAGGATCTTAAGTCTGCGAGCAAGCTTGCTAAGACTATGATTGAGATAGGTAAGTATTATGATAGGAAAGTTGTTTGTGTTTTAAGTGATATGAATGTTCCTCTTGGATATAATATTGGTAATGCTTTAGAGGTTAAAGAGGCTATTGATTTTTTTGATGGAGTTTATGAAAAAAGACTTTACTTTTTAGTAGTTTATTTATCTAGTATTATGGTAAGTCTTGGAAAAGGGATTTGTTTTAGAAGTGCTAAAAAACTTGTCGTTGATGCGATTGATAGTGGTCTTGCTAGACATAAGTTTTATGAATGGATTAAGTATCAGGGCGGTAAGATAAGTAAGTTTAAGGTTGATGCTGATAGTGTTAAGGTATTAAGTGATGTAAGTGGTTATATTAATTCTATAGATGCGCAAGGTATTGGAAAACTTGTGTTTGATCTTGGTGGTGGTAGAGTTAAGAAAGAAGATAGCATTGATTATGGGGTGGGCGTAAGTCTTAAGAAAACTGTTGGTGAAAAGGTTGTAAAGGGCGAAGTTCTTTGTGAGATTTTTTATAATAAAAAGGTTAGGGGAATGGAAAAAAGGGCACTGGATGCTTTTGTAATAGGTAAGAAAAAAAGAAAAGAAAAAAGTGTTGTTATTAAAACTATTAAATGATTTTTATGGAAAAATGTGTAAAAAGAGGTGAAAATAGCTGGAATTTTGTGTGATTTCTGTTTGAAATGGTCGGAATTTTGTGTTAAAATATAACTAGAGGTGAATTTGGAAATGTCAAGATTAAGAAGAAAAATTGATGATTTTTTACTTGAATGGAAGAATACTAAAGATAAGTTACCACTTATTGTTAGAGGTGCTAGGCAAATTGGAAAGACTGATTCTATAGAAAACTTTGCTAGAAACAATTATAAATATTTTGTTGAAATTAATTTTGCGTTACAACCTCAATATAAAACTATTTTTGATAATGGATTTGATGTAGATACTATTATTAGTAATATTTCTATGATTAATAATGATTTTATATTTGAGACTGGAGAAACTTTGATATTTTTTGATGAATTACAAGATTGTATTAATTGTGCGACATCTTTAAAAGCATTTAATATTGATAAGAGATTTGATGTTATATGTTCTGGTTCAATGATGGGAATTAATTATAATGAGATTGAATCAAATAGTGTTGGAAATAAACAAGACTATACTATGTATTCAATGGATTTTGAAGAGTTTTTATGGGCTAAGGGATATAAGGAAAGCCAAATTGAAGAATTATTTGAATGTATGAAACAGTGCAAGGCTCTTACTACTACTCAATTTGATGTAATGATGAATAATTTTAAAGATTATATGGTGTTAGGTGGAATGCCTGCGGTAGTAGCTAAATATATAGAAAATAAAAACTTTAGTGGGATACTAGGAATGCAACAACAAATATTAAAAGATTATGAAGAAGATATTGCTAAATATGCTAGTGGATTAGATAAGGCGAGAATATTAAATGCTTATAGAAAGGTTGCTGTTTTTTTAGGAAATGAAAATAAAAAGTTTCAAGTTTCAAAAATAACTGATGGTGCTAGAAACAGAGAATATAGAGGAGTTTCTGATTGGCTTAGTGATGCTGGAATTATAAATGTTTCTTATTGTATGGAAGAATGTGCATTACCATTAAAAGGAAATTATAATCCTGAAAATTATCGTTTATATTTTGCTGATACTGGACTTTTAATAGCGTCACTTGATGAAGAAGTTCAGGATGATTTAAGAAATAATCAAAATTTTAATACTTATAAAGGTGCTATATATGAAAATGTAGTTGCTGATATGCTTGTGAAAGAAGGGTATGATTTATATTTTTTTAAAAATGAAAAAGGAACTTTGGAAATGGATTTCTTTGTTAGAGACAAAGATTCTCTTATTCCAATAGAAGTTAAAGCAAGTGATAATTCTACTGTAAGTTTAAATAATTTAATTGATAGCGATAATTATAGGGATATTAAATATGGAATTAAATTATGTAATAAGAATATTGGATTTAATGGTAAGTTTTATACTTTCCCATATTTTATGACATTTTTGCTTAAAAGATATTTGAAGGAAACTATTAAATGATTAATAGTTTTTTTTATTATGTTAATAATAATAATGTGATTATATGAAAAAAATTATTGTTATTTTATTTCTTTTGTTTATTTATAGTGATGTGTATGCACTTGATGATATAAGAGTTAATGGTGAAAGTCTTAGTCCTTTGTTTGAAAAGGAAGTTTTTGTATATAATTATTTTACTGATAGTGATAGTATTGTTATTAGTGTTGTTAAGGATGAAGGGGAAGTGGTGAGTGGTTATGGTAAGTTTGATGTTGTAGATGGTGAGAATGTTTTTGTGATTAAGGTAGAGAATGAAGAGAATATTTTAGAATATAAGATTAGTGTTTTTCGGGATTATAGACGTTATGAACAAGTGGATTCTTCTTTACTTGAAAGTTTATGTGTTAAGGATTATGATATTGGGTTTTCTAGTGAAGTGTTTTCTTATGATGTATTTATTGGTGATGAGGATTATTTAGATATTAGTTATGAAACTTATAGTGAAAATGCTAGTGTTAAGATAAGTGGTAATGGTGGTTTTAATGAAAGTGATAATTTAATTGAGATAGAAGTTTTTGGTAATAATAGTAGTAATAAGTATGTAATACATGTAAGAAAGAGTGTTGAAGTTTTTAAAAGTGATAATGTAAGTGTAAGGCATGAGTTTAGTGATTTTGATAAGAAGGTTAGTGCAACAGGTGTAATATGTGTTTTTTGCTTTATTATTTTTATATTGTTTTATTTACTTTTTCTTAAAAAGAAAAAAGCTTGTTAGCTTTTTATATATTTTATATAATATTCTTCGAATGTTATTTGTTCGTTTTGGATTATAGTTGCTGCGTTTATTCCAACATATCTATAGTGCCAAGGTTCATAGCCATAACCAGTTATGAACTCTTTTCCTTTTGGGTATCTTTCTATGAATCCATATTTGTATGCATTTTCTTTTAGCCATGTGTATTCTTTTGTGTCTGCGAATGATTCTTCTACTGAGTTTAGGTCAGCTGCATAACCTGTTTGATGTTCTGAGTGGCCTGGTTTTGCTGAATACATTAGTGCATGCTCAAGCCCATTTTTCTTTTCTGAGTTTGTGAAGAGGGTGTTTTGAAGAGACTGTGTTCTATATCCTGATATTACTGTTAGATTATAGCCTTCTTTTTTTGCATCATCTATAAGTGATTTCATGTAGTTTGCTGCTTCTTTTTTCATTTTTTGAGAAGAAGATGAGTAGTTTTTATCGAGTGTTACAAGATTTTCTGCACTATAGTTTTCTGGAAGACGATAATATTTGTTTACTAAGCAAAGTTTATCAAATGTATCTATTGTTTTTATATCTGAGTAGAACTCTTTATCTAATCCTATTTCTGTGTATAGAACTATTTTATCTTCTTTTAATGTTTTGTTTTTTTGTTTGTATGATTCGTATCTCTCTAGGTTTTCTATGTTAAATCCTTTTGATTTTGAGTAGTTAATTAATGATTTGTATTTTTTTGAAAGAAGATGTAAGTTAATTTGTTCTTCTGTAAATGTTTCTTTTATATAAGATATGTCTTCTGTTTTATAACCTAGATGAGATAGTTTTTCTGTGATTGGATCTATTTCAGGTTCTTTTTCTATAGGCTCTGGTTCTTTATTAAAGTGCATTATTAATATGTATAATAGTACTGATAGACATATTATTATAATTGTTAAAATTACATTTAAAAGTTTTTTATTCATGGTAATCACCTAATATAATTATACTATTTAATTTTATTTATATTTTTATGTTTTTGTTTTTTGAACATTTTGTTTACATTTTTTAAAGTGTTTTTATGTTTTTTAGCGAATAATAATATTAGGGGGTAATATGGATTATTATGATGAGATTAAAAATGAGTTAATAAATAATGAGATAACAAAAAGAGTCAAAGATTATAGTAAAAATAAAAGTGATTTAAATGCTTATTATAAAGTAGGTAAATTACTTAGTGAAGCTGGAAAACATTATGGCGATGCAATAATAAAAGAGTATTCGATAAAGTTAACTAAGGAATTTGGAAAAGGGTATAGTGTAAGATTGTTATATAGAATATTAAAATATTATAATTTTATTTTATCTGGAAAATTGCCGACATTGTCGGCAAAATTATCATGGAGTCATTATGATGAAATATTGAGGTTTGATAATATAAATAAAATAGTTTATTATATAAATATTTGTGAATTGCAAAATTTAACTGTGAGACAGTTAAGAGAAAAAATAAAATCTAATGAATATGAAAGATTACCAGAAGAAACTAAACTAAAGTTATTTGATAAAAAAGAAATAAATATAGTTGATTATGTTAAAAATCCTATTAGTATTAAGAATAATATTAATTATGAAATATTTTCGGAGAAAATACTAAAAAAGTTGATACTTGAAGATATTGAAAACTTTTTAGAAGAATTAGGTATTGGATTTACTTTTATTAAAAGTGAATACAAGATAAAATTAGATGATAGGTATAATTATATCGATTTACTTCTTTATAATATAAAACATAAATGTTATGTTGTTGTTGAGCTTAAAATAACTGAGCTTAAGAAAGAACATATTGGTCAGATTATGGTATATATGAATTATATAGATGAGAATATTAAAAGTGATGTTGAAAATAAAACAATAGGAATAATAATTTGTAAAGAAGAAAATAAGTATGTAATAAAGTATTGTTCAGATAAAAGGATTATTGCTAGAAAGTATGAATTTTTGTAATTTAAAAGATGTATTTTTGATACATCAATATTTAAATATTTTTGATAGTTTATTGTGAAGTTTGTTTGTTATTGTTTTATTTTGTTTTATTATGTAATAAATTATTATTGCTAGTAATATTCCGCTTATTGCATCTATTAGTACATGCTGTTTAATGAGTAGGGTTGATAGGATTATAAGTATATTTATTAATATAGTTATTATTTTTGTTTTTGTGTTGTATTTATTTTTTTCTAGTATAAATAGTATCCAAAGAGTTGATACTGCGCAGTGAAGAGAGGGAAAGCAGTTTCTAATAGGTGTGTCTATTGTAAATATAATTTTTGCTATACTATATAATATGTTTGGTGTGTTAGTGATTTCTGGTCTTATGATTGTTGTTGGATAAATTATATAAATAATATCAGCAAATAGTGATATGCTTAGGTATGTAATAATATATCTTGTAAAATCTTTTTTGTCTTTTTTATAAATTATTATTGGCATTAGAAAAAGAAGTATATACCATATTGTGTATGGAATTATGAAATATATTATGAATGGTATTTTATTATCTATATTATTTCCAATTAGTGTTGGGTTATTTTGAAAAGCTACAGATAATTTATAAATTGTTAGTTGGCCTATTACAGCAAGTGCTGATATTAATAATGGCTTTAAATAATATTCTATTTTTTCTTTCATACTGCATCACAATTAAATTATATATTTATTTTTATAAAAGTTAAAGTTATTATTGTTATTTTGCATAATTTTTTTGTTTCTGTGGAAAAAAAATTATTTTTAGTTTATAATTTAAGTGGTGATTTTATGAAGAAACAAACTGTTGCGCTTGTTGGTAGACCTAATACTGGAAAAAGTACTTTGTTTAATAGACTTGCTGGTAAAAAGATAGCTATTATTGAGGATATTCCTGGGGTTACTAGGGATAGAATATATTCTAATTGTATGTATGATGAGATTCCTTTTTATTTAATTGATACTGGTGGTATTGATTTATCTGATGGATCTTTTAATGAAGAAATTAAAATGCAGGTAGATATTGCAATTGAAGAGTGTGATACGATAGTTTTTGTTGTAGATGGAAAAGATGGTCTTACATCTAATGATTTAATGATTCGTGATATTCTTAGAAAAAGTGGTAAGAAGGTTATTGTTGCGGTTAATAAATGTGATAGTAAAATAGCTAATGATAATTTATATGAGTTTTATAGTCTTGGATTTGATTATGTAATAGGTATATCAGCTGAGAGAAATATTAATATAGATGAGTTAATGGAAGAGGTAAATAGGGGATATGAACCAACTTTTGAAGAAGAAAGTGATAAGGTTAAAATTTCTGTTATAGGTAGACCTAATGTTGGAAAGAGTAGTCTTGTTAATGCTTTACTTGGAGAGGAAAGAGTAATTGTTAGTAATGTTGCTGGTACGACTAGAGATGCGATAGATACAATATTTACTTATAATAAGGAAGAGTATGTTTTGATTGATACTGCTGGGCTTCGTAAGAAGGGTAAGATTTTTGAGAGTGTTGAGAAATATAGTCTTATTAGAAGTATGAAAGCTATTGATAGAAGTGATGTGTGCTTACTTGTTATTGATAGTACTACTGGGGTAGTTGAACATGATAAACATATTGCTTCTTATGCGCTTGAAGCGGGTAAACCTATAGTAATTGTTGTTAATAAGTGGGATACTATTGATGATAAAGATGGCGCTATAAAAGAGTGGAAGAAGATTATTTATGATAATTTTCAATTTATTCCATGGGCTAGTATTGTGTTTTTAAGTGCTAAAACTAAGAAGAGAATACATACTTTAATGCCTGAAGTTATTAAGTCATATGAAAATAGTAAGAAAGAAATAGCAACTAATATTATTAATGATGTTTTGAGAGAAGCTTTTATTGAAACTCCACCACCATCATTTAAAGGAAAGAAACTTAAGATTTATTTTGCTCATCAATCTGGGATTAAACCGCCTAGATTTGATATTGAGGTTAATTCTAAAGCATTAGTTCATTTTTCTTATTATAGATATCTTGAAAACAAAATTAGGGAGAATATTGATTTTAGTGGGACACCTATTTTGATATATTTTAAAAATAAAGGAGAAAATTAAAAAAATAAAAATTTTATGTGATTTTTATTTTTTTTATGTATATTTTTTGATATAATATTTATGATTGGAGATACTTATGAAAATAGTGAAATATTTTATTTTATTTTTTTTAATATTTATAGGATGTGATGTTATTAATGCATCTTATGATAATACTTATAATGAATCTGTTAATTATGTGGAAAGTTACATAAAAGATTTTAATAAATATGAAAGATTTTTATATTTTAATAATAATAAGTTTGGTATTGATGAAAATGGACTATATAAAGATGATGATTTTACTTATGGCGGATTTATAAATAAGCTAGAATATGATGTTATTGGTAATAAAAGTTCATATTTATATGATGGAAGTAAGTATTTTTCGATGAGTAAAAATGATACTAATATTTTTGTAGTGCCTGATGGTTATAAAAATATTAATGAAAAAACTGGTCTTAGGATAACAGAATATATAAAATCTAGAGTTAAGGTTTTGGGTTCGGGTACTTATGTAGATCCTTGGACTTTTACTACTTTAGGTGTATTTGTTAAATATGATGAAAATAAGGGCGTTTCTAATATAATTGATACTATTTCTTTAGAAGAGGGAGATGTACATTATATTAAAGATTACACTCCCGAAAGAGAAAACTACGCTTTTTCTGGATGGAAACTTGATAGAAGTGAAGGTATAGGTACTTATTTTAGTGGTGATAGTTATGAAGCTTATGCTGATACGACGTTTTATGCTGCTTGGAGAAAAATTCATAAAGTTAGTTATGATTTGAATGGTGGTAGTGGCGTTAGTACAAATACTTTTGATGTAATTGATGGCGAATATCATATTATAGATAGTATTGCTCCTACTAGAGAAGGTTATACGTTTATGGGCTGGAGTACAAGTAGTAGTACAACTGCAAATTATACTAGCGGAAATAGTTATAAAGTGAGCGCTGATACTACATTTTATGCGGTTTGGAAAAAATATTATACCGTTAAATATAATGCAAATGGTGGAAGTGGTGCTGATAGTACAATTTATAAAGTAAATGAAGGAGATACTTATACTATAACAAGTGTTGTTCCTACAGCGAGTGATTCTACTAATTATACTTTTGCTGGTTGGGCGACTTCTTCTACTGGAAGTGTGGTCTATAAAAAATCACAATCTGGTGTAAGTGTAACTTCTGATTTGGTTTTATATGCGGTTTATGTTCCGTATGTTGCTCAGGTTGTTGGAGGTTCTAAATACACTTCTTTAGCTAGTGCAATATCCGCTGTATCTTCATCTGGTACTATTAATTTACTTGTTAATATGACTAATAGTGAAAATGTTACTATTCCTTCTGGTAAAACTATTACTATAAATTTAAATAGTAAAACTGCTAAAGGAAAGATTACAAATCAAGGAAGCTTAACTATAAGTAATGGTACTTATACTAATTCTGGGAATATATTTGTAAATATGGGAACGTTAACAATATCTAGTGGGACATATACTTCTAGTGGAAATGCCGCTATTTCTAACACTACAGGTAATGTTAATGTAAATGGTGGTAATATTACTGGTTCTACTTATGGAATAAGTAATACTTCTGGTATTGTTAGAGTATATGGTGGTACTGTTACTGGTTCAACATATGGAATATATGGAACTGGTTCAAATAATATTTATGTAGGTAATAGTGGTAGTACTTTAAGTACTTCTTCACCTAAAGTATCGGGTGGAAGTTATGGAGTTTATATGAGTAGTAGCTCTCTTGGATTTTATTTCTACAATGGTGTAATAAGCGGTACTGCTAGTACGCCATATAGTGGTTCTGTTACAAAAAGATCTAGTTATAAAATAAGTACTAGTAAATCTGGTTCATATTATAATTCAACTTTATATTATTCTAGTTCCTCTAGTAGTGGAGGAAGTAGTGGTTGTGGATGCGGTTCTGGGCCTTGCCACTGTACTTCTACTTGTTCTAATGGAAATTGCTCTACTACTGTTACTTGTTATTATGGAGATTGTTCATGAAAAAAAATATAAAAAAATATTTAATTTTATTTATCTTATTCATGCTTATTATATTTTGTTGTTTCTTAATTTATAATAAACATAATATAGATAATTTTGATAATAAAGATAATGATAAAAATAAAAATTCTGAAAGAAATAATGATCAGTTGTTTTCTGAGTACTTGGGAAGTTTTCCTTTAAATAATTTTAATATGATAGGGAATAATTATTCTGCAAGTAATTTAAATCAAGATATGATTAATAATTATGTATATAATGTATATAAATATATTTTTATGGAAAATGATATAGTTTCTTATGATGAAATTAATAATTATATTAATCATATATTCGGAAATAATTTTAATGTAGCTCGAGATGATATATTATATAATGAGGATATTAAAGAATATTGTTTAATTTATGATGAAAAAGATATGGTATTTACTCATAATTCTAAATGTGTTACGGATATTGATAATTATATTGCTTTAGATGTTATTGTGGATAAATATGCAGATGATAATAAAAGAAGTATTGATGCTGTTCACTATTATTTGTTTGAAGGTAAGATATATTGTTCTTATCAGGATTATTTAGATAGAAAGTTTAAATATACTTTTGAAGTAAATAAATTAAAAGAAACACTAAGTGATTTAGAAAACAATCCTGATAAATATAAATGTGTAAAAAGAAGGTATACTTTTAATTTAAAAGATAATAAGTATGAATTTTATAGTAGTGAAATTTTAAATAATTAGTTAATTTTATAAATGGAAAGTTAAAAATAGACTAGTCAACTAAATGTAGACATTTTATAAAAAGAATGTTTCAGAACCCTGATTCAATTTTATATTGAATTGGGGTTTTATAATTTAATGCATAACTTGGTCTTTCATTATTATAATAATCTATGTATAATTTAAT
>JAFQID010000041.1 GCA_017397685.1 Bacilli bacterium | reverse complement strand
ATCTTCATAAGATAGATGACAATAATTATTTGCCATTTTTAATACCTCCTTAATATGACAAATAAATTGCTTAGGAAGTATTATAATGTATTTCAAATATAAGTGCACATGTTTTGTGCACTTTCATAAATAATTAACATTTATTTAAAAAAATGTAAAAAACTATTAAAAATTATTGACTTATTGACACGAAATATGGTAATATTTTATATTGCAATACATTGTTTTATTTTTTAAAATTTGTGTTCTTTAAAAATTTAAGGATTGGGGTGAAAAAGTGGCATACAAAACTGTTAAATTTGGTGACCATAGAGAAAGAAGAAGTTTCTCAACTAAGCGTAGTACGCTAGAACTATCTAATTTGTTAGAGGTTCAAAAAGATTCGTTTGACTTATTTTTAAAGGAAGGAATAAAGGAAGTTTTTAATGATATTTTCCCTGTTGAAAGTTTTTCAGGTAGTCTATCACTTGAATTTGGTGACTACTATTTTGAAGAGCCTAAATATTCTGTAAAAGAAAGTAAAGAGAGAAAAGTAAGTTATGCTGCTCCTCTTAAGGTTAAAGCAAGACTTTTTATCAATGAAACTGGTGAAGTTAAAGAACAAGAGGTGTTCCTTGGCGACATGCCTCTTATGACTGATACAGCATCTTTCATTATTAATGGTGCTGAGAGAGTTATTAACTCACAACTTGTAATGGGACCATCTTGTTATTATAAGAGTGAAATTGATAAAAACGGAAGAAACATTATAACTAGTGAAGTTAGACCTAATAAAGGTACTTGGCTTGAATATGAACTAGATGTTCGTAATGTTTTATATGTTAGAATTGATAGAACTCGTAAAGTTCCTGTAACTACTTTACTTAGAGCTCTTGGTCTTTCAAGTGATGAGGAAATATTAGAAGTATTTGGTAAAGATGAATATCTAATTAATACTTTAGATAAAGATTCTACTAAGAATACTGATGAAGCATTAATTGAAATATATGAAAAACTAAGACCTGGTGAACCAGCTACTTTAGATTCTGCTAAAAACCAACTTATTGTAAGATTTTTTGATAAATTTAGATATGATTTAGGTAAAGTAGGAAGATATAAGTTTAATAAAAAACTTAGTGTTTTAGATAGACTTTTAAATAATAAGATTGCACAGGACATTAAAATAGATAAAGAAGTAATTGTTAAAAAAGGTACTGTAATTACAAAAGAAATTCTTGAACAAATTAGACCTTATTTTAATGATGGTTATGGAGTAAAAGAAGTTACTATAAATGAAGAACTTGATACCTATAATAAAATTCAAGAAGTATTAGTTTATGGTAATGATGAAAATAATACTATTATAAAAGTAATTGGTAATGATCAAACAATAGATACTAAACGTTTAACTATTAGTGACGTTTATGCATCATTATCATATTATATTAGTTTACTTTATGGTGTTGGACATTATGATGAAATAGACCATTTAGGTAATAGACGTGTTAGACAAGTAGGAGAACTTATTCAAAACCAATTTAGAATAGGTGTTGCTCGTATGGAAAGACAAATTAGGGATAAGATGAGTACTCAAGAAATTGATACCGTTACTCCTAAGAGCCTTATTAATATTAGACCAGTTACGGCCGCTTTAAAAGAATTCTTTGGAAGTAGCCAACTATCTAAGTTCATGGATCAAATAAACCCGGTTGCAGAACTTAATGATAAACGTAGATTAAGTGCTCTTGGACCTGGTGGACTTTCTCGTGATAGAGCTGGTATGGAAGTTCGTGACGTTAATCCATCACACTATGGTAGAATATGTCCGATAGAAACTCCAGAAGGACAAAATATTGGTCTTATTACATCACTTGCTAGTTATGCGAAAATTAATGAATATGGATTTATTATGACTCCATATAGAAAAGTTATTGACGGTAAGATGACTGATGAAATAGTTTACATGACAGCTGATGAAGAAGAAGATTATTATATAGCTGGTGCAACTATTGATATAGATAAAGATAATAATATTATAGATGAAGTTGTTAGAGCAAGATTTGCTGGTGATAACGTTTTAGTTAAACGTGAAAAAATTAATTATATTGACGTATCACCTTCACAAATAGTTTCTCTTACAACTAGTATGATTCCATTTATGGAACATGATGATGCTAATAGAACACTTATGGGTGCAAACATGCAACGTCAAGCTGTACCTTTATTAGTGCCAGAAGCACCAATTGTTGGAACTGGTGTTGAATATGCAATTGCTCGTGATAGTGGAGCGGTAGTACTTGCTAAAAATGATGGTGTTGTTGAATATGTTGACGCTAAAAAGATAATTATTAAAACAGCTGATGGAAAAGAAAATCATGAACTAATTAATTATCAAAGAAGTAATGCAGAAACATGTTATAATCAAAGACCTATTGTTAAAAAAGGCGATGTAGTTAAAAAAGGTATGGTTATTGCTGATGGACCATCTACTGATATGGGAGAAATGGCTCTTGGTAAGAACGTAGTTGTTGCATTTATGACATATAATGGATATAACTATGAAGATGCTGTTATTCTTAATGAAAGAATTGTTAAAGATGATGTATATACTTCTGTTCATATAGAAATGAAAGAAATAGAGTGTCGTGATACTAAACTTGGACCTGAAGAGTTTACTCGTGATATTCCAAACGTTAGTGAGGAAGCTAGAAAGAATCTTGATGAAAATGGAATCATTAAGATTGGTACTGAAATTAAAGAAAATGATATTTTAGTAGGTAAAGTTACTCCAAAAGGTGTTCAAGAGTTATCAAGTGAAGAAAAACTACTTCATGCGATATTTGGTGAAAAGACTCGTGAAGTTAGAGATACATCTCTAAGAGTATCACATGGATGCAGTGGAATAGTACATGATGTACAAATATTTACTAAAGAAAACTCTGATGAACTTCCTGCTGGTGTAAGTAAGATTGTTAGAGTATATATAGTTAAGAAAAGAAAGATACAAGTTGGAGATAAAATGGCTGGACGTCATGGTAATAAGGGTGTTGTATCACTAATATTACCTGAGGAAGATATGCCATATTTACCAGATGGAACTCCTGTTGATATTATACTTAATCCACTTGGTGTTCCTAGCCGTATGAACATTGGACAAATACTTGAAATTCACCTTGGTATGGCTGGTAAGAAAATTGGATGTCATTTTGCAACTCCAATATTTAATAGTGCTACTCATGAAGATATTTCTGAGTTAACTAAAGAAGCTGGTCTTGATCCTGATTTTAAAACTTGGCTTTATGATGGTAGAACTGGTGAGAAGTTTGATAAACGTGTAAGCGTTGGAGTTATGTACATGATAAGACTTGTACACATGGTTGATGATAAACTTCATACAAGAGCTACTGGACCTTATAGTTTAGTTACACAACAGCCTTTAGGTGGTAAAGCACAATTTGGTGGTCAAAGATTTGGAGAAATGGAAGTTTGGGCACTATATGCTTATGGAGCAGCTCATATACTTCAAGAAGTACTTACTATTAAGTCAGATGATATTATTGGTAGAGTACGTGTATTTGAAGCTCTTGTTAAAGGTAAACCAATTACTGGAGCTGGAGTACCAGAAAGCTTTAGAGTATTAATTAAAGAATTCCAAGCATTAGGTCTTGATATTTCTATAATTACTAAAGATGGAGATGTTAAAGGACTTAAAGAGCTTGAAAGAGAAGAAGATAAACAAGATGTTCCTGTTTCTATTGAGGAAATAGGTGTAGATGATGAAGAAGAAATAGATGAAAGCGATTATGAAGATGTTCAAGATGAAGATGAGGATGAAGAAGATTCATTAGACGATCTTGAATATACTGAAGAGTATGGTCTTGATGATGGCTTTGAAGATAATTATGAAAGGGGTGAAGAATAATGATGGAAGTTAATGATTTTGATGGAATAAGAATCGGAATAGCTTCACCTGATAAAATTAGAGAATGGTCTTATGGAGAGGTTAAAAAACCAGAAACAATAAACTATCGTACTTTAAAACCTGAAAGAGATGGATTATTTTGTGAAAAAATATTTGGCCCAACTAAAGATTTTGAATGTACTTGTGGTAAGTATAAAAGACTAAGATATAAAAACGTTGTATGTGATAGATGTGGTGTTGAGGTTACTCGTAGTAAAGTGCGCCGTGAGAGAATGGGACATATTGAACTTGCGGCCCCTGTATCACATATTTGGTATGCTAAGGGTGTACCGCCTAAAATTGGACTTGTTCTTGGAATGAGTCCTAGGGATCTAGAAGAAATACTATACTTTGTAAGTTATGTGGTTCTTGATCCAGGTATTGCACCACTTGTTAAAAAACAACCTTTATCTGATAAAGAATACCGTGCTTATTATGAAAAGTATGGTGATGGATTTAGAGTAGGTCTTGGAGCTGAGGCTATTAAAGAACTTCTTATGGAAGTTGATCTTGAAAAAGAAACTGAAGAGTTAAAGAAAGAAGTTGAGAAAGCTCAAGGTCAAAAGAAACTAAGCCTTGTTAAAAGACTTGATTGTTTGAACTCATTTTTAGAAAGTGGTAATAGACCTGAATGGATGATACTTGATGTTCTTCCAGTTATACCACCTGATTTAAGACCTATGATACAACTTCCTGGTGGAAGATTTGCAACAAGTGATTTAAATGATTTATATAGAAGAATTATTAATAGAAATAATCGTCTTAAGAAATTAATTGAACTTGAAGCACCAACAATAATTGTTCAAAACGAAAAACGTATGCTTCAAGAAGCGGTTGATGCATTAATTGATAATGGTAGACGTGGAAGAAGTGTTCAAGGTGTTGGTAATAGAGCACTTAAATCACTTTCTAGTATGCTTAAAGGAAAACAAGGAAGATTTAGACAAAACTTACTAGGTAAGAGAGTTGACTATTCTGGTCGTTCTGTTATCGTAGTTGGACCAAATCTTAAAATGTATCAATGTGGAATACCTAAAGAAATGGCACTAGAGCTATTCAAACCACATGTTATGCATGAACTTGTAGAAAGAGAACTAGCTCATAATATTAAAGGAGCTAAAAAGATTATAGATACTCAAGATGAGAGAGTTTGGGATGTTGTTGAGGATGTAATTCGTGAGCACCCAGTATTACTTAACCGTGCTCCGACACTTCATAGACTTTCTATTCAAGCATTTGAACCAGTACTTGTAGGAGGTAAAGCTTTAAGACTTCACCCACTTGTATGTTCTGGATTTAATGCTGACTTCGATGGAGACCAAATGGCTGTGCATGTACCTCTTTCTGAGGAAGCACAAGCTGAAGCTAGATTATTAATGCTTGGTGCTAATAATATTCTTAACCCTAAAGATGGCTCTCCAATAGTTACACCATCTCAAGATATGGTTCTTGGGAACTACTATTTAACACTTGAGGTTGCTGGTGAACCTAACGAAGGAAAAGCTTATAGTGATCCAAATGCAGTATTAATGGCTTATGAAAGAAGAGATATCACACTTCATACAAGAGTATGTGTACCTGCGAAGAGTTTTAAATATAAAGTATGGCTAGATGAACAAAAAGATAAATATCTTGTTACTACAGCTGGTAAAATTATATTTAATGAAATACTTCCTGATACTTATCAATATATTAATGAAGGTAGTAGAGAGAATATTGAAAATATTACTCCGCTTAAATTCTTTATTGAAAAAGGAGAAAATCTTCCTGAAGTAGTTGCTTCTATGCCTGTAACTCCAGCTTTAATTAAGAAAAATCTTGAAAAGATTATTGCACAAATATTTAAAAGATATAAAACTACTGAAACTTCTATAATGCTTGATAAACTTAAGGATTTAGGATTTAAATATTCTACTAAGAGTGGTATTACTATTTCACTTTCTGATATACCTGTTAATGAAGATAAGAAGAAGATTATTGAAGAAACTAATAAAACAATAGATCAAATTAATAAACAATTTAAACGTGGATTAATTACTGATGAGGAAAGACATAATAGAGTTATTAAGTTATGGACTGAATCAACTAGTAATATTCAAGGCAAACTTGCTGAAACTTTAAAAGCTGATACTGATAGTCCACTTTCTATGATTATTAATTCTGGAGCTAGAGGTAGCGCTAACCAACTTGGCCAACTTGCTGGTATGCGTGGTATAATGGTTAAACCGGATGGTAGTCAAGTTGAAATACCAATCTTAGCATCATTTAAAGAAGGTCTTGACGTTCAAGAGTTCTTCCTTAGTACACACGGTTCAAGAAAAGGAACTGCTGATACCGCACTTAAAACAGCTGATGCTGGATACTTAACAAGAAGACTTGTTGATGTTGTACAAGATTTAATCGTAAGAGAAGAAGATTGTGAAACTATTCAAGGACTTGAAGTAAGTGCTTTTGTTGATGATAAGAGTGGTGCTGTAATAGAATCATTTGCGGAAAGAATTATTGGTAGATATTCTAACCAAAAAATATTACACCCTGAAACTAAAGAAGTACTTGTAGATAAGAATACTTTAATTACTGAAAGAATAGCTGAAAAAATAGTTAATGCTGGCATTACTAAAATGGAAATTAGAAGTGTTATTACATGTAAATGTCCAAATGGCGTATGTCAAAGATGTTATGGACGTAATCTTGCAACTGGTAATGTTGTTGAGGTTGGAGAAGCTATTGGTATTATGGCAGCTCAATCAATTGGTGAACCGGGTACTCAGCTTACAATGCGTACATTCCATACTGGTGGTGTTGCATCTGCTGCTGATATTACTCAAGGTCTTCCAAGAGTTGAAGAGTTATTTGAAGCTAGAATACCTAAAGCTAAAGCTACTATTGCTGAAATAAATGGTAAAATCACTAAAATTAGCGAAGATAAAGGTAAGTTTAAAATACTTATTACAAATGATATAGAGACTCGTGAGCATATAACTCAATATAATGCTAAATTAAGAGTTGAAAAAGGTGATGTAGTAAGTGCTGGTGATGTATTAACTGAAGGAAGTGTATCACCAAAAGAATTACTTGCTGTTACTGATCCAACTACTGTTCAAGAATATATCTTAAGAGAAATACAAAAAGTTTATAAATCACAAGGTGTTGATGTTAATGATAAACACATCGAAACTGTTGTTAAGAGAATGATTACTAAGATTAAAGTTGTTGAACCTGGAGATACTAACTTAATAGAAGGCGTTAGCGTACCTATTAGAGAGTTTGCTGAGATTAATAAACCTGTTATTCTTAGCGGAGGCGTTCCAGCAACTGGTAAACCTGTACTTCTTGGTATAACTAAAGCATCTTTAGAAACTGATTCATTCTTATCAGCTGCATCTTTCCAAGAAACTACTAGAATACTTACTGATGCTGCTACTCGTGGTAAAGTAGATATGCTTGTAGGATTAAAAGAAAATGTAATCTTAGGAAAACTAATACCTGCTGGTACTGGAGCTAAACAATATAATAATATTGAACTTATGCTTCAAAAAGAATTACTAGATGATGATGCTGCTGAAGTACTTGAAGAAAAGTTTTTAACAAATGATATTAATGACGCTGTAGTTGGCGGAAACGAATAATATAAAAATACATAATCAATTTTGATTATGTATTTTTTTACATATTTTTGATATAAAAATTTTGTTATTTTAATTAAATATGTTATACTTATTTATATTAAGAGGTGCAATAAATGATAGGATTTTATGATTATACAGTATTACTTACTTATTTAAGTTTTTTATCTTCCTTTTTTGGAATTATTTTAGCTTTTGATGGCAAAATATTTTATGCAATCATGTGTTTAATGTTTTCAGGACTTTGTGATATGTTTGATGGTAGAGTTGCTAGAACAAAAAAAAGAAGAACAAATGATGAAAGAAATTATGGAATGCAAATTGATAGTTTATCTGACTTAGTATGTTTTGGGGTATTACCAGCATTAATTGGATATAATTTAGGATTGAATAAATATTTTATAATTTTATTAATGTTTTATTCAATAGCTGCCTTAATTAGACTTGCATATTTTAATATGCTGGAGATGAATCGTAATAGCAAAAAACCTGTAAAAGAATATACAGGTCTTCCAGTAACATCAGCTGCATTAATATTTCCTTTTATATATATGTTTAGAAGTATGCTTGGCAGTGGTTTTATGTATTTATATGCTGGAGTTTTATTAATTGTAGGTTGTTTATTTATTAGTAAAATAAAAATAAAAAAACCTAGTATGAAAGTTATGATAGGATTTATTTTGATAGGAGTAATAGAGTTAATTTTAATAATTACTATTAGAAAATTGTTATGAAGTATGTAATGAGAAATAGAAATAACACAGAGAATATTTATAAAGAGTCTAACAAAGCTCTTAATTTTTTGTATGGTAATTTTTTAGGAAGATTAATACTTAAATTACTTATAGGTAAGTCTATTACTAAATTAATTGGCAAATATTATAGTAGTAAAAAATCAATTAAAAAGATTGAACCTTTTATTAAAGAAAATAATATTGATATGAGTGAATATCCTCTAGTAAAATATACTTCATTTAATGATTTTTTTACAAGAAAGATACTACTAGGTAAGAGAATTGTCGATATTAATAAAGATGCTTTTATATCTCCTTGTGATAGTAAACTTAGCATATACGATATTAATGAAAATTTATGTATGAGAATAAAAGATGCTTATTATAGTGTTGATACTTTAGTTAATAAAGATATAGTGAAAGAATATATTGGTGGCAAAGCTTTAGTATTTAGACTTGATGTAAGTGATTATCATAGGTATTGTTATATAGATAGTGGTTATCATGAAAAAATAGTTAAAATAAATGGTGTATTTCATACCGTTCAGCCAATAGCTCTTAAAAAGTATAATTTTTATAAAACTAATTCTAGAGAATATACCGTTTTATATACCCAAAACTATGGTAAGATAATAGAGGTAGAAATTGGTGCGTTTGGTGTAGGTAAAGTAGTTAATCATTTTGAACATCATGAGTTTAAAAAAGGAGAAGAAAAGGGTTATTTTAAGTATGGTGGGTCAACTATTGTATTACTTGTAAAAAAAGATATAATTTTGTTTGATGAAGATATTTTAAATAATTCAAAAGATGGAATTGAAACTATTGTAAAATATGGAATGAAAATAGGGGAGAAGATAAATTAATTTTAAGAACTTTAATGGTTCTTTTTTATTTTTGATAGAATGGATATAAAATTTAATTAGTTAATTAAGTAAAAAAACACTTAGATATTAAAGTTTTCTAAGTATTTTTTATATGCTATTTTAGCTGCACTTTTATCATTTGGAGTAAACTTTACTTTTTTCTCTGTTAGTATTTTTTCAATAAAGTAATCTAATAAATAAGGATTTCTTATAAATAGTGGACCAATGATGTGTGATGCATAAAGGTTTTTGTAATTAAATCCTTCATCTGTACTAATTAAATCATTTGAATATATTTCTTTTGTTTTAAATAAAGCATTTGATATATTTAAGTTAATTGTTCCTCTGTTTTGAAAACCTATTATTTTTTTGTTTATTAAATCTGTTTCCGCTATACATTCTCCAACAATTCTATTTCCACCTGCATTTTTAAATATTTTTGAGTCTATATATTTTGTTTCAAAATCAAATATATTACTTCCTTCGATTATATGTTCTCTTGCAATTATTTGTTTTGAAAATATATCAATAGCATTTCCTGTTAAAAACATATATTTGTTTTGATTAATATATTTTAATATATCATCTTTTCTATGTTTTATATCTTCAATAGCAAGTAGTATGTTTTCTTCACTTCCAGATCCTATAAAGATAATGTCATATTTTTTAAAGTCTATTTCTTCATATAAAGATTTAAAATCCACTTTCACTTTCATATGGTTTCTTTCAAATTCTTTTTTGAATGCTCTTATATTTGCATTATCTCCATAAAGGTTTAATAAGTCATAATATAAATGTAATATATTAATCATGATTTTCCTCCTTTATGATTTTCTTAAGTTCTATTTCTTTATCAAAACATACCATTGAATATATATTTCCTTTTGTTTTTGTTTTTATTGTTTTTGATAAATCATTTAAGTTTTCAACAATTATTAGTTTATTTTTGCTTATGCCTGCATATTCCATTCTAGTAAGCATATCATATGCGAACTTACCAATTAATATTATTTTATTTATTTGTCTATCAGCAAGTAATTCAAAATCTATATCCCAAATCCATGATATATCATTTTCTTTATATCTTCTTGAAGATGAGTCAAATCCTAATATAATTGTTTTATCTCCTGGTTCATGTAAGATAAAATCTAGTGATTGCTTATAAGAAAGATTATTTTCGTTTTTACTTACTAACATTTGCCATTTTCTATTATCAAAGTTATAAATATTTAATCTTTTTGTTTTTATTTTACCACCATTTAAAGTGTTTAATATATTTTCTTCACTTAATCCTAATTCTTTACATACTGCGTAGCAAGCGGTTGTGAAATATGCTGTATAAAGGAAATTAGATGGAAGATTTACTATATTTTCATTTATTTTTATTGTTTTATCTTCAATGTTTATTTCTTTTGCTTCATAATCTGGTGTGCCTCTTCTAAAATCATACTTAGGACAGTGATAAGAACCAATATGCCCATAATGATAAAAATCATATTCTAGTTTTGAATGACAAATAGGGCAGTATGCTGCATCTAGATTATTTAAATTATTTTTAAATGAATAGCTATTTTGCTCTAGGCCATATGTAGTTACTTTACCTTTATGATTTATTCTAAGTCTATTTACTAGTGGATCATCTACGTTTAATATTATATGTGTTTTTTCTGGTATTCCTTTTTTTATTTCATGAAATATTTTTTCTGGATGAGAATTTCTTGGTGGTTGATCTCTTGTTATGTTTGTTATAAGTAGAATTGAAGGAGAAAAGTATTTAAATACATTTTTCATATATTGTTCATCTAATTCCATTATTAATACATCACTTTTAAACTTACCTGTTAGAGTAGTATTATTTAAAATTAATGAAGTTATTGCATTGATAGTATTACTTCCTTCTTTATTATATACAGTTTTGAAATTATTTTCTTTTAATATATTATTTATAAGTTCAGCTGATGAACTTTTTCCACTAGAACCAGTTATACCGATTATATTTTTTGGCAGCTTTATTTTTGATAATATTTTATTATCAAGTTTCAAAGCCCAGTATCCACCAATAACACTTCCTTCAGAGTGATTTAATAATCTACTCATATAATTTGCAAATTTACAAAAGAATATTACGAACATTTTCCACATAATTAATTCACCTATAATTATTATACAACAAATATAATATTTTATAAAGTTTGTGTAAAATAATGTGTAAATATTGAGGCTTTTCTTTATTTTGACTATGATTATTATGTATGATATACTTTAATTAATATAGGAGAAGATATTTGTGAAAAAGATATATATATTAATAAGTATTTTAATTATTATTTTTTTATCTTTAGGATTAATTGGCTATATTCATAATTATAATTATAGTATTGTTCCTAATGTGATTGTTAAATCTCTTTCAATTACTAATAATGTTATTAATGTTAAATTTGATCTTAGTAAAAAGTCTTTTTATGAAGAAGTTTATTATATATATAAAAATGATGATGTTTATCCATTAGCTGATGATAAAGGTTGGATTAAAGCAAGTGGTAATTCTTTTGATATTAAGATTGATAATAGTATATATTATATTTATTTAAAAAATGAAAATGATGATATATACTTTGTTGATGGTTCTAATAAACTTGGTAATGTTAGTAAAGTTAATGTAAGCAAGGATAAAGTATATCTTGCTAAGGGCGGAGTTTATAGTGTTAATGCTAATTATGAAAGTGTGGGATATGTTAGCGATTCAATTAATTGGAGAAGTGAAAATGAAAGTATCGCTAAAGTGGACAATAATGGAAAGATAACTGGTGTTAAAGCGGGTAATACCAAAGTTATAGCATCTATTGGTGGTAAGGAAAGTTATGTTGATGTTGTTGTAAGTAATCTAATTGTTAAAGCTCCAAAGAAGTTTAATAGAAATAAAAAATACTTACCTTGTGAAAAGTATAGTAAGTCAGAGAATGATTTACTTGATACTATTTTAAAGGATAGAGTTACTGATGCTGGATATAAAACACGCGCTGGTGCTGTAGAAGCTGCAAGATTTTTAACTTTAGAATTTCCTTATAAGATTAGATATTTTTCAGAAAATGGAAGACTATCAATTAATAAGGTAGATGGAGAGGGTAGATATTATCATGAAGGTCTTTATTTACATAAAAGTAGGTATGAAGATATAAGTAAGTCAATGCATGGACCTAAAATATGGGGATGTAGTTTATACAGTAATCCATCAAAAGGAAAAAGAAGTAATGGTCTTGATTGTAGTGGATTTGTTAGTTGGGTATTAAAAAATGGTGGATTTAATCCCGGAGATATTGGTGCAGGAATTATGGCCACTAAAGATTTAACTGATCTTGGTAAAAGAATTAGTTTTAATGCGAGTGTAGTTAAGTCTGGAAAGGTTAAGACTGGTGATTTACTTAGTTCAGGCGGCTATTCAGGAGGACATATAGCTATAATAGTTGGGCAAGATGAGAATTACTATTATGTTGCTGAAAGTTTGTGGAACTCACCAAATGTTGCAGTTGTTATTATGCCGTATTCTAAAAAAACTATTTTTAATAGATATTATTATGTTATGCTTATGGATAGTTATTATAAGGAAGATGGTAAGTTAACTGATTTATGGTATTAAAAAATGACTTTTTGTAGGTCGTTTTAATTTATGAAAAGATTTTATTAAAATAACTTGTGTGCAAAACAAATGTTTGTTATAATTATATCTAGGAACATTTAATGGTTGGGTGGAGCCAAAACTTCATAAAAGAAGGGAGGCGATAAAATGAATAAGAAGGATTTTTTAATTCTATCTTTAGTAATTATTATCTTCCTTTTACTATTCTTACTATTAAAAGTATTAATATAAAAGAAATCCACCTAACTCAGCTTTGATTTAGGTGGAAACCATATTTAATTGGCTACACTCAACATGCGAATATTAAGTGTTCCTTTTTTATTATATGAAGTTTTCTTCACTTATATACATGATAACATAAAAACAACTTTTTTTCAAGGTCGTTTTAAAATTCCTTAAAAGAGGATCGTATCAAATTTAATAAGAAAATTATAATAAATGAATTATAATACTTATAAGTAAAAAATATAAACAACAGTTTGAAAATCTTTTGAAATCTACTTTTAGAGATAGTAGTATTATTATTTATGATTTCAATTATAAAGAAAAATTACTAGAAATAGGATTTAAAAGAAGGGATTCAGAAGATTTTAAAGATATTTGTTTCGCAAAAGAGAATAATGATTTATACATAGCTAAATCAAAAAGTCCGTATGATAAAGAAATCTTTTATATACTTAGCTCAAGTTTATCAAAACTATATGATGAATTTATGAGTTATAAAGATTACAAAGATTGTAATAAAACTAAATATGATAGAAATTTAGTTAATTCAAATTTTGGTGTTGATATTAGTTATTATGGTATTGAGATTTTTAGTAAGTTTCAGAATTATAGTTTTTTTAAAGATTTTAAATTATTTTTACCAAGTTATACTGATGAATATTCTTTAGAATGCAATTCAAATATCATAAATGAATCAATAAGAAATAAAGAAAATGAAATTTTTAAAAGAATTTTTGTTAGAATAGAGAATTGTCCAGAATGGTGTCAATCAATTTTGTATAAAATAAGGCAAAAAGAGTTAGAAGAAGAACAAAGATTAGAAGAAGAAAGCTTAATCAGAAAGCAAAAAATGGAAGAGGAAATAAAGAAAAGGGAAGCAAAAAAACAAAAAAGGTTAACGTTAAAACAAAGATTTTTTCATTTTTAAATAAATAAAAAGGTTGAGATAATATTTTAATAAAATTTTGTCAATAAACTTTTTTTATTTGATTTTTAAAAAGTATTTATAAACCCTAATTAAATGAATTTATATTTTTTTATAAAAAAACTAACATATAAGTTAGTAATTTATTATTCTCGATTTACAAAACTCGAGTTTCTTATCAAATTTGGTGACCCATATGGGATTTGAACCCATGAATGTCGCCTTGAGAGGGCGATGTGTTAACCATTTCACCAATGGGCCTTTGTTCGTAATAAGATAATAACATTTTTTTATTAGTTTTTCAATCTTTTTGAATGATTTTTATATATTTAGTTAACAATAGTATTAGGTGAATATATGAAAAATGAGGATTATGATAAATTAGTTAAGGATGTAATAAAAGAAGAAAGTCATATTAAAAACTTTTTTATTGCATTTTTTTCTGGTGGTTTTTTAGGATTGTTTGGTGAAGTTTTGAGTGAGTGGTTTATAAAAATGTTTTCAGTGTCTGTTAATGATTCATATTTATATGTATCTATTGTTATGGTAGTAGTTGCTTCAGTGCTTACTGGTCTTGGTTTTTTTGATAAAATACTGAGTTTATTTAAGTGTGGTTTTATAGTACCTTCAACTGGATTTGCTAACTCACTTACTTCCGCTGCACTCGATGTTAGAGAGGAAGGTTTTATCAAAGGAATAGGAGCAAATATTTTTAAACTTGCTGGTAGTATTATTTTATATGGAATAGTATTTGGAATTATTTTTGGATTTATTAGGGGGATTATATTATGACATATTTTTTTAAGAATGTTTATATTAATGATAAGTTTAGTTTACTAGCATCTAGTGAAAAAGAACCTATTGTTAAAAAATATACGGATAAGTTTGTTGATAGTTATTATTTAGAAGAAAAGTCTATTGAACTTGCTGAAGGTGAATATCAAAATATAACAATTACAGGACTTTTAAATAAGAATAAGCTTACTCAAAAAGATATTAGTTTATTAGTAAATAGTGATTTACAAAACCAAATATTAGCCTCTAGTTTATCCGCTAGTAAGTATAGCGTCCCTATGTTAGGTATTTATAGTGCTTGTGCTTCATTTGTTGAAGGATTAATTATAGCTAGTAATTTCATATCAAATAAATCACAAAATATTGTTGTTACCGTATCAGGTCATAATTTAGTAAGTGAAAAACAGTTTAGATTTCCAATAGAGTATGGTGCGGTTAGAAAGATGGTTAATTCTTTTACAGCTACTGGAAGCGTGAGTACTTTGGTTTCAAATAAAAAATCTAATATTAAAATTGAAAGTGCTACTATAGGGAATGTAATTACTACAGATCATAAAGATGCGAATGATATGGGAAGTTGTATGGCTCCAGCAGCAGCTGAAGTTATAAATAGACATTTAATTGAAACTAATAGAGAAAGTAATTATTATGATGTTATTTTAACAGGGGATTTAGGCGTGTATGGAACAGAAATTATGAAAAAATATTATGAGAATATAAGCAACAAGAAACTTAAAAATGTTGTTGATGCTGGTAGCATTTTTTATAAAGAAGATACAATTTATGCCGGGGCGAGTGGTCCAGCATGTTTACCTCTTATTTTATTTGACTATATATTAAAACAAAATAAATATAAAAAAATACTAGTGTGTGCTACTGGTGCGCTTCACAGCAGTGTAAGTTGTAATTTAGGTGAGGCTATGCCTGGAGTTGCTCATGTTATAAGTTTGGAGGTGTTATAATTGAATTACATACTAGCATTTTTATTTGCAGGGTTTGTTTGTGGTGTATCTCAAGTAGTTCTTGAAAAAAGCAAATTAACTCCAGGACATATTAATAGTGCTTTAGTTATAATAGGATGTATATTATCAGGTTTTGGAATATATGATAAAATTATCAGTATTTTTAACGCAGGAGCAACCATTTTAATTGTTAATTTTGGTCATAGTCTTGTTTTAGGAGCATCAGAAGGATTCTTAGAAAATGGAATTATAGGTCTTTTTAAAGGAATATTAATTAATTCATCTGCGGTGCTTTCAGTAGCCATATTTTCCGCTTTTATAGTAACTCTTGTTTTTAAACCTAAACATTAGATAAAAAAGTTAATAAAAATATACTTTTTTATTTTTTTTTGCTATAATTGATTTAGTAAAAGATGATAGGGTGATTACATGAATAATAATAATGGACAAAATATAACAGTTGAGAATAATGATAGTGCTCAAACTAATAATTCAAATAATAATGTAGTTAATAATGAAACTAATAATGTAGTTAATAATGAAACTATTAATAATTTAGAAAAAAGCACTGTTAATACCAATGAAAATGTTATAGTTTCTACTGACAATACTACTAATGAAAATAACGCTAATGTTGTAGATCCTATGGAGATTGCGCCTAATGAATCAGTAGTTAATACTGAAAAGAAAAAAGAACCAAGTAATGCGATTATATTTATATTTGTCTTTGTGATTTTTGCTTTTATATTTTTTATAGATGATATAGTTAATATATTTACTGAAGATAATTATGTTTATTTTAATGGTGGAAATGAAACTAATTTATCAAGTGATAATTTGGTCGGTGGATATATTGAAGTAGGTTCTAAAAATAGTTATATGAAACTAGAAGATATTAGGTTTTATAATTTTAAACAAGGAAATGAAGGAGAAATTTTACTAAATTATTTATCAAGTAAAAGTATTAAAAATACTAGTAATCTTTCTATAAATATATTGCTATATGATGGAGCTAAAACCTTAATATATAAGGAAGTTTTTGATGTTAAAGATTTAAGTAAAGACACAGTTAAACAATATGTTTTGAAAGTAGATAATAATGTTTATTATGATGTTCGCTTTGCTAAAGTAGTTATATTTAATGAAAAAGAAATGAAAGAAGAAAGTTCTATTATATGTAATTATAATAAAACTGATGGAGATGTAACTGTAGATTATAGTATTTCTTATAATTTTATTAATAATGATTTAAAGAGTTATATTGTTACTAAAAAAATAGATGCTAAAGTAAATGAAGGTGATATTTACACTAAATATAATAATGAATTAATTAGTGAAAAAGATAACGCTATTAAAAATAATATAAGTGTCTCAGATGATGTTAATTATTTGAATTATTCCGTTGATTTAAATAGTGTTAGTAGTAATTACATGCCTTATTATAAAATAAATACTTTACCTTATACCATTAATTATAAAGAAACTTTAAAAGGATGGATTTGTAAATAATGGATAAATTATTAATAGGGGATTTTGAAGGACCATTAGATTTACTTTTACATCTTATTAAAAAATCTAAGATGGAAATATTTGATATTGAAATTTCTGACATAACAAAAAAGTATATAGATTATATTAATAAGATGAAAATGCTTAATTTGGATATCGCAAGTGAATATTTGGTTATGGCCGCAGAACTTATTGAAATGAAGAGTAGAAAACTAATTCATAAAAAAGAAGATGAAGAAGCGGATGAGTTTGAAGAAAATCCAGAGGATGAATTAAAGAGAAGATTAATTGAATATAAAAAATATAAGGAAAGTGTAAGTGAGTTTAAAAAATTAGAAGAAAAAAGAAGTGCATATTATACAAAAACTCCTGAGGCAATAAATAATTATAGTAATGAAAAAATAGTTAATAATGGAGAAGTTAGTGTCTTTGATTTGCTTGATGCACTTCAAAAGTTATATGAAAGACAAAAATTAAGTAAACCTATAAATACTAAAATTACTAAAAAAGAGTTGTCTGTTAAAGAAAGAGTTGTTAAAATAAGAAATATTCTTAGAGAAAGAAAGAAAGTTAAGTTTATAGAACTTTTTGATGATTTAAGTAAACCTTATGTTGTTGTTACTTTTTTATCAGTTCTAGAAATGACTAAGAATGGTGAAATTATTTTAAAGCAAGATAATAATTTTTCAGATATATATTTAGAAAGTGTGGATAAATAATGAATTACAAAGCGGTACTTGAGGGTATATTATTTATTGTAGGAGATGAGGGTATTACTCTTGCTGAAATGGTTAATATACTTGGAATTAGTGAGGAAGATGTTAAAGGAATTCTTCTAGAATTAAGAAAAGATTATGATGATTCTTCTAGAGGTCTTAGGATATCTTTTTTAGGTAATTGTTTTAAACTAACTACTAAGGAAGAACATAAAGATTTTTATGAAAAACTAGTTACTGATACTAAAAGTTCATCACTATCTGTTGCAGCACTTGAAGTCTTGGCTATCGTTGCATATAATGAACCTATTACTAGGCTTAAAATAGATGAAATAAGAGGAATTAATTCTACTCAATTAGTTAGAAAATTACTAGCAAGAGGATTTTTAAAAATATGTGGTAAAGATGATTCAGTTGGCAAACCTAATCTTTATAAAACTACTAATGAGTTTTTAGATTACTTTGGTCTTGCTTCAAAAAATGATTTACCTAAGCTAAATTATGATGAAGTAACAGAAGAAGATAGCGAAAAAGAACTATATAATTCTAATTATAAAGAAAAAGAAGTTAAATAATTAATATATTATCTAGCTTCTTTTTTTATTAGTTTTGCATGTAATACCACTTTTTTATCATTGTCAGCACAAGTTGATAGGGTAAGTATTTTATCATTTTCATTTACTTTAGTATTAAAATTATAATCACTTCTTTTAAGTAGCATATTAGCAAAATTATTAAACTCTTCATTAGTTTCAAAATCTATTTGTAAATAATCGCTTGTCGTAGGTATTCTGTAAACACTAAATACTTGCCATAGAGTATTATGTGTTTGTGTAGATAATTTAACTATATAATTATCAGTATTTTTAACCCAAGAGGACTTTAATATATTTTTTAAAGTACCAAACATTGTTTTATCAAGTCTACTGTGTCCATAAATTATTGTGTTTTTTTCAAGATTATTTATGTTATTTCTATAGTCTAGGAATAACCATCCAGCATCATTATATGATTTATCAAATGATCTTGTTAAATAATATTTATTATCTTTAGCTTGAACAAAAGGATAATTAATATTTGTTCCGTTAACCTGAATCCAACCTTTTGTTTGATTATTTATTTTTTTAAGCTCCTTAAAATCAACATTTATTAAACTCATTTTTATATAATCCCAGTAAGGATTAGATTCTTCAATTTCTTCTTTTGGTTCAATTATTTCTTCTTTCTCACTATTAGTTTCTTCAATATTAACAACTTCCTCAATTTCTTCTATTTGTTTGTTTGTCTTATTGTTATCATCATTCCATTTAAAAATATTTAAAAGAGATATAGTTAATGAAGTAAGTGATGCGACTAATATTATAACAATTAATGCTATTTTAAATTTCTTTTTAAGCCTTCTTTTTACTTTTTTCTTTACTTGTTTCATTTTTTCACCTTTTTAGTACCAAAGAGGGTATTTTTTACATATTTGTTTTACTTCTTCTTTTAAATCATCTAATAATTTAGTATTATCTTTATTTTTAAGAGCCTTTGATATTATTTTTCCAATTTTAACAAAATCATCTTCTTTTAATCCTCTAGATGTCATTGCTGGAGAGCCAATACGTATACCACTAGTTACAAATGGCTTTTCTTCATCATATGGTATCATATTTTTATTACATGTTATATTTATAGATTCAAGAACTGCTTCCGCTTCTTTTCCAGTCATATTTATTGATGATTTTACATCAACCAGCATTAAGTGATTATCAGTTAATCCAGATATTATTTTAAAGTCGTCATCAATTAAAGTTTGACATAATGCTTTTGCATTTTTTAAAGTTTGTTCTTGATATTTTTTAAAATCATCTGACATTGCATTTTCAAAACATATTGCTTTAGCAGCGATTATATGCATTAAAGGTCCACCTTGCATACCAGGAAATAGGGCAGAGTTTATTTTTTTTGCTATTTCTTCATCATTTGTTAGTATCGCACCACCTCTTGGCCCTCTTAAAGTTTTATGTGTAGTAAATGTTATAACATCTGCGATTTGACAAGGAGAAGGGTGCATTCCAGTTGCAACAAGGCCTGCAATATGCGCCATGTCTACCATAAAGTATGCGTTTATACTATCTGCAATTTTCTTTATTTTTTTAAAATCTATTATCTTACTATAAGCTGACGCTCCAGCAATAATAAGTTTTGGCTTTTCTGTTTTAGCAATTTTTTCTAGTTCTTCATAGTCTATTATTCCAGTTTCTTTATCTACTCCATAAAAAATAAAGTTATAATCTTGTCCACTAAAACTTTTTGGGTTTCCGTGTGTTAAATGTCCACCAGAGTCTAATTTCATACTAAGTATTTTATCACCCTTGTTAAGTAACGCCATATATACAGCCATATTTGCACTAGATCCACTATGAGGTTGAACATTAGCATATTTAACATTAAATAGTTTTTTAGCATTTTCTATCGCTATAGTTTCAATTTCATCTATATATTCACAACCCCCATAATATCTTTTACCAGGATAACCTTCAGCATATTTATTTGTTAATATACTTCCAGCCGCTTTTAGTATGTCATTACTTACAAAGTTTTCAGATGCGATTAATTCAACAACATTATTTTGTCTTTCTTTTTCTTTGTTAATTAATTCAAATATTTTATTCATTTTACCACCACCTATTATGATTATACTATTTATAAAATATCAAATCAAATAAAAAAATTAGTTTGTAAATTAACTAATTATTCCTTTAAGTAATCCATAGGATAAAAACATCATTATTACACTAGCCATAAGTATTCCAAGCATAACGCATATAAACGATTTTTTTCTATTCATATTAAGTACAGATGCAAGAAGGCAACCTGTCCATGCTCCAGTTCCTGGAAGCGGTACTCCGACAAATAAAGTTAAACCAAGATATCCGTATTTATCAATTGTTTTTTGATTCTTTTTAGCTTTTTTATCTAGCCATCTAGCTATTTTTTTTATCCAATTTATTTTACAGTTTTCCATCCAATCAAGTATTTTATTGATAAATAATAATATAAATGGTACAGGCAATGTATTACCAATGATTGAAATAATATAACCACTTACTGGACTTAAGTTTAGTAAAGATGCTGTTAAAAGTCCTCCTCTTAGTTCTAAGATTGGCATTAGAGAAATTATGAATACTATTAATTCTTTTCCAAATTTCATACTGGTTATGCCAGAAAATAAACTTATTATTTCATTTATTATTGTTTCCAATTTAATCACCAATAAAAGTTTATCATTTAAAAAGATTTAAGTAAATAAAAAATGAGATTTTTTCTCATTTAATAAATTTAAACTTTCCTATTAATGGAAGTTCTTTTGATTTGCTTTTTATAGTATTTACTAGCCCAAATATATTAATTACTACAGCGGTTGCTTTAATTAAAAAGTTTAAAAATAATACCCAATTTGGTGTATAAGAAGAGTATATATAATCCTTAGTAAATATTGAAGAAATAATACCAGTTAATATAAATACTACTAGATAAAGTATAATTATATTTAATCCTTGATTTATATGAAAATGAATATATTTTGATTTTTTATGTGAATTATTTGCAAACGGAAGTATAATTAAAGGTCCAAGATAACATAAAATCGCATGAGTTTTATATAATTTTATTTCATCTTTATCATATTCTTTTGAATAATCTTTTGTATTAACTATATTTTCAGCAGCTTGTATAATCTTATCAGATATTTCTTCTTGTTTTGATTTGTTTTCGCTATCTAAGTCAACGATTTCTATTTTTTCTTCTTTTTTATTTTCATTCATAAATTAGTCTCCTTAAAAATAATTATATCAAAATAATTTATTGAATTCTATGAATGATTTTTATTATTTATGAAAAGAGTTAGTTAAATAGTAAAATGCAATTTATAAACAAATGATTGTAATTACAAGAGAAAAAGCAACTTTTTCTCTTGTATTTTTATGAAATTTTAGTAAAATAAATGATGAAAAGGAAAATGATTCCATGCTAAAAAGGTTTT
>JAFQID010000027.1 GCA_017397685.1 Bacilli bacterium | reverse complement strand
TTTTTTCATTATTCTTAAAACCTTCTTTCCATTCATAACTACACCATATTTTAGGAGTAGACCTTCAACAATCCTACGATATCCATATGTACCTTTAGAATCATCAAATATTTCTTTTATTATTAAATAATCATAATAATCAGTATCTTCCTTATTTCTATATTTATAATAAGTTTTAGGACTTAGATTAAGTACGGCACACATGTTAGTAAGTTTATAATAATCTCTCTATAAATTTATAAATGTTACTTTTTCTCTCGTTGTGCCTTGAGGAAGGCCTAGTATTTTTTTAATATTTCATATCTTTCTTTCCAATCTTCTTTTGTTAAATTATTTTCTTTAGGTTTTCCACGTTTTTGACCATATCTAGGATAATTTTGAGGATAATATAATTTACTAGCCCATGTATCTATTGTCCCAAGTGGAATGTTGTATTTTTTTGAAATATATTTATGTGATATACCTTGCTTTATTTCAGAAATGATTATTTCTTTTATTGAATTAGAATATTTATTGAATTTTTGACCTTTTGATGCCATAAAAAATACACCTCCTTTCGGAAGTGTATTATAGCATTTTATTGAACCACTTTTTTTATTGATGTCTACTCTAAGGGGCGCAGTTCATTTATAGGCTAATTTTTTTAGTTTGCATTATAAGCTGCTTCATTTCTTGCGATGTTGTCGTTATATGCTTTTTCTAACTTTGAATCAGTTATTTTCATTTCATTTTTTTCTCTTAGTGCTTTCATAGCTATAAGATAGAAAGATGGTTCACTTGATATTTCTTTTCCAACTACCGCTCTTATTTTAGTTTTTGTTTCATCATTTAATTCAGGTTTTTTATCCTCGGCACTTTTATAAATAATGTGATATCCGTAAGATGTTTTTACTGGAGAAGAGCTGTAAGAGCCAACTTTTAATTTTTTAGCAGCATCAACTATTTCAGTAATTCCATTATCATCATTTATTTTTCCAAGACTACCACCGTTTGAAGATGTTGCTTCATCGTCAGAATATTTTTTTGCTAATGCTGAGAAGTCTTCTCCTTTTTTTAATTTTTCAATTATGTCTTTTGCTTCTTCGTATGCTTTGTTTTCTTCTTTTTCTTTATCTTCTTCGCTCATGTCGCTAGTAGCGTTTGAGTTTATTTGAATATGACTAACTGTCATGTCTCCAACTATGTAATCTTCATAGTATTCTTTTATTTGTTTGTCTGTTACAGATTCTTGTCCATAATCTTCTATCCAAAGACTTCTTTTATAGTTTAGTGCAATATAATTTTTGAACGCTTCTTCATTAGCAACTCCATAATAATAATTTACATATAAATCAAAGTCTGCATTCATTTCTTTTGCTGCAGCTTTTGCTGATGATAAAGACTGTTTTACATAGTTTTTTTCTTCATCAGTTTCTTCATATAGCTCATTTAATAAATGAGAATCTATTAAATCTGTAAGTTTTTCAGCTCCATATGTTTCTTTTAGAGTTTCATAAAGTTCTTGTGCTGAGATACCTCCTTCTTTGAAAGTAACTATGGCATTTTCACCACTTTCTAGTTTTACATCTTTACAACCTGTGATTAGTAATATACTAAGTAATAAAAATAATGTTTTTTTCATGTTTTTCCTCCCTAACTCTTACTATATTAGCAAAAAATATTTTTAAATGCAAGTATAATGATGTGCACAAAAAACTTATAAATACATACTATAAAAGTGTAAAGATAAAAAAGGAGGAATGTTTATGAACTCATCTTGTGGATGTAATAATTATGGTGGTAGTGGAAGAGGTATTTCAGGAGCGGCATTTGCCCTTGTACTATTTATTCTACTTGTAATAATACTTAGTGCATTTATCTAATACAAAGGAGGTGTAATTATGGGATGTGGATGTAATTCAGGTTTTGCATCTAACAGTTTCTTTATAATATTAATTCTATTCATCTTACTAGCAATCATTTTTGGTGCTTGTGGCTGCGGTGGATGGTAATAAAAGAGGATAAGTTCCTCTTTTTATTTGGGTTATTGATTTAATTTATAAAATATTGTATTATTAAATAAACTTTAGTGTTTTGAAAGGAAGAATAGTATGATCGATATTAAGTTAATTAGAGAAAATGCTGATTTTGTGAAAGAAAATATTAAGAAGAAGTTTCAAGATGAAAAATTATCTTTGGTTGATGAAGTATTTAATTTGGATAAAGAGTATAGAGAATCTAAGTTTAGGGCTGATAATTTAAGAAGTGAGAAAAATAAACTTAGTGATTCTATTGGAATATTAATGAGAGATAAGAAAATAGATGAGGCAAATGAAGTAAAGACAAGAGTAAGTGAGATTCAATCTGAAATTAATTTCCTAGAGGAAAAAGAAAGTTTGCTTGAAAAAGAAATTAGAGAAAAGATGCTTATTATTCCTAATATAATAGATGAAAGTGTTCCACTTGGAAAAGATGATAGTGAAAATGTTGAAATTGAAAGATTTGGTGAGGCTAAGGTGCCTGATTATGAAATACCTTATCATGCGGATATATGTGATATGTTTAATGGACTTGATAAGGATTCTTCTGGTAGAACTAGTGGTAATGGATTTTATTATTTAATGGGTGATATTGCTAGACTTCATTCGGCGATGATTAGTTATGCTAGGGATTTTATGATCCAAAAAGGATTTGTTTATTGCATTCCGCCTTTTATGATTAGAAGTGATGTTGTAAGTGGTGTTATGAGTTTTGCTGAGATGGATGCGATGATGTATAAAATAGAGGGTGAAGATTTATTTTTGATAGGTACAAGTGAACACTCTATGATTGGAAAGTTTAAAGGTCAAATGGTTAAGGAAGAAGAACTTCCAATTACTCTTACTAGTTATTCTCCTTGTTTTAGAAAAGAAGTTGGTGCACATGGACTTGAGGAAAGAGGTCTTTATAGAGTACATCAATTTGAAAAACAGGAAATGGTTGTTATATGTAAGCCTGAGGAATCAATGGATTGGTATAATAAAATGTGGAAGTTTAGTGTAGAGTTTTTTAGAAGTTTAAATATTCCTGTTAGAACTTTAGAGTGTTGTAGTGGTGATCTTGCTGATTTAAAGGTTAAATCTTGTGATATTGAAGCTTGGAGTCCAAGACAAAAGAAATATTTTGAGGTAGGTTCATGTTCTACTTTAGGTGATGCGCAAGCAAGAAGACTTGGAATTAGATATAAAAATGAAAAGGGGAGTGTATATCCTCATACTTTAAATAATACTGTTTTAGCAACACCTAGAGGACTTATAGCGTTTTTAGAAAACAATTATAATGAAGATGGGAGTATTTCTATACCTCTAGCATTAAGACCTTATATGGGCGATAAAGAAATAATTTTAAAGAAATAGTAATAGTTTTGAACTATTATTTTTCATTGTGAAGGAGGCTAAAGTGTTATGTTTAAATACGCTGAGTTATGTAAAATAGTTAATGAGTATTTAGAAAGTGAAGATGTAGCTTTGAGGGAAGAAGTTATAAGTTTAAAAGATCTTAGAAATATAATTAGTGAAAGATTTAGGAAGATAAATAGTATTAAATATAATAAGAAGAAAAGTTTTTTTACTAAGAATAAAATTACTGGAGTAAAAAATATACTTAATAAAGAAGAGGGATTTTGTTTTTATTTTACAACTAATACTTCTGATTATTTAATTGGTCCAATTTTTAAAAAATATGGTTTTGAAGGTATTAATTATGATTTGAAAAATAAAGAAAGTATAAAAGTAGTAGAATCTTTTATGGATGAATTATTATTTATTTGTGATGAACTTGAAGGATTAAGAGAGATTCCTTCTAGTTATGATTTAAGATTTAATGATGATTTATTAAATGTTTGTTTTAGTTATTACTCTTATAATGAGCCTGATATACATATTAATTTTATGCATGAAGCTTATAATAAGTATATTAATAAAAGTGATTTATTACCGATTGATTTTGATTTGATGTTAGGTGAGAAGAAAGAAAGATTATTTGCTAAAATTCCTGTGAATGTTTGTGAGTTACCGTTTGGTATTCAAGAACTTATAGGTGATTATTTAAGAAATAATAAGCTTATATTGTCAAAATAGTTTTTCCATTTGAACAAAAAAACTTTTGAAAATAAAAAGTTTTTCCATTTGAACAAAAAAACTTTTATTTTTGTTTAATTTATAGTATAATTGAATAAAGGAGAAATGTTCTATGTTAAAAAGAGAAAGATATTTAAAGAAAATTAGGGATTTTTATCATGTTAATTCTTTAATAAAAATTTTGTGTGGATTAAGAAGAAGTGGTAAATCAGTAATACTTAATCAAATTATTGATGAAATTAAGTCTTTTGGCATTGATGAAAAACATATAATTTATATTAATTTTGAATCTTTGGATTATGAAAATATAACTAATGCTAGTGAACTTAATAATTATATTAAAAGCTTAGTAAGTGATGATAAAACCTATTATGTTTTTTTAGATGAGGTTCAAAAGGTAGAAAATTTTGAGAAAGCGATAAATTCTTTGAGAATTACTGATCAATTTAGTATTTTTATTACTGGTTCAAATAGCAAAATGACTTTTTTGGAATTATCAACGGATTTATCTGGTAGATATGTTAGTTTTAGAATTAATCCTTTATCTTTTAGAGAGATAGTTGAGCTTACTAATACTAAGGAAGAAAATTATTTTGATTTGTTGTTAGATATATTTGAGTGGGGTACTTTGCCTCAAAGATTTATGTTTGAAAATAAATCTTCAAGAGAAAATTATATTAGGGATGTATATGATTCGATACTTTTAAAAGATATAGTTGATAGACTTGGAATAACTGATATTACTTCATTTAATAAAATATTAGGATATGTTCTGGAAACTGAAACAAGAGAATTCTCTGCTTCCAATGTACTTGAATATTTAGAGAAAAACGATAATAAAGTAGCAACTGATACTTTGTATAAATATTTAGAGGCTTTATGTTCTACATTTATAGTTAATAGAGTTTATAGATATGATATAGCAGGAAAAAATGTACTAAAATCTTTAAATAAGTTTTATGCTACTGATATGGGAGTTAGAAAAATTAAAACAAATCGTAAGGAAGTAAATTATTCTCAATCTTTAGAAAATGTTGTATATAATGAATTAATTAATAAAGGGTATGAAGTTTATGTTGGTAAATGTAAAGATGGAGAAATTGATTTTATTGCAACTAAAGATGATAAAGTTAAATATATTCAAGTATGTTATGATTTGACTAATGATGAAACAAGAAATAGAGAGTTTAAAGCTTTTAGCAATATTAATGATAATTATCCAAAATATGTTATTTCTAAGGATAAAGAAAATTATTCTGAGGATGGTATTATCCATTTAAATATATTTGATTTTTTAATGAATGAAGATTTTTAGTTTTAACTATTATTTAAGGGAGGTTTTGGTATGAATGAGAATGATATAATAGAGAAAATTCAAGATTATATTGAAAATGATAATTATAATTTAGATATAGGTGAGATTAGTTTAAAAGATTTATTTGATGTTTTAGATCTTAAGATTTCTTTTTATAAAGATAAGCTTGAAAGTTTTAGAAGACCTAAGAAAAGATTTGGACTTTTTGAAGATAGAATTATTGTTGATAGTGTTTCGTGTGGCGAGTTTGATGAATTTGGCAGAGTTGGTATATTTTTGTATGTTCGTAAAAATAAAAGAAGTTTTATTGATATTTTTAGGGTAGATAATGAAAATATTGTTTTTGATGTGTATGATGAGGCTGATGTAAAACTTGTTTATAAATATAAGCATGAAATACAGGATTTATTAAATAGTTTACATGAAATTAAGGATTTTTTTAAATTAAGTAATGTTGCTACATATGAAGATGAACTATTTAGAAGTGGAATATTTTTTGACTCGGATCTTGTATTTTATTATTATATTAAATTAAAAGATGTAAAACATACTGATTTAATTGATGAAGTTATCGAACTTGGAAGTAATGAGATATTATCTAAGATGTATGTTAATATTGATGATTTACCTGATGTTATTAAGGATGTTTTAGATGAGTTTTTAAAAAATGAAAGTTTTGTTCTTAAGAAAAAGTTATAGGGGGCGCTTATTATAAATTATTTTGATATAGATGTTAATGAACTTTATAATGATATAAATAAATTATTTGATAAACTTAGGAGAAATAATAATTATAGTGGTTTTAAAATGTATTTTGCTGATTTAAAGGAAGCGTGTAATTTATTTTGTTTAATTACTGGTGAAGATTTACCATTAAAACATTTTATGACTAAAGAGATGCAAAATAAAATTTCAAATTATGAATATAAGATGACTGATAGGTTTTTACAATATTCTAAGACTCAACTTGATTTTTGGGGTGAGTGTTTTTCTTCTTATGATAGGATTGTTGAAGAAAATGATTTGTTTAAAATATATGATTATTCACCTAGAAGAACATTTTATAAAGATGAGGTAATAGAAATTGTTACGAGTTTTTATAATGAGTTTGGTTATTATGATTTAGTTAATGATTTTTTTAATAGAAACTGTATTGTTGATGATTTAATACTTGGTGATAATGCACTTGGATATACTCATGTTTTAAAGTCTTTAGAAAAATATTATATATCTTTAGATGAAATGGATAAAGGTATTCCTTATCTTTATGTGCTTGTTCATGAATTTGGGCATGTTCTAGATTATAAACTATATAATCATAATACTTATTTTGATTTTAAAACTTCTTATATGCAGGAAGTAGCACCAATATTTTTTCAGATAATGTTTATTGATTATTTAAAAAGAAATAAAATAGCAAGTATTGAGGCTGATTTATTACTTTGTAATGATATACTTGTTAATTATGATAATATTGGTATTTTTGAAATATGCAATAATTTTGAAATTGAAAGTATGAATAAAAATGGTGATGTTATATGTGATGGGGCAGAAGGAGTAAAATATAAGTTTGCTTTTTATGATACTTTAATATATATACTTGGTTTTTATTATGCGTTTCATTTAAAATATTTATATTATAATGATAAGAATAATTTTAATAGCGTATTTTCTTATTTTATGAAAAATAAAGGGGAAGTTTCAAGTGAAGAGTTATCTAATGGTTTTTGTTTTGGAAAAGGTATTTTTGAAAGTGGAGTTTTAATTGAAGATTATATTAAAGAACCTTTTATTAATTTGAGAAAGAAACTTATAAAATAATACTATTTGGTAATTATATTCATATAATAAGGTATGAAGATATTTTTTAAGTATATTGGTATTTTATCGTTTGCAATGTTTAGTTTTTATTATACAGATAGGGTTATTGAACTATCTAGGGTTAATGATTCTATTATGGTTTCTATAATAGAGTATTCTAAGGAAAATGATACTAAGTGCAGGGAAGGGTATATTACTGATGATGGTATTGTTCTTGGTATTAGTGGTATTTTAGTTGATAAGCAAAAGAGTTATTCTAATATGAAAGGAATTGGATATAAGAAGGATTTGATTGAATATAAGAAAAGTGAATGTATTTTAAATAAGGAAAATAATTATGATAAGTATATTTTAAAAGGTAATCCTCTTAAGAATAGTGTTTCTTTGGTTATAGCTGTTGATAGTTTAGATTATATTGATGAGATTAATGATATTGCTAAAAGTAAGGGTGCGTTACTTAGTTATATGATGAATAGTAATTTTCTTGAAAATAATAAAGATGTTTTAAAAAAGTTTTATGATAATAATTTTTTGTTTAATGGAAGTAATAAGGAAGAGTATAAGAAGTTTACTAGAATTTTGAAAAGTTATAATAAGGATTATAGTTTATTTTGTGCAGAATATAAAAGTAATATACTTGGTGTATGTGCTGATGAAGAGGTAAATACTATAAAAGTTAAAGATATTATTAATATGAGTTTACTTAGTAATATTAAAAGAAGTATTAATAAAGGAGATATTATTTTTATTAAGGAAAATAGATTTAATGCTGAGGAGTTATCTTCTGTGATAAATTATATTAATGGATTGGGTATTAATATAGTTGGTCTTAATGAATTGTTAGATTAGAATATTAATAACTTTTTTTCTTTTTATTGTTATTTCTTTTAAAAAATAGTAAAATTATTTATGAAAGTGAGGAACTGATGAAAAAACTTTTATATAAGATTAAAGCTGTTTTTAAAGGAAATTGGAAGGCACTGTTTAAAAGTATTGATATTGTTCATAAGAAAAGTGGAAAAAGTAAGTTTATAATTTTTTTTGATATGTTTTGGTGTTTAATTAAATATGGTGCGGGTCATAATGATTATAAAGCTTTTGCTTTTTGGGATTTGAATAGTAAACAAAGAGATACTTATTTAACTAGGTTTAGAAATAAAAAGATTATTGAAATGCTTAATGATGGAGATAAAAGTGAATATTTTAATAATAAGGCTATATTTAATGATAAGTTTAAAGATTATATAAAGAGAGATGCTTTGGATATTAAAAAGGTTAGTTTAAAAGAGTTTGAAAGTTTTATTCAAAAGCATCCAGTTGTTTTTTGTAAACCTTATGATGGAGATTCTGGAAAAGGTATAGAAAAGCTTGATGTAAAAGATTTTAAGAATGCTGTTTATATGTATAATTATATAAAAGAAAAGAATATTGGTGTTGTTGAGGAAACTATTAAACAGCATAAGGATATGGCTAAAGTTAATCCTAATGCGGTTAATTGTATGAGATTAGTAACCGTTGTTAATGGTGATAATGTTGATGTGTTATATGCGGTTGTTAAGTTTGGGACTACTAATGATTATGTAGATAATATGGGCAGAGGTGGTTCTGTTAGTGGACCAGTTGACCTTGAATGTGGTAAGATTATGTATGATTTAAAAGATATGTATGGAAAAGTGTTTAGTGAGCATCCTGCAACTAAAGTTAAATTTAAAGGATATAAAATACCTAAGTTTAAAGAGGCTGTTAAACTTGTTAAAGAAGCTGCGATGGTTATTCCTGAGGTTAGACAAGTTGGATGGGATGTATGCATTAGTGAAAATGGTCCGATGATAGTTGAAGGTAATAACTGGACTGATTATATGTTCTGGCAATTACCTGAGCATAATAGTAAAAAAGAAGGTTTGATGCCTTATTATAGAAAAATATTACCTAATATGAAGTTTTAAGGAAGTGGAATAAATGAAAAAAATGTTAACTGGGCTTCAGCCTACTGGGGTTATTACTCTTGGAAATTATATTGGTTCGATTAAGCAAATGGTTGATAATCAAGATATGTATGATTCTTATTTGTTTGTTGCGGATATGCATGCGATAACAGTATATCAAGATCCTAGTGAACTTTCTAATAAAATAAGAAGTTTAATTGCTTTGTATCTTGCTTGTGGTATTGATCCAAATAAAAATAAGATATTTATTCAATCTGAAAATGAATATCATGCGAATGTATCTTGGTTACTTGAATGTAATACTTATTTTGGAGAGTTATCTAGAATGACTCAGTTTAAAGATAAAAGTATGAAAAATGAAAACTTTACTAGTGGGCTATTTACTTATCCTGTATTAATGGCCTCAGATATACTTATTTATGATACTGATATTGTACCAGTTGGGGTAGATCAAAAACAACATGTAGAGCTTGCTAGGGATATAGCTATTCGTTTTAATAAAAAATATGGTGATACTTTTGTAGTTCCAACTCCGGTTATGAGCAGGGTGGGAACTAAGATAATGGACCTTCAAGATCCTACTAAAAAGATGAGTAAGTCAAGTGAAAATAAAAAGGGTGTTATTATGCTTCTTGAAGATCTTGATAGTATTAGAAAGAAAATAATGAGTGCTACTACGGATAGTGAGATGTGTGTTAAGTATGATGTTATTAATAAACCCGGAATATCTAATTTAATTACTATGTATGCATCAATTACTGGCAAAAGTATAGAAGAAGTTGAATTTATGTTTGAAGGTAAAAATTATGGAGAGTTTAAAAGAGAGGTAGCTGATGCGGTAGTAAGTGAGGTAAGTAAAATACAAAATAGATATAATGAAATAATTAATAGTAAAGAAATAGATGAAATACTTGATAAAGGTAGAGAGTTTACAAGAGAGATAGCTAAGAAAAAGTATGAAGATATGAAGAAGAAGATGGGACTTTTTAGAGGTATAGAAAAATAACTAAAAAGTATAACTTTATATATTTTTAAAAAACTTGAGAAAATAAATATGTGAAAAATAATTGTTATTAATATAATAATTTAATTTTACATATTTTTTATTATTTATAATTAAAAAATACTGATTTGATTGATAATTTTTACTTTGTTATACTTCTTTTCAAGGAGGTTTTTATGAATAAAATTGAAATTAAAAAAGAGAACTTAATCGTATGCGGTAGGTCAGATGCATTATTTAAAAGTGTAGTGGGATGTGAAAAAGGAAAGCATATTTTAAAAGCTATACTAGAAGAGATATTAAAAATTAAAATAGATGATTTAGAAATCATAAACTGTGAACTTGAGAAGTTAAGTTTAGGAGAAAAAGGTAAAAGAGTAGACTGTTTGGTAAGAACAAAGGATTCATTAATAAATGTCGAAGTTAATACTAGTGATTCACAAGTAATAAGAGATAGAAATTTAAGATATTTATTAACTAAACATATTAATCAGTTTAGAGAGAGTGAAAACTATAATAAAATAAATAAAAGCATACAAATAAATCTGGACTGGGAAGCAAACTATGAAGAAACAAAAAAGAAGTATATGTTATTTGAGGAAAATAATAGTAAAGATTTATTATTCAAGAGTATATAGTAATATATAAAATAAATATGGATAAATTAGAAGAGCTGTGCTATACTTGTGATAGAGATAACTTTGAATTTAAATACTCATCAATGTTAACAATAAGAGATAAAGAAAAGTTACTTAAGTATTGTAAAGGAGATAGAGTTATGGAAGAATATGCAAAAGAAACAATAGAACTTAATAATAATGATATTTACAAAGATATATTTACTAAAGAAAAAGATGAAGAAATAATAAGAAAGTCAGAAATAATGTATGCAACTGATAGAGGAATTGAAGAAGGAATTGAAACAGGTATAGAACAAAGTAAAATAGAAATAGCAAAAAATATGATTGCTAAAAATATGGATATATCTTTAATATCAGAATTAACTGGTTTGTCTATCGAAGAAATAGAAAAAATAAGATAAAAAAATATTTTATAAGAGGATTGTTATTCAAATTCTCTTTTAATTTTGTGTAAAAATTCTACTGTTAAACATTCTACTTGAATAAAACAGTAAAATATTGTATCATTAATTTAATAGAAAATATGTACATATTATATGCAAAGAATAAAGAGAAGTAATATGTGAATAATAAAGAGGAAAGATGGTATTAAAAATGAATAAGAAAATATTAATTGGAATAGTGATTAGTGTATTATTACTTGGAGTAATAGGACTATCATATTCATTCTTTTCTGTTAGTGTAACAGGTGAAGGAAGGCAAAATACTGTAACAGCTGGAACACTAGAATTACAATACATAGATGGCAATGGAGTATCACTTCCAAGAGCATATCCAGGACAAAGTGTTACTAAGGTAGTAAGTGTAAAAAATATTGGAACATTAGATACTGAATATGATTTATTATATAAAGATTTAATAAATGAAATAACAAAAGATGAATTAGTAGTATCTTATACATGTACTAGCTATAAAGATTATGTAAGTTCTACGAATAAAGGACAGGTTAGTGGAACATGTAATAGTTTATCAAATCAAGTAGTGCCTTATTCAATATCGGCAACGGATAGCGTAATAACAAGTAAAATATCAATAGCAAGTTCAATAACACATGAATATACATTTACTTTTACATTTAAAGAAATGAATAATAATCAAGACTATAATCAAGGGAAACGTTTTAGTACAAAAATAAATATAGTAGAATATAAACCTAAATGGTATGATTTATGTACAGCTTCAAGTAATAATTTAAACTGTAAAATAATAACAGCACAGATACCTAGTAGTGATGTTACAATCGATTTTGGGCAAATATCATCAGCAACTAACGGAAATGGACTTTATTACACATCTAACTTATCGTTAACAGAAGATTATAATCAAGATGGTATTGGAGATCGAGTATATTATTATAGAGGAACGGTAACAAATAATAATGTAAGATTTGGAGGATACTGCTGGAGAATAGTTAGAACAAATGAAGATGGTAGTGTAAGACTCAGATATAATGGAGAATATTCAAATGGAACATGTCCTGTTACAGGAACAGAAGTAAAAATAAATAACTCTGATTATAATTTTTATGGAAGTTATAATAATGAAAAATATAATGAATATATATGGGAAGACGGAACTGGTAAAAGCAATGCAAAAACAATTATAGATGCATGGTATATATCAAGTGGACTTTCTAATTATGAAGACCAAATTGCAAATGTACCATATTGTGCAGATAAGAGTAATCCGACAACTGGATATAAAAATTACACATTTTATGGAGCAGCAAATAGATTAGCAGACATTACTTATACTAATAGTACATATGCACCAAAAGGAGAAGTAAATCCAACATATAAATGTGCAGATGTTGAAGATAAACATACGGTAGCAGGAGATAGTTGGGGAGGGAATGGAAAACTATCTAAACCAATAGGACTTCTAACAGCGGATGAAGTTGCATTTGCTGGAGGAAGATATTATCAAAGTGGTGGTTCATCAAATAATACATCATATTACTTATTCACAAGTAGCGATTATTGGCTAATTAGTCCGTTCTATTGGGATGGCTCTTATGCTGGTTCGTTCATTGTGAACTTTCTGGGCACCCTCGACTACAGCTATGTGAACACTACTCTCCTCGGGCTCGTGCCTGCTGTTTCCTTAAAAGCGGAAACTATGGTTAACGCACAAGGTGATGGAACGTACACAAATCCATACGTAGTGGAATAAAAATAGTAAAATGAATATTTGTAATAATTTATATTAATTTTTTAATCACCTTTATCATATAACTAATTAGAGGTGAAAGAAATGGATATAATAAAAGTATCAAGTAAAAGTGTATCACAAAAAGTAGCAGGAAGCATAGCTAATTCATTTAGAGAGGGTGCTAAAGAAGTTGAAATACAAACAGTAGGAGCAGGTGCAATCAACCAAGCAATAAAAGCTATCGCAATATCAAGAGGATATGTCGCACCACTAGGACTCAATCTAGTATGCACTCCAGCATTCTATGATATAGTTATAGACGGTAAAGAAAAAACAGCAATAAAACTAATAGTTAGAGCCCAGTAAAAGGGCTTTTTATTTACAAAAAAATATGATAATATTTTAGTAGTGATAAATATGGAAGTAAAAATATATGAAAAAAATGGAAATAAAATAAATATACATTTAGTAGAGCCTAATACTAAAAAAATATATGAATACAAAAAGAAACAAATGGAATGCTTGCCAAAAGAAAAAAGAGTATTTATGGCTTATACTACGGATGAAACTTTAAAACCTCTTCAATCATCGAAAGATTATGTTGATTATGAACATTTAAATTGGACAGGACAAATTAATGGTAAAAAAGAATATCATAAAATAACTAGTGAAGAAGGAGAATATTTAAAAGAAGCCCATAGAATGTATTTAGATAAATATCTTAATCTCATTGATTATAAAAAAATATATAAAGTAATGAACTCAAAAGATACAAACTTAAAATATTTAATGCCCTTAAGCCCTTATATAGGATGTAATTATGATATATATTACATAGAAAATATAATTAACATACCATCTTCTTTATTTTATTTAAATGAATTTCAACAAGAAAACTTTTTAGTTGTGTCAACACAAGAATTAATGAAAATATTAGAGTTATATGATTATAAAGGTAATAGAGAATATAATGAAGAACTAGAAAATAATATACTAAATGAGAAACTAGAAGAATCTCAAAGAGTTCTAAGGTTAATAAAATAAACATTAACTTTACACACTCATAAATAGAAAATATAGTAAATAATAATTAAATATAGTATAATAGACTAGTAGATATGGAGGAATAAAATGGATTATATGTCAATTTTAGGTACTATAAGAGATATAGTAGATATAGCCATTGTATGGTTTATAATATATCAGATCTTAAAGTTTTCTAGAAATAACTTTAAACTTGTACTTATATTTAAAGGAGTATTAATTGTAGCATTACTAAAAATACTTAGTGATGTGTTAAGTTTAAATACAATAGGTAGCATACTAGAATATGCGATAAGCTGGGGACCTATAGCAATTATAGTAATATTTCAGCCAGAAATAAGAAGTGTTCTTGAAAGTCTAGGAAGAACAAACTTACTAGGAAGACATAAAACCTTAACAGTAGATGAAAGAGAAAAATTAGTATATGAATTAACAAATGCAATAGAATATTTAAAGAAAAATAGAATTGGTGCTTTAATTGTAATTGAAAGAGACTACTCACTAGCACAGTACATAGAACCAGCAAACAAAATATATGCGGATCTTAGTAGTGAACTATTAATATCAATATTTTTCCCAAACAACCCACTTCATGATGGTGGAGTAATACTACAAGGAGATAAAATAACATGTGCTGGAGCAGTATTTCCAACAAGTATGAATCCAAGCATTTCAAAAAGACTCGGAACAAGACATAGAGCTGCCTTAGGAATAAGTGAAACAACTGACTCAATAGCAGTAGTTGTATCAGAAGAAACAGGGAGAATATCAATCGCAGTACAAAGCACACTAAATTATAACTTATCAATAGATGATGCTAGAATGATATTGCTTGAAGAACTTCAACCTAAAAAAGAAACATTCTATGATGCTGATGAAGAATTAGACAAAGATGAGGAGGTTACTGATGAAAAAAATATTTAAAGCAATTGGTAAACTCTTTAAAGCAATTTTTGGGTTTATTTATAAAATAATAGACAAAATAATTGTTACACCATTATCAAAAATAGCTTACTTTATATCTGATAAATTTACTAATAAATCTGGTATATTTGAAAAACTATTAAATAACTCAAACACATTATTATATATATCACTAATATGTGCGTTTACATTATTTATAACTATAGATAAAAAAGTAATAAACTTAGTAGAAACTGAAGCGGTAGTATTAACAAATCAACCAGTAACAGTTGAATATAACGAAGAAGCATACGTAATTGAAGGTCTTCCAGATAGTGCAGATATAGTACTGATGGGTAAAAAAAGTGAACTATACCTAGCACAACAACTAGGAGAACATAATCTTATAATTGATTTAACTGGTTTATCAACAGGAACTCATAAAGTACCACTTAAATATAACAAACAAATAAAATCTCTAGATTATAAACTAGACCCATCGAATGTAACAATTGTAGTTCATCCAAAAGTAAGTGAATCAAGAACTCTTACAACAGATATACTAAATACTGACAAACTTAATGAAACACTAGTAATAAGTTCTGTAGCACTTGATAGAGATGAAGTAATAATAAAATCATATGAAGAAAAACTAGAAACAGTTGCAAGTGTAAAAGCGATAGTTGATGTAAATGCATTAAATGGAAATACCGCAGGAACATATACGTTAGAAAATGTAAAATTAGTAGCTTATGATGAAAAAGGAACAGAAATAAATGATATTGAAATAGTTCCAGAAACAGCGGCAGCAACCGTAGTAGTAACTTCACCAAGTAAAGTAGTACCTGTAAAAATAGTACCAGTTGGAGAAGTAGCAAGTGGAAGTGCTATAAAATCAATAACAAGCAACGTAACAAAAGTAACTCTATATGGTGATGAAGACACACTTGGAAAAATAGATGAATTAAACGTAGAAATAGATGTTAATGGATTAAATGAAAACAAAACATATCAAGAAACAATAACAAAACCAAACGGAGTAAGATCTATATCTGACACAGCTATTACAATAAAAGTAACAATGGAAACAGAAACATCAAAAGAATTTAAAGATATACCGATAGTATTTGAAAATCTTGACACAAATAAATTTAGAGCGCTCGCATCAAGTGAAAATGATACCAAAGTGGATGTAGTAGTGAAAGGAGTTTCATCTATATTAGAAAACTTAAAACCAGAAGATATAAAAGCATATGTTGACCTTTCAGACTTAGCTGAAGGAACATACGAAGTACCTGTAATGGTAACTGGAACTGATTTAAAACTTAACTATTCATCAAGAGTAACAAAAATAAGTGTAGTTATCACAAAACTATAAAAATATGTAAAAATCAATTTACATATTTTTTTTAAAAACAATTAAGAATAAATAATATTTTTAATTATATAATTTATTATAACGAAGGAGGGATTTTAAATAAAAAAAGTATTATTAATCTTAATTACTAGTATACTTTTAGTTGGTTGCTCAAAAATGTCAGGAGCAGATGCAGTAAAAAAGTTTAAAGACTTACTAGAAAGTAATGAAACATATAAAATGACAGGTGAAATGGAAATAATAAGCAATGAAGAATCATATCATTATAACGTAGAAGTAGATTACAAAAAAGGCACCTATTATAAAGCTTCATTACTAAACAAAGATAACGCACATGAACAAATAATATTAAAAAATGAAAGTGGAGTATACGTAATAAATCCATCACTCAATAAAAGTTTTAAATTTCAAAGTGATTGGCCAAACAACTCATCTCAAGCATATATCTTAGAATCATTACTCAAAGATATAGAAAATGACTCTAATATAATATTTGAACAGCAGGAAGAAACGTGTACTATAACATCAACAGTAAACTATCCAAATAACAGTCAATTATTAAGTCAAAAAATAACATTTGATAAAGACATGATGCCAAAAGAAGTAGAAGTATATAACAAAGAAGGAATTGCAAACATTACATTTAAAATAACTAGTATTGACTTAGATGCAAAATTTGAAGATGATTACTTCAATATAGAAAATAGTGTATGCAAAGATTGTACAACAAATCAAACAAAAGAAACTTCTAGCATAGATGAAGTACTATATCCAATGTACTTACCATCAGGAACAACATTTAAAAGTGAAGAAACAGTAAAAACAGAAGAATCAGAAAGAGTAATATTAACATTCGCAGGAGATAAATCATTTATAATGATTGAAGAAACAACAAATATACCAAAAGAATTTGAAATTGAGTCAAGTAGTGGAGAACTTGTTTTCTATGAAAACATACTAGGTGGTATGACAGATACATCACTAACATGGACAATGAATGGAAAAGACTATTATATAATTGGAAAAGACTTAAGCAACGAAGAACTATTGAAAGTCGCATCATCTACACAAGTAGTATCATCCCTAAAATAATCCCAAAAGGGATTTTTTTAATGATTTTTTTAAAAAATTATGTTATATTAATAATATAAAGGATAAAAAGAATATGAAAAAAAATATACCATTATTAATTTCTTTAATATTAGTGTTTTGTTTATTAGTATTTCAAATAACAATAACTTTCATAACATTAGAGTCGAAAACAAAAGGCAATGTAATCGCAAAAGAAAACTATAGCAAACTATTATTTACAAATATAACAATGAATAATAAAACAACATCTAATATTAGTATAGATGAGAAAAATAATATAATAAAAATAAATATAGAAAATCTAAACGATTTTAAAGAAGAAAATTACTTTACCATAGACTTAGTTAATATAGGTAATAAAAAACTACAACTAACTAACTATGAATTAAGAAATATAAACAGTTTTGAAGCCGATAAAGTAGATATAAACGTTTCTTTAAAAGATAATACACAGTTAGATGCAAAAGAAAAAATAAGATTAAAAATTAATATAAAATATAATGGAAATAGCGCAGTTAATAATTTTTATAATGTAAATATAAAATTTAATACAAACTAATATTTAAAAAAAACAATATATTATGGTATAATGTTAATAAACTAAAGGAGGAATTGTGAAAGAAATTATATCAAGCCTTGACATAGGAACAAATGAAATAAAATTAATCGTAGGCGAAGTTTATAAAAATGAAGTTCATGTTCTTGCAGTTAGTGAAACAAAAAGCAAGGGTGTAAAAAATGGAATTATAGTAAATCCAGAAGAAACACTTATATCTTTAAAACAAGTATTCAAAGAAGTAGAAGAAACTTTAAATATAACAATAAATAAAGTAATATTAATTGTGCCATCTTACTTTACGACCTTTAGTGTAAGTGAAGGAAGTACAACTATAACTAATGAACAAGAAAAAGTTCAGCCAGTTGACCTAGTAAGAACTATGCAAGCTAGTATATATAACAATATTCCATCTAATAGAGAATTAATTAATATAACACCAGTAGAATTTTTAATAAATGACAAAGAAAAAGTAAAAGATCCAAAAGGAAAAAAAGCATCTAAACTATCTTGTAAAGTTGTTTTAGCATCAGCACCTAAAAAAAACGTATACACAGCACTATCACTTTTAGAAAATCTAAACATAAATGTTGTTGACATATGTCTCGGCTCAATTGCTGACTATGAACTATTTAGAAATATTGAAACAGATTCTAATTATAGTGCACTAGTTAATATCGGAGAAAGCAAAACAGAGGTAAGTATTTTTAATAAAGGAGTTTTAATAGAAACAGAAACCCTAGAAATAGGTGGAAGAAACATAGATAGAGATATTTGCTATATATACGATATACCAAAAAAAACAGCGAGAGAATTAAAAGAAAAATTTGCACTAGCATCAAAAAGAAATGCATCTAGTAGTGAAACTGTTGATGTAAAAAACAAAAGTGATGAAATAATAAAAATAAATCAATATGAAATAAGTGAAATAATATCATCAAGACTAAAAGAAATAATAGATTTAATAAAAAAACAAATAAATCTATTAACAAAAAAAGAAATTCGTTATATAATAATAACTGGGGGAGTGGCATCAATTAACGATTTTGAACTAATATTAGACGAAAATCTTGGAAAAGATTATATATTAGGAAAAGTTAATACAGTAGGATGTAGACATAGTAAATATTCTTCATGCTTAGGTTTAATAAAATACTATCATAATAAATTAAGCTTTAGAGATAAACTAGCATATACGGTAGATGAAGAATATCAACAAGATATATTAAATAGTAAAAAAAATAATAAGAATGATTTATTTGCAAAAATACATGGATATTTCTTTGATAATTAAGGAGTGATGAAAATAATGGATTATGAAAACATGCGTCCTGAAATGGACCAAATAGCAGATTTAAGAGTAATAGGAGTAGGAGGCGGAGGTTGCAACGCTGTTAATAGAATGATAGACTGTGGACTTAGAGGAGTAGAGTTTATCGTTGCTAATACAGATTTGCAAGTTTTAAACGTATCTAAAGCCCCACAAAAATTGCAAATTGGAAAAACAATAACAAAAGGAAGAGGTGCTGGAACAAGACCTGAAGTCGGAAGAGAAGCTGCACTAGAAAGCAAAGAAGAAATAGAAGATGCTCTAAGAGGAGCTGATATGGTATTCGTAACATGTGGTCTTGGTGGTGGAACAGGTACAGGAGCAGCACCAGTAATCGCAGAAATAGCACAAAAACTTGGATGCTTAACAGTAGCAATAGTTACAAAACCTTTTAGATTCGAAGGCAAAAAAAGAATGGACTATGCACTAATTGGTTTAGATGAACTAAGAAAACATGTAGATACAATTGTAGTAATACCAAATGATAACCTAAGAGATCTAATAGATAGATCAACACCTCTTAACGATGCGTTTAGAGAAGTAGATAACGTACTTAGATTAGGTGTTCAATCAATATCAGATCTAATAAGTGTACCAGGACTAGTAAACCTAGACTTTGCTGATGTTAGAACAGTAATGGAAAAAAGAGGAGATGCTCTTATCGGTATAGGTGTTGGATTTGGTGAAAATAGAGCTGTAGAAGCTGCTAAACAAGCCGTAAATAGTCCACTACTTGAAACAACAATAAATGGAGCAACAGACTGTATCGTAAACATAACAGGAGGAAAATCTCTTACATTATTTGAAGCTGAAGATGCTGTAGAAGTAGTAAGAGCTGTAGCTAACACAGATGTAAATATTATCTTTGGTGCTGTAATTAACGAAGCATTAACAGATGAAATAGTTGTTACAGTTATCGCAACAGGATTTGAAGATTCAGCGGAACCACTTTATAGATCATATGAAGGAGAAGCTAAAACCAAAAAAGTAGAGGAAGATGAAGAACTTGAAATGCCTGCATTCCTAAGAAACAGAGATTTCTAAAAATAAAACAAATAAATAAGCCAATCTATGGCTTTTTTAATTTATTTTTGATAAAATACTTTTACAAAGGAGATATGAAATATGTTTGAAAACTTAAGCGAAAGACTACAAAAAATAGTAAGTAATATAAAATCACACGGAGTAATAAATGAAGATAACATTTCAGATATGATGCGTGAAATAAGACTTGCCCTTTTAGAAGCAGATGTTAATATAAAAATAGTACGTGAATTTACTGAAAAAGTAAAAGAAAAAGCCCTAGGAGAAGAAGTTAAAAAGAGTATAAAACCAGGAGATTTATTCGTAAAAATATTAAAAGATGAACTAGTTGAACTTTTAGGAGGAAACGCATCCCCCTTAGTTATGGATAAAAAACCTACAATAGTTTTAATGTCAGGACTTCAAGGTAGTGGAAAAACAACAACCGCTGGTAAACTGGGAAACTATGCTAGAAAAAGACATGGAAAAAAGCCAATGTTTATCGCGTGTGATGTATATAGACCAGCTGCAATAGATCAACTAAAAACTATAGGAAAAAGCTTAAACATAGAAGTTTATGAAGAAGGAAAATCAAACCCAGTAGAAATAGCAAAAAATGGAATAAACTATGCTAAAGAAAAAGGTTATGACTACATTATTATAGATACCGCAGGAAGACTACAAATAGATGAAAATCTAATGAATGAATTAGTTGAAATAAATAACGCAGTTAATCCAAATGAAATACTATTAGTAATAGACGCAATGTCAGGACAAGATGCAATTAATGTAATAACTGGATTTAATGATAAATTAAACCTAACTGGTTGCATACTAACAAAAATGGATGGTTGTGCAAAAGGTGGAGTTGCACTATCTCTAAGACATTTAACAAATGTACCAATAAAAATGATAGGTGATTCAGAAAAGTTAGACGGATTAAGTGAGTTCTATCCAGAGCGTATGGCTGAAAGAATCCTTGGAATGGGTGATATTCTTTCAATAATAGAAAAAACAGAAGCAGAGCTTAACAACGATGAAATGTTAGATGCCGCTAAAAAAATGCAAAAAGGTAAGTTTGATCTAGAAGATTTTTTAACAACTATGAGACAAATCAAAAAACTAGGTCCACTAGAAAATTTACTTAAACTTCTTCCAGGTGCTAGTAAAATGGGATTAAATAAGGTTTCAATAGATCCAAAAGTAATGCCAAGAGTAGAAGCAATCGTTCTTTCAATGACACCTTATGAAAGAAGACATCCAGAAGAAATAAAAGCAAGTAGAAAACAAAGAATCGCAAAAGGATGTGGACAAAAAGTAGAAGATGTAAATAGACTGCTTAATCAATTTGAACAAATGAAAAAAATGATGAAACAAATGAATAGTGGTAAATTTAAAATGCCATTTTAAGATTTCTATTTAAGAAATCTTTTTGTTTGAGATTTAATTTACGTTCGTATTGACATAATAAACAATATATAATAAAATAATTGCTCGAAATAAAGGGGATTAATATGGACAACCATAAATTATTAAAAGAAATTGAAAAATTAGACCCTACGTACCAATTAGGGTTACATTCTGTAAATGTTCTTTCGCATAAAATAAGTACAAGTTGTAAAAAAAATAAAGAAAGATATGTTATTAATAAAGAAAATATAACAGAAAAAGACATAGTTGAAAATATATTAAATAATGGCCTTTATATAGGTGAAAAAAGTATGGGGCTAACTAGTACAGTTAGCATTAAAGGATATGTAAATCAATTATCACCAAAAATATTTGATTACATTTATCACCACGAAGAAACTAGTGAAAATAAAGCATTTGTAATTATTGTTATTTTACCTACTTTTATTCATATAAAAGAAAAAGAATATTTTATAGGTGAAAATAACCAATATTTTAATTCTGTAAATATTGCTAATGATATATTGTTTAATTATTTATTACCAAAAGAGTTTATATATGGTTATTATAGTAAAGATTTTGCTGAAGTTAATGATAATCTTATTTTCGGTGAAGAATTAAATTTCTATAAAAATCCAAATTTTTATGATTTTATATCTGATAAAGAAAAATATTGGATAGAGTTTTTTAAAAATAATAAAATAAATTTATCAATATTACAAGCCGTACATAATCCTACTTTTTTAAATAGTATAATTTATAAACAACATATTAAATGGGTGATTGAAAATACAAAAAATCAAAAGTTAAGTTTAAGGAAAAAATAATTCCTAAGTGTCCTATACACTTTTTTTCTTTATCATAAAATATAATGAAAAGGAGTGAAATAGATCATGCAAAAAAATTATGGAATGTACCAAGGTTACAATGTTGAAGGAACTGCAGAAGTAAAAATAACACCAGAAATGCAAAGCACGCAAGAATCAAGTGCATATGTATCAAACTATGGTTTAGGATATATGAACTCATGCATGCCATATTCTATGCCTGGAATAGTATGCCCACCAGTATATGAATGTCCAGAGGAAAGATGTATACACAGAGAAATATGTCATGAAGTTCCACAAGAGTGATAATTTATGATAGACCAAAAATATTTAAGAGAAAATAAGTACAAATTAAAGGCATTTTTATAAGAAATGTCTTTTTGTGTGATATAATGGATATATAGTAAATAGATAAATTGAGATTTGAAAGTGAGTGATTTTATGAATATAATTAAAATTAAGAATGAATTGATTAATCAAAAAGAATCTAAATTTAAAGGTAATATATATCATTATTCACAAGTTAATTTTGCTTATAATTCAAATAAGATTGAAGGTAGTAGATTAACTAGTGAACAAACTGAAGCAATATTCGATACATCATCTTTTATTCCTAAAAGTGATGATTTAATTAAATTAGATGATTTAACTGAATCTAAAAATCATTTCAAATTATTTGATTATATGTTAGATAATGTTGATAACTTATTAACTAAAGATATGATAATTGAAATGAATAAGATATTAAAAAGAAATACTAGTGATGAAGAAAACCCTAGATATAATGTTGGTGGATTTAAAGTCGTTCCTAATATAATAGGTGTAGTTAATGTTATTAACACTACCGCACCAGAAGATGTAGAAAAAGAAATAGAAGAATTGTTAAATGAATATAATAGTAAAACTAATATTACTTTAGAAGATATAGTGGATTTTCATTATAGATTTGAACGCATTCATCCATTTGGGGATGGAAATGGTCGTGTTGGCAGAATTATTATGTTTAAAGAATGCTTAAGAAATAATATTATGCCATTTATTGTATTAGATGATGATAAACCTTATTATATGAGAGGTTTAAAAGAATATGAAAATGATAAAATGTTCTTAATTGATACTATTGGACATGAACAAGATTTATATGAAAAAATGTGTGAAGAATTATTAGATTTTGAAATAGAAGAAAATAACTAAAAAAATAAAACATCCTACAAAAATAATTAATTTATTAAATGTAGGATGTTTTTTATATGCTTTAATCTTTTATAAAATAAACTTTTTCTTATATATATCGATCTACAAAGTAGGATGAATTTTGCAAGTACAAAATAAGATTTGCACATACCGATTCCTTATAGAATAAGGGAATAATTGGTGTTGTTGTGCAAACTTCTTATCCTGCTTTTGTAGAATTAGTGAAAATTATTAATAATTAGGATGAATTAGTAATTTAATTAATAAAATATGATTTGACAAACAATAATTAATAAGCTAGCATCATCGTGAAAGGAGTTGATGTATATGAAAACTAAAAGAATAATTTTTAAAGAGGTGAATGCCTATAAGTAATACTAAATTAGTGTGTAATGTGATATTTACACGATTTAGTATTACTAAAATTAATATTTTATCCATAAGTTTAAGTGAGGTGCTTAATTATGGATAAGTACAAAATAAATTATATATTTAATGAAGAAAAAGATATAAATGATATATTAATTATTGTTTTAAATAAAAAATTAAAAAAATATATTCAGATGATTTGTAAAAATGATAAAAGTGAGGTAGCATCATCATGTACTTATTTATCTCTAGAAGGAGGTAAAAATTGTTAGAGAGTTTAAATAAGATATACAATGTTGGTATTTATATAAGGTTATCTCGTGAAGATAATGATAAACAAATGATGAGTGAAAGTATTACAAATCAAAAGAGTTTATTACTTCAATATGTAAAAGAAAATAATTTAAGAGTTTATGATATTTATATTGATGATGGATATAGTGGAACTAATTTTGATAGACCTGATTTTAATAGGTTATTAAATGATATTGAATTGGGCAGAATTAATATGGTTATTACTAAAGATATGTCTAGACTTGGTCGAGATTATATTGGTACAGGTAATTTAATTGAAAAGTATTTTCCAGAACATAATGTTAGGTATATAGCAGTTACTGATAATATAGATACATTTTTGGATAATTCTAATAATGATATAGCACCATTTAAAGCAATAATGAATGATATGTATGCTAAAGATATTTCTAAAAAAATTAAATCAAGTTTAAGGGCAAAACAAAAAGAAGGAAAATTTGTTGGTGGTAGAACTCCATTTGGTTATAATCAAGATCCAAATGATAAAAATCATTTGGTAATAAATGAGGAACAATCACTAGTTGTAAAAAGAATATTTGATATGTGTTTAGAAGGATTATCCTTCTTTAAAATAGCAAAACAACTAACAATTGAAGGAGTAAAAACCCCTGCACAATATTATAGTTTTGAATGGAAAAATAATTATAATTTAAAATATGGACAGTGGCACTCTAAAACAATAAGGGATATTTTAACTAATCAAATGTATATAGGTGATATGGTACAAAACAGAAGAAGTAAAGTGAATTATAAAGTTAAGAAAGTTATTAGAAATAATCCTAAAGACTATATAATAATAGAAAATACACATGAACCAATTATTGATAAAGATTCTTTTTATGAAGTTCAAAAAAGAATACCTAAAAATGTTGGTAGAAACGAAAAGAAAGAAAATCATTTATTAGATGGACTTTTATATTGTGGTGATTGTGGACATCGCATTTCTATACAAGCAAGAAGAAAAAAAGATAATAGATGTTATACTATTTGTAATTATTATAGAACTTATATGAAACAAAAACTTTGTACAACTCATTCGAATAATTACGATGAATTAGAAAAGGTTATAATTAATTCTTTAACCAATATGTGTTTGAAATATATAAATAAAGATAAAATAAAAAATAATGCTTTAAATAATTTAGATGAGAATAATAAAATTAATAGTGAAAAGGAATTAGAAATACTTACTTCTGATATTAAACAAATAAATGATAATTTAGATATCATTTATATTGATAAGTTAAATAAAAAAATAACTGAGGAACAATTTGAAAGAGTAAAAGTAAAATTAGAAAATGAATTAAATATAAAACAAAAAAGATATAATGAGTTAAATATTTTTATTAATGATAATAACAATGAGGAATTTAAAAATAAAATGATTAATGATTATATAAATAAATTTTTATCTATGGAAGTACCTAATAGAGAACTTATAATTAATTTAATTGATAAAATAGAAATATTTGAAGATAAAACAATAAATATTAAGGTTAGTTTTAGTAAACTATAAATCTATCAAAAAAGGGCAATGACATGTATGTCCAGTAAATACAAGAATAATTAACCATCATATATATAAACATACTTATAGTCCTTGTTATACATGTACAGAAGAAAATGTGGTAAGTAATATTAATGAAGGATGCTGTGGTAGATTTTAATTAAAAGACATTAATTTGTCTTTTTTAGTTCAATAAAAAAAGATTGAACAAATCAACCTTAACACTTTCTTATAATATCACCACGATTAATCATATCCCTAGAAATATCTTTAAGAAGTAAACCGGCACTTTCACCAGCATTTGCAATCTCTAAAGCTTTTCTAAACATTTCAATTCCTATGACACTAGTGGTAATTCCATTAATTTGTACCATGTCATTTAAACGAACGCATCCAGTTAAAACTTTTCCAGTAACAATAGTTCCTCTACCAGTAATAGAAAAAACATCCTCAACTTCAAAAGAAAACTCACTACTATTATTATTTAAATCAGCTATTTCCCTTTGAATATTTAAATTACTTGTCTCTTTTTTAAGCTCCTCTTCATAATTATCTTTCTTAAATAAACTACTTAAAAATCCCATCTATCATCACCAATAAAATTATATCTTATAATATATAAAAAATCAATTTTAAAATGACTTATTAATCTAAATAAGTTATAATAAAAATATAAAAATTATTTTAGCAAGGAGTAAAAATGATAAACATAGTATTATTTGAACCAGAAATACCAGGAAATACAGGAAACATAATGAGAACATGTGTCGCAACTAATTCTCATCTTCATTTAATAAAACCTTTAGGTTTTTCTTTAGATGAAAAATATATAAAAAGAAGTGGAGTAAACTATATAGATAAATGTAATTACACAGTATATGAAAATATAAATGAATTCTTTGAAAAAAATAAAGGAGAATACTATTTTCTAACAAGATATGGACACAAACCACACACTGATTTTGATTATAGTGATGTAAACAAAAATTACTACTTCATATTTGGAAAAGAATCAACTGGAATCCCACCTCATATACTAAAACCTTATATAGATAGATGTATGAGAATGCCTATGACAAATAAAGTAAGAGCGCTTAATCTTTCAAATACAGTAGCTATAATGACTTATGAAGCACTAAGACAACAAGGATATCCAAATCTTTTGTTTGATGAACCTCACAAAGAAATAAACTTTATAGAAAATAGTTAGGAGAGTAATATGGCAATAACAAAAACAAACTTTATAAACTACATAAGATGTAGAAGATATTGTGCACTTGAAAACATACATGAAGAAAAGAAAATGAGTAAAATGACTCTAAAAGAATATAAAAAAGAAATGGAAGATGAAGAAGTACTAGAGCTTCTTTCACATATGTTCGAAGAAGGTGAAGAAGAAGACATAGATCTAACATACAAAGAAGATATACAACTAAACGCAATGATGCCATACTATAAAGAAGTTGAAATAGAAGCGGCCAAAGTAGTTCAAAAACTCCTAGGTGGAAAACTAACTTATAGCCTAGACACATACGATCAAGAATCATTTGACTTTGTTAGAAATGGTATAAGATATCTTTGTTATGTTGACATATACAGTGAAACCGATAACGAAATAAATATAATAGAAGTAAAAGCAACAACCACAAATAAATACAAAAAACTAGAATACGGAGAAAATGGAAAAGAAAAATATCCACTATTTCTTAGAGATGAAAAAGGAATATACAAAATAAGCGCACCACTTTCATCAGAAGAAAAAGTATTAAAAAGCTATTACTCAAAATATGAAAAATTAAAAAATAGATTTGATGGATGTGGTAAATATATATATGACCTTTCTGTTCAAAGATACATAATCGAAAGAGACTTAAAAGAACATGGAATAACAAAACCAGTAAATTACTACCTAGCGGTATTAAACGCAGATTACGTATATGATGGATATAAAGAAAATGATAAAAGAGTATATAGACAAATAGATGGAGAAGATATAATATCACTTTTTGAATTAAATAATCTTACTGAGCAAATGCAAAAAATAATAGATAAAGATGCAAGTGACTTAGAAAACTACCTAACTGAGCTTGATTCTAGTAAATGTAAAGTAAGCGTAGCGTGTGCATTAAAACAAAACACAGAATGTAAATTTAAACCAATATGTTTTAAAGAAGTGCCTGCCAAAAACGCAAGTTTCAACTACATAGGTTTTAGACAATTCAAAGACTTAAATGGATGTGTATATAACAAGTATGATTTAGTAAATGCTGGTTATAATAAACTTGATGATATACCAAAAGAATGGATAACTAATCAAAATCAAATAATACAAAGAGACTGTTATGATTATGACCAAATACACATAAACAAAGAAAAAATAAAAGCGGGTCTAAACTCTATAGAATATCCAATATACCACCTAGATTTTGAAAGTTTTCCATGCCCAATGCCTAGATTTAAAGGAGAAAAACCATACACACAATCATGTTTTGAATTTTCACTTCATATAGAAAAAGAACCAGGCGTATGTGATAAAGAAAAAGATAACTATGTATTTCTTGCTAAATCACTTAATGATGAAAGAGAAGAACTAGTAAAAGCGCTAGTAGATAATATAGATATATTTAATGGTGGAACAATGCTCGCTCAAAATGTTACATTTGAAAGAGGAAGATTAAAAGAATTAGCTGAAATATATCCTGAATATAAAGAACACTTACTTAAAATAAGAGAAAAATCAACTGACTTACTTTACTTTATAAGAAATAATAAAGAACTATATGAAGAACTAGGTTTTGATAAAGATGAATGTAATGAAATAAACTACTATCATTCAAATCAATCTGGAAGTTATTCAATCAAAAAAACACTTCCTTTATTTACAAATCTAAAATATACGGACCTAGAAGTTCAAAATGGAACACAAGCCCTTGTAGAATATTCGAAATATGAACACATGACAGATGAACAAAGACTAAGAGCATACAACGCACTAATACTTTATTGTCAGCAAGATACATGGGCAATGGTAGAAATATTAAAAGGATTAAGAAAATTAGTTGAATAAAAAAAGTAAATAAAATGTAAAAAATAATGTATAAAAGTTGTACATAAAAAATCATAGTAGTATATTTATAATAGAAGAGGAGTGATAAAATGATTTATCCATCAATAGATAAACTACTAAACATAGTTGATTCAAAATATATTCTTGTACATGTAGCTGCAGATAGAGCAAAAGTTATGAAAGAATATAAACATTTTCAAATGAATGAAAATGAATACAAATCAAAAAAAGAAATTGGAAGAGCTCTTGAAGAAGTAGAAAAAGGATTTATTACTGTAAAAATGGCAAAATAGCCATTTTTTCTATTATAACTAGATTTTTTCATTAAAATATAGTATAATACTCATAACGTTTTAACTTTTAAGGAGTGATTTTTTATGAAAATAAATATAATGGCTTTAGGTGGCCTAAATGAAAACGGAAAAAATTTATACATAGTTAGTATAAACGATAAATTATTAATATTTGACTGTGGTATGAAATATGCACCAGATAAAATGTATGGAGTAGATTATATCATACCTGATTTTTCATATCTTATAGAAAATAAAGATAAAATAATAGGTCTATTCATAACTCACCCGCATAGAGAAAATATGGGTGCTCTAACAGATCTAATAAAAGCATTGCCAAATATTAATGTATATGCAAGTAGATATACTAGTGAAATAATAAAACTTGAATGTGCAGAAGAAAACATAAAAATAAATAATTTAAATATAATAAGTGCACATAAGAAAATAGATTTTAAAGAATTTAGTGTATTTCCTTTTAGCGTAACACACTCTTCACCAGAAACTCTAGGATACAGCATAAACACTAAAAATGGTGCAATCATTTACATGGCTGATTTTGTAATAGACCCAACAATGAGTGGAAACTATGACATGGACCTTGGAAAACTAGCATATATTGGAAAACAAGGTGTACTTTGCCTAATGTGTGAAAGTGTATTCGCAGAAAAAAAAGGACATACATCTCCAAATCACAAACTTGAAATGTTCTTTAAATCTATGATAGAAAAAAATAAAGGAAGAATAATATTTACGGTACTCCCACTTCATATTTATACCATTAGTGAAATATTTAAAGCTTTAGCTGGAAAAAATAGAAAAGTCGTAATTATGGGAAAAGAATTACATAACATAGTTTCTCTATGTATAAAAGAAGGATACTTAAATATTGATGAAAATATACTTGGAAATCTTACTGATTTAAAACAAAAAGATACAGTAATTCTTATAAGTAATGATAGAGAAACACCTTATAGTAATATAAATAGAATAATAGGTGGAAGAGATAAATTCATAACACTTGAACAAACAGATACAATATGTTTTGCCGAACCAAGTTATGATGCTTATGAAAAAACAGTAGTAAAAATAATGAATGAACTAGCAATAAAAGGTGTTAACATAGTAACAATTCCAAAAGAAAAAAGTGTAAGACATCATGCATCAAGTGAAGATATAATGTTGCTTGTAAAACTATTCAATCCAAAATACTATATGCCTATAAAAGGAGAATATCGTTATCAAGTTGAAAATGCAAATCTTGCCTCTAAAGTAGGAGTAAAAAAAGAAAATATTTTACTAAAGCAAAATGGTGAAATAGTAACTTTTGAAAACGGAAAACTAAAAGAAAACTACGATAAAATATTCGTAGATGACATACTAATAGATGGAAAAAGTAGTGAAGATGTAGGAGAATTAGTTTTAAAAGATAGAGAATTATTAAGTAATAATGGCTTAGTAGTTATAAGTGCAACACTTAATAAAAAAGATAAAACACTTGTTTTAGGACCAGAAATAATAACAAGAGGATTCATATATGCAAAAGAAAATATGGAACTATTAGAAGAAATAAAAAACAAATCATTAGAAATAATAAAAAACAACATACACTCATCAAAATTTGCAGACTATGCAAAAATGAGAAATGATATGAGAGAAATAATAGGAAACTACTTATTCAAACAAACATCATGTAAACCAGTAATACTAACAGTAGTTCAAGAAATATAAGGAGAAAAGAAATGATATATTTAGATTATAGTGCTACAACACCAGTAGATGATAGAGTTTTAGACTCATATATAAAAGTAACAAAAGACTTTCCAGGAAATGCTAACTCAATACATTCTCTTGGAACAAAATCAAAAGAACTTTTAATAAACGCAACAAATCAAATCGCAGAAATATTTAACTGCCATCCAAAAGAATTAATATTCACATCAGGAGCAAGTGAATCAAACTCATCAGCTATAAAAGGAGTAGCTTTTAAATACGCATCAAAAGGAAAACATATAATAACATCAAAACTAGAACATAAAAGTGTCCTTGAAACAATGGGATATTTAAGTAGTATAGGTTTTGAAGTAGACTTTGTAAATATACTTGAAAATGGTCAAATAGACCTAAAACACCTAGAAAACCTAATAAGAGAAGACACAATACTTTTAAGTATATGCGCTGTAAACTCAGAAGTAGGATTTAAACAACCTCTAAAAACCATAAGACAAGTAATAAACAAAAAAAATCCAAACGTAATATTTCATAGTGATTTAACTCAGGCCCTTGGAAAAACAAACTTTTACCTTAGTGACTTAGACCTAGCATCATTCTCAGCACATAAAATATACGCACCAAAAGGAATAGGTTTGCTTTATAAAAGAAAAGATTTAAACATAGATACGTTAATTTATGGAACAACAGAAAACTGCCCTTTTAGAGGAGGAACTCCAGCACTTCCATTAATAGCTTCATTTTCAAAAGCTATAAGACTTGCTAACGATTCACTTCAAACAAATATCAAAAAATGTGAAAAACACAAAAATACACTTATAAAACATTTAAGTAAACTTAATATAAAAATAAACTCAAACGAACTATGTGTTCCTCAAATACTAAATCTATCTTTACTAAAAATAAAAAGTGAAACATTCGTACATGCCTTAGAAAGAGAAAACATATTTATCTCAACAACAACCGCATGTTCATCTCTTGAAGAAAGCGTAATATTAAACGCAATATCAAATGGAAACAAAGAAATATCTACAACATCAATAAGAATAAGCATATCTCATCTAACTACATCAGAAGAAATAAATGAATTTATAAAAAAATTCGAAAAAGTATATAGTGAGTTGCTGTTCAAATGAAAAAAGTAATATTAATAAAATACGGAGAACTAACAACAAAAAAAGGAAACAGAAACTTCTTTATAAACACACTAAAAAAAAATATAGAAAGCAAATTACTAGGATATGAAATAACCATAGAAAACGATTATTACAGAATGTTTATAAATGCTAAAGAAGAAGATATACATAATATTATAGAAATATTAAAAAATATCTATGGAATATATGAAATAGTAGTTGCTTATATGATAAATAATAAAAATATAAATGTTATTTTAGATTCTTCATTAGAAGTAATAAAACAAAATGATTTTAAAACTTTTAAAGTAGTAACTAACAGAAGTGATAAATCATTTGAAATTCATTCAATGGATCTTAGTCAAATGGTTGGTGGACATATACTAAAAAATATAAAAAATATAAATGTAGATGTACATAATCCAGATGTTATACTAAATATAGAAATAAGAAAAGATAATGTTTACTTAAGTACATCAGGTATTAAAGGATTAGGAGGCTATCCAGTTGGAACACTTGGAAAAGCACTTCTTATGTTATCAGGTGGAATAGATAGTCCAGTCGCAGGATACCTAACACTAAAAAGAGGAGTAAAACTAGACTATATATATTTTGAAAGTAGACCACACACAAGTATAGAAGCAAGAAATAAAGTTATAGAACTTGCAAAAAAACTTGAAAAATACTCATTCAAAGGAAAACTATACATAGTAAACTTCACAAAAATACAAGAAACAATATATAAAAACTTAGATGAAACATACCTAATAACAATAATGAGAAGAATGATGTATAAAATAGCTCATTCAAAAGCAAAATCTATAAAAGCCTTAGCACTAGTAAATGGTGAAAGTATTGGTCAAGTAGCAAGCCAAACACTCAGTAGTATGCTCGCAGTAAATGAAGTAACAAACTTTCCAGTACTAAGACCTCTTTGCTCATTTGACAAACAAGAAATAATAGAAATATCAAAAAAAATAGATACATACGAAACATCTATTCTTCCATATGAAGACTGCTGCACAGTATTTGTTCCAAAACATCCAATAATAAATCCAAGTTTAAAAACAATATATGAAGAAGAATCAAAAATAGACTTTGATCACCTAATAATTGAAGCATTAGAAACAATTGAAGAAATAGATTTATCTAAAGAAAATAAACATAACGAAGAATATTTATAATAAACATGAGCATACTATTTAATGGTGAATAGTATGTTTTCAAATTTAAATAAATTTAGTACTAAAAATAAAAAAATATATCAAAATATACAACTCAATTTAAGAGACGAAGAATATGATTTTGACAAAGATTTAGAAGAAGATAACTTTCATAAAATAGAAAGAATAAATGGACTTCCTACAAAAAGAAAATAATTTTTACTATTTTTTCACAATTATGTAGTATAATATTAACTTGTGAGGTAAAAATGGTAGAAAAAATTAAACTAGTAGACATATCTGATTTTGAAGAAACAGATGAAGACACGTGCGCATTAGCAATAAAAATATTAAACAATTCAGCGGCTTTACTAATAAAATGTGAATCAAAATCACTTATGATACATATTCAAAACTTTAAAGAAGAAGAAACAAAACTAATTGGCACCATTCTAAATGAGCTAAAAAAATCGCAATATAAAATTAATGAACTAATTCTATATATAGGAAATAACTGTGATCTAACAAATTTAGATAATTTTTTAGTAAAATATTCAAACAACATCAAAATCTTAGTGCCATACATAAACGAAAATGGAATAGAAAGCATAGTATATGATCAAAACGAACAAACCACATATAGTTTTGATCAAATAAAAGACCTTGAAAAACATTCAAAAGTTTTAAAACAAGTAATCTAAAAAATATTGATTAAAATGTTCTAACTATAAAATAGATGCGAATAAAAAGTGAATAAAAAAAGATTAGTTTCCACTAAAATATTTAGTGGAAATTTTGATTTGTGGGTGAAGAGATACGATTTTTCTTGTGTTTTAGGTATGTTTGTGGTAATATGTACTAGTCGATTTATATTTTTAATATAAATTAGAAGTGGGAGAAATGTTGGATTATCGTTAACCACTCGCGAAAAAATAAAAAACTTTATATTTTAAATAGGAGGTGTTTTCGTGGCAAAGAATGTTGTTAAACAAATTAAACTTAATGTACAAGCTGGTAAAGCAACACCGGCTCCACCAGTTGGAACAATCTTAGGTCCTGCTGGAATTAATCTTCAAGAGTTCTGTACAAAGTATAATGATGCTACTCGTGAAAAAATGGGAGATATTATTCCTGTATTAATTACTATTTACGATGATAGATCATTTGATTTTGAACTTAAGACTCCACCAACTGCATCACTTTTAATGAAAGCTGCTGGAATTACTAAAGCAAGTAATAAGGGTGCTAATAATGTAGTTGCTACTATAACTAAAGAAGATGTTAAAGCAATAGCTGAAACTAAGATGCCAGATTTAAATGCTTATGATTTAGAGTCTGCAATGAAAATAGTTGCTGGTACCGCTAGAAATATGGGTATAGCTATTAAAGGTTTAACTGACGCTGAACTTGCTGAGCAAGCAAAAGAAGCTAAGGAAGCAGAAGCACAAGCTGCTAAATTAGAAGCTGATCTTGAGGCTATGGAAGAAAGTGCTAAGGCTATGGCTGAAGGCGCTAGCGTTGAAGTTGAAACTACTGCTCAAAGCGATAAAGAAGAAACTGAAGAATAATAAAAATAATATGCGAGAAAATATAATCCAAGATACCACAGCATAAGGAGGTTAATATGAAGAATCGTAGTAAGATGTATGTGGAAGCATCAGGTAATGTAGAAAAAGCTAAGTTATATGAAGTAAGTGAAGCTATTAAATTATTAAAATCACTTAAATCTAAAAAGTTCGATGAAACTGTTGATTTAGCAATTAAACTTAATATTGATGCGAAAAAAACAGATATGAACGTAAGAGGAAGTTTTGTTCTTCCTAACGGAACTGGTAAAACTAAAAGAATATTAGTTGTAACAAAAACTAAAGCTAGTGAAGCAACTGAAGCTGATTTTGTTGGAGCAGAAGATATCCTTGAAAAAATTGAAAAAGAAAATTGGTTCGAGTTTGATATCATCGTAGCTACTCCTGAAATGATGCCAGCACTAGGAAAATTAGGTAAAGTTTTAGGACCTAAAGGTTTAATGCCAAACCCTAAACTTGGTACTGTTACTACTAATGTAAAAGATGCTATTACTAACATTAAAAAAGGTATGGTTGATTTTAAAAATGATTCTTATGGAAATTTACATGTATCTATTGGTAAACTTTCATTTACTGAAACAGCTTTAGAAGAAAATCTTAGAGCTTTAGTTAATGAAATAGTTAGAATTAAACCAGCTACTGTAAAAGGAACATTTATTAAGAACATTAGCTTATCTTCAACTATGAGTCCTGGAATTAAACTAGACAAAAGTTCATTAGGATTATAATAATTACACGCTTTATGCGTGTTTTTTAGTTATATTTTATTGCTCATATGAATAAAATTAAAAAAATGCTTTACAAAGTTATGTAAATGCTGTATAATCTAAATCACTGAGTGACCAAAGACAGTAAGTAAAAAAGTAAATCTTACCGAGGAAGCGATAACATTTAATGTTTATTATGTTTCCTTGTCACGAGGAAATTTTTATTTTAAAGAAAGGAGAAGGTATGGCAAGCGCTAAGATTCTTGAGCAAAAGAAAGAAGTGGTTAAAGAGATAGTTAATAAACTTGATGAGTCTAAGACATTTTTACTATTAAATTATCAAGGATTAACTGTTAGTGAAATAGCTACTTTAAGAAAAGATCTAAGAGAAATAGGTTCTGATGTAAAAGTATATAAAAATACTCTTGTAAATCTTGCATTAAAAGAAAAGAATATTGAATTATACGATTATATGGAAGGACCTAACGCATACTTATTTTCTAAGGATATTATCGAGCCAATAAAGATTGTAAGTAAGTTCGCTAAAGAACATCCAGCACTTGAAATTAGAGTTGGATTTATCGATGATAAAATCGCTGATACTAAAGTTATTAGTGAATATGCAACAATTCCAAGTATGGAAGGGTTACTTACTATGTTCGCTGGTGGTTTAATAGAACATGTTAGAAATATGAGTATTGCACTTAATTTATATGCCGAAAAATTAGAAGAAGGAGGAGAGAAATAATGGCAAAAATAGAAAATAAAGATATTATCGAAGCTTTAAAAGAAAAAACTATACTAGAAGTTAAAGAACTAGTTGATATGATGAAGGAGGAGTTTGGTGTTGATCCATCTGCAGTAGCTGTTGCAGCTGCACCTGTTCAAGCTGAAGAGGAAAGTGCTGATAGCTCAAATAAAACTGTAGTACTTAAAGATGCTGGAGCTCAAAAATTACAAGTTATTAAAGTAATCAGAGAAATAACTGGTCTTGGACTTAAAGAAGCTAAAGATATCGCTGATGCTGGAGGAAATGTTAAAGAAAACGTTTCTGCTAGTGAAGCTGAAGAATTAAAAGCTAAATTTGAAGAAGCTGGCGCAACTGTTGAATTAGTTTAATTATTAATAAGCCTTATGTAATATAAGGCTTTCTTTGACTAATTTTTTAGGGGGATTTATGGAAAATGTATTTAAATATAAGAATAATGTTAATAAAATAAGTGAAAAGATTAATGAAATTGAGGCTTTAATTACTGAACTAAATAGTATGTCTAATAGTGAACAACTTACTTTTGAATATAAAATTAAGAGAGTTGATAAAACTAAAAGTGAAGAATGTAACCATTTAATTTGGTATTATTATGGATCATTCGATGTAGATAGCTTGAGATGTGGAAATGAAAATGATGAAGAGTTTCAATATAATGTTTATTATTGTTTAAACTGTGGTAAATATAGAATAGAGTTTCTTTCTACTTATGAAGATTTTGAAAAAAATAATATGGTTTTCAAAAGTTATAATTGTTCTGATAGAGAATATGAGGAAAAAAGAAATTTTTATAAAAATAATATTGGTAATTATTCTGATGAAGAAATGATAAAAAAATTATTAAATAAATAATAAAAAAATACAACAAATTGTTTTAAATTAATGTTATAATATATATGTTATTTATTGAAAGGGAAAATATATGAGTCATTATTTTGAAAATGATAGAAATCTTAAAAGTGAATTTAGGAGTATTTCTTATAAATATGACTCTTTTTCTTTTGAATTTTTAAGTGATAATGGAGTATTTAGTAAAGATAAAATTGATTATGGATCGAAAGCTCTTTTAGAAAGTTATTTAAAAGATACTAAAGTAAGTGAAAAAGTTTTAGATGTTGGATGCGGTTATGGTTTTATTGGAATCGTTATATCTAAGATAAATAATTCTTATGTAGATATGATAGATGTAAATAAAAGGGCACTTCATTTAACTAAAAAGAATATTGATAAATATGAAGTTAATGCTAGAGCGTTTGAAAGTGATGCTTATGAAAATGTGAGTGGTGTGTATGATACGATTATCACTAATCCACCAATTAGAGCGGGCAAATCAAAAGTAATTGAAATACTTAGTGGAGCTTATGATTATTTAAAAGATGACGGAAAACTTTTCTTTGTGATTCGTAAAGATCAAGGCGCACTTAGTATAAAGAAGATTTTAGAGGAAAAATATTTTATTGAACTCATAGATAGAGATAAAGGATTTTATATTTTTAAAGGAGTGAAGAAAAATGGATAGAGATAAGGCATATGAGATTTTAAATAAATATGTTAAAGGAGAAGAATATATTATTCATAGTGAAGCGGTTGAAGCAATTATGAGAAAACTTGCATTAAGATTTGATCCGGAAAATGTAGAACTTTGGGGCATTACGGGCTTGCTTCATGATCTTGATGAGGAAAGGGTAGACTGGAGAAGTGATATGAGTTTGCATGGTCCTGCCTCAGTTGATATTTTAAAAAATGAAAGTTTTGGAAATGAAACTTTATATAATGGAATACTTGCTCATAATCCTCTTAATGGATATATCGCAAAAAGTGATATGGAAATATGTATATTATCAGCTGATCCAATGAGTGGATTTATAATGGGAATCGCTAAAGGATATCCTGATAAAAAATTAAGAAGTGTTAAGGTATCTTCAATTTTAAAAAGATTTAAAGAAGCTAGGTACTGCAGAAGTGCAAATAGAGAATATATGTCTGCGATAGAAAAGTTAGGTCTTAGTTTAGAAGAGTTTTCTACGCTTGCTCTAGAAGCTTTATGTGAAATAGATGAAAGGTTAGGTTTATAAAATGAAAGAAGTATTAGAATTATTAGATAGTAAAAATATTAAGTATGAGCTTATTGAACATGAAGAAGTTCATACTATTGAAGATATGGAAAAGTTAGGTTTACTTGATAAAGGATATGTTTGTAAGAATTTATTTTTAAGAAATGCTAAAGGTAATATGCATTTTTGTGTTTCTTGTCATCATTCTAAAGCACTTAGACTTGATGAAGTTGCTGAGAAAATAGGCTCTACTAAACTTAGTTTCGGTTCAGCTGAAAGACTAGAAAAATATTTAAAACTAGAAAATGGTTACGTATCACCATTCGGTGTTATTAACGATGAAAGTAAATCTGTTATATTTGTATTTGATAAGGAATTAAAAAATGTAAATAATGTTGGGTTTCATCCTAATACTAATAAAGCAACTATTTTCCTTGCGTTTAAGGACGTTAAAGATATAATTGAAAAACACGGTAATAGTGTAATGTTTATTTAAAAAACGTTGAATTTTAAATAAAGTGCACAATGTTGTGTACTTTTTAAAAATATATGATTTTCTAGTAATTATCGCACAAAAACAGATAAAAAAGTTAGTTAAATAGTAAAATGCAATTTATAAACAAATGATTGTAATTACAAGAGAAAAAGCAACTTTTTCTCTTGTATTTTTATGAAATTTTAGTAAAATAAATGATGAAAAGGAAAATGATTCCATGCTAAAAAGGT
>JAFQID010000040.1 GCA_017397685.1 Bacilli bacterium | reverse complement strand
CTTCTTTTAGACTCTCGTCCCATTTTTGAAATTTTTGACCTTTTGAAGCCACAAAAATACACCTCCTTTCGGAAGTGTATTTTAACACATTTTTCTTGAACTGACTTTTTTTATGACATCTACTCTATGGGGTGCAGTTCATCAAATTCAAACTTTTTATTTTGTTACATTAAATCTAAAATAACATATATCTCCATCATGCATTATATATTCTTTCCCTTCAAGTCTTGCTTTTCCAGCTTCTTTCACTTTAAGTTCACTACCATGTTCTATTAAATCTTCATAACTCATTACTTCAGCTTTTATAAAGCCTTTTTCAAAATCTGTATGAATAATTCCAGCACATTCTGGTGCTTTCATACCTTTTTTAAATGTCCATGCTCGACATTCATCTTTTCCAACGGTAAAGAATGTTTCAAGACCTAGCATATGGTATGTTATGTGAATAAGTTCATCTAAGGCACTATTTTGAATCCCTAATTCTTTTAAAAATTCTTTTTTGCTTTCTTCGTCTAAATCAGTAAGTTCACTTTCTATTTTTGCACACATAAGGACTATACTTGCATTTTGAATTTGTGCAACCTCTCTTACTTCATCTATATATTTGTTAGAACCGACTAGTATGTCATCTTCACTTACGTTTGCTAGATATATAAAAGGTTTATTAGTTATAAAATTAAATGGTTTTAATATTTTTTGCTCTGATTCAGTAAAATCTATTAGTCTTAGCATTAATCCTTCACTTAATTTTTCTCTACATTTTTTTAAAAGTTCTACTTCTTTTAGTGATTCTTTATCGTTTGTAGTTTGTGCTTTTTTTTCAATTTTACCTATTCTATTTTCTATTATTTCTAGGTCACTTAAAATAAGTTCATAATTTATAATTTCTATATCTCTAAGAGGATCTATATTTCCTTCAACGTGTATTATATCTTTATCCTCAAAGCATCTTACAACTTGCACGATAGCATCGACTTCTCTTATATGAGACAAGAATTTGTTTCCAAGTCCTTCTCCAAGAGATGCTCCTTTTACGAGTCCTGCGATATCTATGAACTCATACTGCGCACCAATAGTTTTATCTGGCTCGTACATTTTTGCTAATGTGTTTAATCTTTCATCTGGTACATAAACTACTCCAACATTTGGATCTATTGTTGCGAATGGGTAGTTAGCAGCTAAGATATTTTTTTTAGTTATCGCATTAAAAAGTGTGCTTTTTCCAACGTTTGGTAAACCTATTATTCCTGCTTTAAGCGCCATATATTACCCCCGGAAGTGATCCAATACCTATTGGAAGTCCAATTAGATACCAACCTATTAATACAACAAACCATATTAACATTGAAGCTGATGCATATGGAATCATATATCTTATGCTTCCAAATAATGTTATTGTATCTTTTTGATTATATTTTTCCATAAATGCTATATAAATAACAAAAAATGTTAGTAATGGCGTTATTCCATTTGTTATGCTGTCTCCTGCGGTAAATACAATTTGTGCAAATTCAGGTGATATACTAGAGTTCATGAATAGTGGAACTACGCTAGCTGATAGTATACTCCATTTTAATATTGGACTTGGGCAGAAAATATTACACAACATTATTAATAATAAGACTATAACGATTAGTCCTATTCCGTTAAATGTTAATGAACTAATTAAATTAGATATTGCCGCTGTTAGTACTATACCTATGTTACTTTCTTCAAATACATTTATAAATAATGATGCGAAGAATATTAGCACTAGTATACTACCGATATCATCTAGGGAATGTCCTAGGCTTTCTGCGATATCATTATTATTTTTTATCTTTTTAGTCATGAAACCATAACCTAAACCAATTATTACAAAGAATAATGTAACAATAAATATGAATCCTTTATTAAATAGCGAATTACTTCCAAATAGCATATCAATGTATCTGTCCGCTCCATGATCTAGAAGTGCTCCAGATAAAGGTAATCCAGGTATTATCATGTATATAATTAATAGTGCATAAAGTATTCCAAGACCAATACCAATTATTAATCCTCTTAATTCTTTGTTTGTTAATACTAGCTCTTCTTCTGTATGTTCATATTTGCCAAGTTTTGGCATAATTCTTTTTTCAGTTATCTTAGTAAATATTAAAGCTGTTATTATTAATAGTACTGTCATTATGAATAATGAGAAAAATATTCCAACTTCGTAATTTATATCTAGCGTTTTAGCTGCATTTGTTGTCATTGTTAAAAGTGAACTATCTGTTGATGAGAGTAGTATGTTTATTCCTTCTCCAAATGAAAGGGATGCGAATGATGCTATTATTCCTCCTAGAGGATTTCTTCTTCCATATTTAAATAATAGAGCGCCAATTGGAAGCATTACTACATATCCTATATCTCCTAGTATTGAAAATAGTAGGCTTATCAATATCAATATAAATGTTAATGTGTTTTTCTTTGCATTTCTAGTTATAAGAGTAAAAAAACTTTTTGTAAATCCTGTTGATTCTAAAATACCAATACCTATTAATACGATTATTAAAGTTGCTAAAGGAGTAAACTCTACGAAACTACTTACCGCTGTTGTTGCTATGTGTTTTATTCCACTTGGGCTAAGTATATTTTTTACTTCAACAACGTTATTAACCAGTTCGTTTGTCACCTTATTTACTGATGAATATTGAGATTGTACATTAATAAAATGCAAAAAACCACTTATTAAAAGTGTTGCAAATATTAAAACTATAAAAGTCATTATTGGACTTAATTTAATTTTCTTTTTTATCATTAAAATTCCTCTACTTTCTTAAGTTTTTTTTCAAACTCTAGCCTATCCATCATTATGCTTCTTCCACAAGAAATACATTTAATTTTAATGTCTATGCCCATCCTTGTAATTTCCCATAGGTTCGTTCCACATGGATGTGGTTTTTTCATTATTACTTTACTTCCTAATTTATAATCTTTTTTCATATTAATCAACTTTTATCTCTACTTTTATTATATCTAATATTCTTTCTAAATCTTTATCGTTTATAAAAGGTATAATTATTTTATTAGATTTTATTTTTACTCTATTACCTATTGTTTCAGTTAAAGCATCTTCTACATAAGAATATGTATTAGTTTTATTTCGTTTAACTATATTTGATTTTTTTAGTTCTGGATTTGATGCTAGTTCCTCTAGAGCTCTAACTGATAGATGTTCACTTTTAACTTTGTTTGCAAGTTTTATTATTTCTTCTTCACTTTCTAGTTTACTTAGTACTTTTGCATGGCCTTGAGATAAGAATCCATGTAGTATATCATTTTTTGTAGATTCTGGTAATCTTAAAAGCCCTAATGAGTTTGTTATATAAACTCTACTTTTACCTACTTTTTCAGCAAGTTCGTTTTGTGTTATATTAAGTGCTTTTATAAGATTACTATATGCTTCCGCTTCTTCAATTGCGGTTAAATCTTCTCTTTGTATATTTTCAAGAAGTGCAATTTCCATCATTTGTTCATCGGTAAACTCTTTTAAAATTGCTGGTATTTTTTCAATTCCTGCTAGTTCACAAGCTTTTTTTCTTCTTTCACCTGCAACTATTTCATAACCTTTTATACTTTTAGTAACAATTATAGGCTCTATTACCCCATGTTCTTTTATTGAATTTGCTAGTTCAACTAATTTTTCTTGGTCAAATGTTTGTCTTGGTTGGTATGGATTGCTTCTTAGTTCCTTTACTTCGACCATTATTATTTCTTCATTTTTATCGTCATTATCAAATTTTACTTCTTCAATAGTATTTACTGGACTTACAAATATGCTTTCATTATTAAATAGTTGTTCAAGACCTCTTCCTAATGCTTTTCTTTTATTTTCCATTTCTTTCAATCACCTCTTTCGCTAAGTTAAGATATGCTAGCGCACCATTACTTTTTGGATCGTATTCTAATATTGGTTTTCCGTGTGATGGCGCCTCTACAAGCTTAACTAGTCTTGGTATTATTGTACTAAATACTTTTTCATTAAAGAATTTTCTAACATCTTCTACTACTTCTAAACCAATTAATGTTCTTCCATCTAACATTGTTAGAAGTACTCCTTCTATATCCAAGTTTGGATTTACATTGTTTTGTATTTTTAATATTGTATGTAATAATTGATTAACTCCTTCAAGTGAATAATATTCACATTGTATTGGTATTAATACTGAGTCTGATGCTGCTAGTGCATTTGTTGTTAATATTCCAAGGTTTGGTGGACAATCAATTATTATAAAATCATATCTGTTTCTTACTTCTTGAAGTGCTTTTTTTAGTTGTTCAGTAACTCTAAATTCTTTATCTTGAACACCTATTTGTATTAATTCAATATCTACACCAGCTAAATCTATTAGAGCTGGAATTATGCTTAAGTTTTTATATGGAGTTTTTATTATTGCATCTTCTACTTTGCAATCTCCCATTATCACATTATATATACTTTTACTTATTTTTACTCTATCTACTCCTAAACCTGTTGTAGAATTACTTTGAGGGTCTAAATCTATTAATAATGTTTTTTTGCCTAAATGACCTAGTGAGTTAGATAAGTTTATACTTGTTGTTGTTTTACCAACTCCGCCCTTTTGATTAACTAATGAAATTATTTTTCCCACGCTTTGTACCTCTTTTCTATTTAATTTATTTTAACATATATTATATTTTTTTTGAACCATTTTTTGTATTTTTTAATTATATAAAAAAGTTGTTTAATCTTCATTTGGATACATTCTAAACTTATAAACTTTATAAATAATCATAGTAGCCTTCTTATAAAACAAGTTTATTATTCAAACATGACATATATATTTTTTGGATTTTTTTAAAAGAAATATTTAGTATTACTTTCCTAATAAAAAAAATGTAAATATCAATTTACATTAATTTCTCTAATTCCTTAATTTCCTCTATAGATAAACCAGTTGCTTTAGATATCACTTCTAAATCCAATTTCATATTTAACATATTCCTTGCTATTTCAATATTTCTTTCTTCTATTCCTTCTTCTTTTCCCTCATCACGTGCGAATAACTTCTCAGACTCTCTTATAAGTATATCATCCTCTTCCTTAGTAAGAATATCATTATAAATATTAAGATCATTAACCTTTAATAACTCCTTAGCATACTCTTCCATTATACTATCACCCTCCGTATAATCAAGCAAGTCTTCCTTATTTTCTATAGTAATCATTTTTAAATATTTATACTTGCCATATGTATTTTTATTATAGCACAGCTTTCCAAT
>JAFQID010000039.1 GCA_017397685.1 Bacilli bacterium | reverse complement strand
TTTCATTAGGTATCCTTTTTTTAATAATTCGTTCTCGATTCTTAATTTCATATTTTCATATTCTAATTGTTCTTCTTTTGTAAGTGTTTTTCTTCTAGAATATTTACTTAAAGGATTCCCCGGTTTCTTTTTATTTTCTAATGCATTTTCTCCTTGTTCAATATATAATTTCGTCCAATGTCTAATCATACCTGTTGATAAGATATTTTCTTCTTTGGCTACTGCATAACTTGATTTTCCTTCTTCTACGATTTTCTTTACAATAATTTTGCTTCTTTTGACCAATGTTTAAACTTTTGACCTTTACTAGCCATATCGATATCATCTCCTTATTTTATTATAACAAAAAAGTAAACAGTTTTTTTCTGTCTACTTTTATCTTACAACTTCATTATAAATCTTAGTCTTTTTTTTACTTGGATATAGTAATGTGCGATGAAGATAAAATTAGCTTGTGGCACTAAGTGCTACAAGTGTATAAAAAAACTTTAGAAGATTATGATATAATTAAATAAAGGTGATACTAATGTTAGTAAAAAATAATTATAATGAATGTTTAACAAATTTAGCATGTTCTATTAGAAAATATTTTGAATTAGAATATAAACATAATACTTTAAGTTATATTGATGAACTTTTAGAAACAAAAAAACCTAAAAATGTAATTACCATATTATGTGATGGAATGGGTTCAAAAATTATTGATAGAGTACTAGACAAAAATTCATTTCTTATAGAGAATAGATTTAAAGATATTACAACAGTCTTTCCTGCAACTACAGTAGCAGCAACAACTTCAATGATGACAGGATTAAATCCAGTTGAATCAGGAATGCTCGGTTGGGATATGTATTTTAAAGAAATAGATAAAACAATTACTACATTTTTAAATTCTGAAAAAGGGGATTTTGAATATAAAACATTACAAGAAGCAATAGATTTTAAAGAAAAACATATGAAAACTAAATCAATAATGGAAGAAATTTCTGAAAAAACAGAATATAGTGGTTATACATTATTTCCTTTTGGTGATAGTGCATACAATGATTTAGATGATATGTTCAATATAATTGAAGAGAAATGTAATGAAGAAGGTAAGAAATATATTTATGCTTATAGTACGGAACCAGATAGTACAATGCATGAATTAGGAACTGATAGTAATGAGGCTAAAGAGTTAATATTAGATTTGAATAAAAGAATTGAAAATTTAAGTTTGAAAGTAAAAGATACAATAATTTTTGTAGTAGCAGACCATGGTCATAAAAATATTATTAATATTGATTTAAATGAATATCCCGATGTTGTTGAGTGTTTAGTTAGAAATACATCAATTGAACCTAGAGCTGTTAATTTCTTTATAAAAGAAGATATAAAAGATAAATTTGTTGAATTATTTAATAAGTATTTTTCTAATGATTTTGAATTATATACTAAAGAAGATATAATCAATTCTAAGTTGTTTGGTGACGGTGAAGAAAATGAAATATTTAGAGATTCATTAGGAGATTATTTAGCAATCGCTACATCAGATAAGACATTATTATATATTGGTAGTGAAATATTAAAATCTCACCATGCAGGATATACAGATGATGAAATATTTGTACCTTTAATAGTTATAGATAGATGTTAAAAATAGAGTAAAAAAATGCTGGATTTGACAAATGCGAACAAATGTGGTATGATTATATTGCGTTGAAGGGGAAAAGTAACTTTAATGCTTATACTAGTGAGTCAGGTATAGTGGAAACTGATTATAAGCGTATCGTGAAAGAACACCTCTGAGCAGACTACCAAAAGGAAATATCCAAGTAGGCTAGTCCGGCAGGCAATCCGTTACCATGTTGCTAGGTTTGTTAGAACTGAAAAAGTGATTACTGAATAACAAACCATTTATTTAAACGATAAATGGTTTTTAAGTAATAAATTAAGGTGGCACCGCGGATACCCGTATTCGTCCTTATTGTAGGATGATACGGGTATTTTTATATTAAAAAGAAAGTGAGGTGACACAAATGGCAGTTTATTTTAAAGAAAAAGAAGAAAAAAACTTAAGTTAAGTGAATATTTAAAATTGGATAAGTCTAAATTTGAATATTATCTATGTCCAGAAAAATTTAGAGCACCAAGAACAGAATATATTATTGATGCTATTGGTGATGTAGAGTTAGATGAAGAAACATACGAATTATTTTTACAGCAATGGCAATGTAGTGGTGGAATATATGATGTTAGAACAAAAAGAGAAACTTTTAAAGGAAATTATGATATTTCACAAAGATTTCCATTTTTAACAGCCCAAGCTTTAGATGAAATTTGGTTTAGATATATTTCGGATTTGTTTAAAGAATACTATTTGGAAGATACTTTAGAAATGTTTTTTGAGCGTTTTGGTAAGGAGGATAAAACTTTTAAGTTGTTTTTAAGTTTTATTGATAAAATAGCTAAAGAACATCATCAAAAGTACATTGATGAAGCACATAAATTAGACACTTTAACAGTAGAATATAGCGAAAAACTTGTTTCATATTTAAAAGATTTCATAATAGGACAACATTTATGTTTTGATGAAATAAAAAAATGTTTACCAAGTCCTGAAATTATAAAAAAGGATGAAGCACAATTAAAGGAAATTGTTGAAAGTACGAGAATATATTTTGGTGCTTGTGATCCAATTAGTTACCAAATGGTTAAAAGATTAGCAACTGGTGAAGGATTAGATTATCATCCTGAACAACCACAATATATGATTTGTGGAACACGTAAAATTGATACTACATTTACTAAACAAGAGTTTTTAGAAAGTATTGAAAAAACAAAAGTAAAGAAATTAGAAATAAAATAAGGAAGTGATTTTATGTCAGATGACAATAATAAGACATAAAATAGATTATAAAATTTCATTTTTATATCTATTTTATGCAACTGAAATTAAATAAAATAGATATATCCTACAAGTATCTTAATTTATTTATAAAATTTAAAAATAAAATTAAGAAAGAAGGAATTAAAAATAAAAAAAGAATTAAGTTATTTAGAAACAATCAAAATGATTGATGAAATTAAAAAGACATTTGAAAGTCAAATTGAAAAAAGGTTAGGACTAACTAAAGTTGGAAGTCCATTATTTGTAAAAAAATCATCAGGATTACAAGATGATTTATCAGGAAAAGAAAAAGCTGTTGGATTTACTAAAGAAGATGAAGAATTTGAAATAGTTCACTCTTTAGCTAAATGGAAAAGAGAAGCGTTAGGAAAATATGGCTTTCCTGTTCATACGGGATTATATACGGATATGAAGGCTATTAGAAAAGATGAAGAAGTAGATGCAACACATTCACTTTATGTCGAACAATGGGATTGGGAAAAAGTAATTGATAAGAGTGATAGAACTATAGATTATTTAAAAGAAACAGTAAAAGCAATTTATAAATCTATAAGACAAACTTCAATTATAATGAAACAGAAATATCATTTTTTAACATTAGATTTACCAAAAACAATTTATTTTATTACTAGTCAGGAACTAGAAGATTTATATCCAGATAAAACACCAAAAGAAAGAGAACAATTAATAACAAAGGATAAAAAGGCAGTATTTATTATTGGTATAGGAGATAAGTTGAAATCTGGGATATCTCATGATTTAAGAAGTCCGGATTATGATGACTGGTCAATGGATGGTGATTTGATGATTTGGGATAAATTTTTAGATAAAGCTGTTGAATTTTCATCAATGGGAATTAGAGTAGATGAAAAATCATTGCTATCTCAATTAGAAAAATCTGATACTATGGATAGATTATCTTTACCATATCATCAGAAAATAGTGAAGAGAGAATTACCTTATACTATTGGTGGTGGTATAGGGCAATCTAGAATATGCATGTTAATATTAGAAAAAACTCATATAGTTGAAGTTCAACAATCTAGTTGGCAAACTAAATCAGAAAAAGAATTAGAAGGGTACAAATTTTTATAGAGAGGAGGTTTTAGTTATGGAAATTAGAAAAATATATGAAGAACAACCAATTGGTAAAGAGATATCTGTTAAAGGTTGGATAAGAAAACATAGGAAACAAAAAGAAATAGGTTTTATAGAATTATCAGATGGTACTTGTTTTAAAAAAATACAAGTTGTATATGATTCAAAATTGAAAGAGTTTGATGAAATACAAAAAATTAAATTTGGTTCTGCAATTGAAATAATAGGAATTTTATCAAAATCACCAATAAGTGATGAACAATTAGAATTACAAACTAAAAAAATTATTTTAATAGGTGATTGTGATGAAGATTATCCAATTCAACCTAAAAAACATAGTAGAGAATTTTTAAGAGAACAAGCATATTTAAGACCTAGAACAACTTTATTTCAAGCAATTTTTAGAATAAGAAGTGTTGCATCTATGGCATTGCATGACTTCTTTCAAAAAGAAGGATTCTTATATTTACAAGCTCCAATATTTACTGCAAGTGATTGCGAAGGAGCTGGAGAAATGTTTCAAGCAACTACTCAAGATTTAGAAGAAATTGCTAGGACAGGTAAGTTAGATTATTCAAAGGACTTTTTTGGAAAAAAAGTTGGACTTACTGTTTCAGCTCAATTTGAAGCTGAAACATTTGCTCAAGCATTTAGTAAAGTTTATACATTTGGACCAACATTTAGAGCTGATAAATCTCATACACCATATCATTTAGCTGAGTTTTGGCAAATTGAACCTGAAGTAGCATTTTGTGATTTAGATGGTATTATATCAATTTCTGAAGATATGATGAAACATGTAATTAGATATGTTTTACAATATGCAAAAGAGGAAATAGAGTATCTAGATAAATATGTGAGTGTTGGATTGATATCTAAGTTGAAAAAAGTTTTAGACAGTGAATTTAAAAGGATTACTTATAAAGAATGTATAGAGTTACTACAAAGAAGTGGAAGAGATTTTGAATTTAAGCCAGTATATGGTGGTGATATTGCAAAAGAGCATGAGAAATATATTACTGAGTATTTCGACTGTCCAATATTTATAACTTATTGGCCTAAAGAATTAAAATCATTTTATATGAAGCAATTGGATGATGGAACAGTAGCGGCTGCAGATTTAGAATTACCTGGTGTAGGAGAAACATTTGGTATGAGTGAAAGAGAAGTTGATTACGATAAACTTATATCTAGAATGAAAGAATTAGATATGAAAATAGAAGATTATGATTGGTATTTAAAACTTAGAAAATATGGAACATGTACTAGATCTGGTTATGGTGTTGGTTTTGAAAGACTTTTGATGTATATAACAGGTGTAGAAAGTGTTAGAGATGTTATTCCGTATCCAAGAGCTGATAAATATTGCGATTATTAATGCAGATTTTTAAAGGTTATGCTAAAAAATCTAGCGTATACAACTAAAATATGCTATAATTAATATGTAATAATTATAAAACTTAATGGAAATTAAAGTTTAATTATATCTTCAATAAAAGTAGCCCCTCTAACTTGATGGTGGTACAAGCTGCGATTAATAATAAATAATTAAATTGTGACTAAGATTTTATCTTGGTCTTTTTCTATCTAAGGTAATTGTTGAAAAACAATAAAATTTTTGATATGATAACTATACTTTTGTAAAAGGGAGGAATTATGAAAATTTTTGTAGGTTGTTCTTCAAATAATGATATTGATAAAAAATATTTAATAGAAAATAAACAATTATTGGATATACTATTGTCTGATAATGATTTAGTATTTGGGGCTTGTGATAAAGGAATAATGGGACTAGCTTATAATAGTGCTATTAATCATGGAAAACAAATTACTGGAATATGTTCTGAAGCGTACAAAGATGATTTTAAATCATTAAAATGTAATAAAGAGATAACAACAAAATCTGTTTTAGAAAGAACTAAAATGTTAATTGAAGAAAGTGATTTGCTATTGTTTTTACCTGGAGGTATTGGAACTTATTTTGAATTATTTAGTGCAATAGAGAGTAAAAGATGTAATGAGTTTGATAAGCCAATTATTATATTCAATTCAAATGGTTTTTTTAATAAATTTGAAGAAATGATGGAACAAAATTATCAAGAAAGATTTACTAAAAAAATAGATTCTTTAAATTATGTTATTGCTGATACAATTGAGGAAGTTATAGATTGCTGTGTAAAATATGGAAATCCGCATAGAGTTTCTCAAGAAATAACTGATTACAAAGTATCATACGAGTTTGGACTGTTTCTTTTAAAAGATTCTTTTAGAGAAGTTAATAGTAGTCCTTATTATACAATATTACCTTATTTTACTTATCCTCTTTCTATAATTGAAGATACTGTTAAAAAAGCTAAAAATACCAAAACGGATACTAATGATTTTTATAAAGAAAAATGTGATGAGTTACTTAAAATGTATGATAGATTTTTAAAAACTTGTCTATTGTGTAAAATTGAATTAGGAACTAAAGAAGAAAAAAAGAGAGCTAATGATGTATTAAATGTAATCAAAGAACTTCAAATTGAAAATTTAAATAAAAAAGAACCAACAGTTCAACAAGAAACTGATGAAGATAAAGTTTTATTGGGAAAATTATTAAAATTATTATAATATATTTTATAAGACTAAGATTTTATTTTGGTCTTTTTCTACAATTGATAAAAAATTATTATTTTATAAAAGTATATGGATTAAACAAATAATATTTTTATTATTTGTAAAAATTTATATTGTGTGTTATCATATATTATAATTTAAAAGAGCAGAAACTTATTTAGATTTTTAAATTATAATTAGGAGCTAATAGTTAGATGATTAAAAAGTTTATTAATAAATTAAAATTAAGAAAATTACAATTACAAAAATATAAAACTAATAATGATATTATTAATTCAGAACCTATAGAAGAAAAAATTGAAAGTAATATAAAAATATCAAAGCAAGATAATATTCTTAAAATAGAAATTAGTGATTATATTTCTATTTCTGATTTTATTGATAAAAAGATGTCTAGTGATGAGTATAGAAAATTGGATTTGTTATGTACTTGTATACTATGGAATGGTAGAAAGCAAAGAATTAATAAAGGAACATATTATATTTTAAATTCAACTAGTTGTCTTTATAATATTTTATTTACTGATGAAGTAATAGATATAGTAGAAAGAAAAAATATAGAATTAGATGATCAAACACAAAAAGAAAATGTTATTCAAGATAGGGTTATAACTTTTAAAGTTCGTGAAAATGAATTTGATTATTATAGTGCTAAACATGATGAAATAGGAAATACTTATTATACGAGATATTATAGTAAAAACAAAGCTATTGGTTTGAATATTTTTGATTTAGATGAAAAGGAAGTTTATGATGAAGTAAAGTCAATAATTTCTAATTTAGAAACAATTAAAGGTATAGAAAATATACTTGATGTAGAAGTTTTAAAAGAATATATATTAAAGGATTTAAATAAAAACTTATTAAAAAGAAAAAAGAATTTGTAATTTATATATTATTACAATTAATTAATAGATATAATTATATAGTTTAATATATTAGTATTTTGGTTAATTGCATTAAATAATAATATATATTATAATAATTCTAATATGAGAGGTGACTAACTATGTTTGAAAAGGTCTTGCTTGGTGTAATAGTTGTATCTTCAAGTGTAGCTGTCTGTGTTTTATCAATATATTGTGATAAATTAACTAAAAAAATTATATATGAGCGTGAAAATAATATTCCGGATTATGCTTTTCTTAATGAGAAAGAAACCAAGTTTGAAAAGGAAAATATTAAAGGTATTATCTTTAAAAGTTTTTTATCGCAAACTATAAATGATAATGAAACAACGCTAATTAATGATCAGTTTTGTAATGGTTTTGAAATTGAAGATTATCAAGATTTAAATGTATCTGAAGCAAAATTAATAAAAAAGATAAAGTGAAGTTTTAATTAAATAATATGAAATACATGAAATATGGTGATATAAAATATGAAGATAAGTAATGAATTAAAGAAATATATAGAAAATACTATTTTTCCTAGTTATAAGAAGAATGATTTAGGACATAGTATAGATCATATTAAATATGTGATAGATAGAAGCTTAGGATTTGCTAGTGGTATTAGTGATATTAGTTATGATATGGTTTATGTAATTGCGGCATATCATGATATAGGACATTATGTTGATGCTAAAAATCATGAAAAGGTTTCTGCTGATATGTTGCTTGAAGATATGAATTTAAGAAAGTTCTTTACTGAAGATGAAATTCAAACTATGGTAGAGGCAGTCTATGATCATAGGGCAAGTTTAGAAGGAGAACCAAGAAGTATATATGGAAAGATTGTTTCTTCTGCTGATAGAAATACATTGATAGAAGTTCCACTTAAAAGAACATACGCTTATAGGGTAGAGCATAATCCTAATGATACACTTGATGAAATAATAGAAGAATCAAGACAACATATAATTAATAAATTTGGAAAAAAAGGTTATGCAGCTGAAAAAATGTATTTTGAAGATTTAGATTACAAGAAGTTTTTAGAAGAAATTTCAGTTTTAGCAGAAGATGAAGTGGAGTTTAAGAGAAGATTTATGGAAGTAAATGGATTAAATAATAAATTAAAATTAACTTTTGATGAGATAAAAAGACATAATCCTAATATGTCCTTGGATGAAATATTATATGGTGTATATGATAATTTAAAAGATGATTATAATAAACCTTTTGATGTGTTAAGAAATATGATATTGGAAGCAAACGGTATTAATGAACTTGAATATTATACTAAAAATGTTAGACAAGATTTGAAGGACTATATTACAGAACATATATTTCCTGAATACGAAAAAAATGATGGCGGTCATAATATTGCTCATATTTTAGAAGTAATAAGAAGAAGTTTTGCTTTAAATGATACTTTTAAATTGGGCTTAGATGATAATATGATATATGCAATAGCATCTTGTCACGACTGGGGAAAATATGAAGATCATTCAGTGCATCATTTAATTGCTGCTAGAAACTTTATGAATGATGAAGGAATGGATAAATTCTTTACTCCTGAAGAAAGAAAAATAATTAAAGAAGCAATAGAGGATCATCGTTCTTCTAAAGAAGATGAGCCAAGAAGTGTATATGGAAAATTAATCTCATCAGCAGATAGAAATACAAGAATAGAAATAGTGTTTATAAGAAGCTTCTTTGTTGCTCACGAAAGAATGCCTGAAACAAATATTGAAGAATATTTGGATTATACAATAAAGAGACTTTCGAAGAAATATGATGAAGAAAATCCTGAAAATATGTTTTTTGAAGATGAAACATATAGAGCGTTTATTCAAGATATGAGAGACTTATTAAAAAAAGAGGAAGAATTTAAAAATAGATATTGTGAAGTAAATCATATTACATCAAGAGAACATAGAGTTAAGGATGAGCATGGAGAGATTGCTTACACAAAAGTTTTAAAAAAGTGAGAAATAGAATATGAAAATTAATGAAGAATTAAAAAAATATATAGATGAATATATATTTCCTGAATACGATAAAAATGAACCTGCACATTCTATAAGTCATATTAAATATGTTATAGATAGAAGTTTTGAATTAGTAAAAGAAAATGAATTAGATGTTAATTTAGATATGGTTTATACAATTGCGGCATATCATGATATAGGACATCATATTGATTCAAAAACACATGAAATAATATCTGCTAATATTATGTTTAAAGATGAAAACTTAAAAAAATTCTTTACTCCTGAAGAAAGAAAAATAATTAAAGAAGCAATAGAAGATCATAGAGCATCTAATAAAGAAGAACCAAGAAGTATTTATGGAAGAATAGTTTCATCTGCTGATAGAAACAATACAGTTGAAGCATGTTTACGAAGAACATATACTTATGGTAAAAAATTAGACCCTAATGCAACAGACGAAAAATTATTTTTGAGAGCTTATGATGTTCTATCAAAAAAATTTGGTGAAGATGGATATGCTAAATTCTATTTTAAAGACAGAATATATGAAGAATTTTTAAAAGAATTAAGAGAATTATTAAAAAATAAAGAAAATTATATTGAGACACAAAGACAATATATAAAAAAACTAAAGCAAGAAAATAAAATATAAAAATATAAGTCATTTTAGTGTTTAAAATATTTGGTACGTGATTAAGTACCTTGTGCATCCCGTACGATACTGTGGTACAAGCGGCTATTAACAGTAAATAATTAAATTGTGGCTAAGATTTTAAAAATCTTGGTCTTTTTAGTTAGTATTATTGCAAATAAGGTGGTTATGATATATAATAAGAATGTATTAAATAGTTTGCCTGATATTTATATGACAATTTAATCGATAAGGTATATTTCTAGAGGCAAAATAGAAATATACATGATGCGGAGATACTTATTTATAGGATAAGTGTCTCTTTTTGTTTTTGAAAGGAGAAAATATAATGAACGAAATAATAGAAAAAGAAAATGTGATAATTGAAAATATGATTTATGAAATAAGAGGAGTACAGGTAATGTTAGATTCTGATATCGCAAAACTTTATCAAGTAGAAACTAAAAGGGTGAATGAAGCAGTAAAGAATAATCCAGATAAATTTCCAGAAAGGTTTAGTTTTGTAATTACTGATTTTGAAAAAAATAGTTTGTGGTCGAAAATTTCGACCACAAATATAAGTAGAATGTCTCGAAGTAATCCTCGGGTTTTTACTGAACAAGGACTTTATATGTTGGCTACAATATTAAAATCGAAAGTGGCAACAAAAGTTTCAATTGCAATTATGGATACTTTTGTAAAAATGAGACATTATATTAATTATAATAAAGCATTTTTACCATATAAATTTATGCTTTTAGAGAAAAAGGTAGATGATAACACAAAAAGAATAAATGAATTATTTGATAAATTCGATCCTAAAGATATTGTTAAAGATTATATTTTTTTTGAAAGTGATTTTTATGATGCGTATTCATTACTTTTAGATATTTTAAGTAAAGCAGAACAAGAAATAATTATAATAGATAATTATGCTGGAAAAGAACTGTTAGATTTATTAAAGAAAATAAATATAAAAGTAATATTAGTTTCAAAAAATATTGATGAAACATTAAGGAAAAAGTATGAAAGTCAGTATAAAAACATAAGTTTTATAATTAATAATTCTTTTCATGATAGATTTATTATATTGGATAAAAATAAATTGTACTCATGCGGAGCATCTTTTAAAGATTTAGGTAAGAAATGTTTTGCTATTAATGAGTTTAAAGAAAAATTTTATTTGAATAAAATATTAAAAATACTAAATTTATAATATAATAAGTTTGCTTTAATGGTAATTAAAGTTTAATTATATTATTTTCAATAAAAAGTTGTCCCTCTAACTTGAGTGTCTTGCAAACTGCTATTAATAATAAATAATTAAATTGTGACTAAGATTTTTAAAATCTTATTTTTTTTGACAATTTTGATGTATTTTATATTTATTTTTATTGTTGCTATGTTTATTATGTAGTATACTTTATGTAATAAGGAGGTATTTTGATATGTGGATTTGGATTGTTATAGGAGTTGTTTTATTATTAATTATTTTCTTGATAAGTAATTATAATAAGTTAGTAAGTCTAAGAAATAAGGTTAAAGATCAATGGGCTCAAATTGATGTTCAACTTAAAAGAAGATTTGATTTAATTCCTAATTTAGTTGAAATTGTAAAAGGGTATGTTAAACATGAAAAAGAGACTTTAGAAAGTGTAATAGCTGCTAGAAATTCATTTACTAATGCATCTACATCTGAAGATGAGATTAAAGCTAGTAATGAACTTACTAATGCAATAGGTAAGTTATTTGCTATTGCTGAAGCTTATCCTGATTTAAAAGCTAATACAAATTTTTTGGATTTGCAAAAGCAACTTGCTGAAATTGAGGATAAGATATCTTATGCAAGACAATTTTATAATGATAATGTACTAGAGTATAAAAATAAACTTGAAATGTTTCCTTCAAATATAATTGCTAGTATGTTTGGATTTAAACCTGAAACTTTCTTTGAAGCAAATGAAACTGAAAGAGAAAATGTTCAAGTTAAATTTTAAGCTTACATAAGTAGGCTTTTATTTATAGGAGGATTTTAATGAAAAGTATTAAATATGTTTTGCTTTCTTTTTTAGCTTTTTTTGTGTTTTGTAGTAATATTTATGCAAATAGTTTAGATTCTATAGATATGGATGTTACTATTGATACTTTTGGTAATTTACATGTAACGGAAGTATGGAAAATGAATACAAATAAAGATAGTGAAATTTATAAGGAACAAGATAATTTAGGTAATATGAGTTTTATTAATTTTAAAGTTAAAGATGAGCATAGAGAGTATAGTACTATCTCTCCTTGGGATATAAATGCTAGTTTTGATGATAAAAAGTATAAAGCGGGTATAAATTATACCAGTAAAGGTTTAGAACTATGCTGGGGTATAAGTGAATACGGTAGTAAATTTTATACTTTAAATTATACTATTACTAATGCTGTTTTTAATACTAGTGACGCTCAAGTTCTTTATATAAGGCTTATTAATGATTTAAGTTTCCCACCAAATAGATTTCAAATTACAATAACTGGTCCTAATTATTTTGATGATAAATTGGATGTATGGGGGTATGGATATGAAGGATATGCGTATGTAAATAATGGGAAAATTTACATGTCTAATAAAGAAAATACTCCACTTGCTGAAGGAGATTATGGTGTGTTACTTGTTAAATTTCCTTTAAATACTTTTAATGTATCATTTACTAATAGTTATTCAGAGTATCAAACTTTTGATGATGTTTTAAATAGAGCTGAAGAGAATAGTTTTGATTATGACAATAGTGGAAAGACTTTTCTTGTATATTTAGTTGGAATTGTTTTTGGTATATTTCTAAAATTTTTTCCTTTTTTTAAAAAAAGTAAAAGTAACAATAAATATAAATTTGGCAAGGCTGGTAAGTCAATCTCTAAGGATATAAATAATTTTAGAGATATACCATGTGATAAAAATATATTTAGAGCTTATTTTTTATCTCAAGTTTATGGTCTTAATAAAAAAGAAGGAGATTTTATAGGATCGGTATTCTTAAAGTGGCTTAATGAAAATGCTATTTCTATTGTTAAAGTTCATGAGAATAAATTGTTTGGAAAGGGAAAAGAGGTTAATGCTATAAGTATTAATGAAAAAACATCTTTTGAGACACCTTCCGAAGAAAAACTTTATAATATGATTGTAGAAGCAAGTAAAGATGGCATTTTAAATGAAAAGGAAATGAAAAAATGGGCTGAGAGGAATTATTATGAGTTTTATAACTGGTTTAAAATCGCTGAAACTGATGGAAGAAATTATTATATAAACGAAAAACTTGTCATTAAACAAGGTAATAAATATTTGATGAGTGATGATCTTAAACCGGTTGCTATAGAACTTGCTGGTCTTAAGAAATATTTAATAGAGTTTTCGAAGATACATGAAAAGCAACCTATAGAAGTTAAATTATGGAAGGAATATTTAATGTTTGCTCAAATATTTGGTATCGCTGATGAAGTTGCTGAACAATTTAAAAAGTTATATCCAGAGGTCCTTACTGAAATGGCTGATACTAATTATGATATAGGAGATATAATAATACTTAATCATTTTTATAATTCTGCGATATCTAGTGCATCTTCTGCTAGAAGCGCGGCTAGTAGTTATTCAGGTGGTGGAGGTGGTTTTTCTTCTGGCGGCGGAGGAGGAGGTTCCTTCGGTGGAGGCGGAGGAGGTTCACGTTAGTAGTTTTAACACGCATATGCGTGTTTTTAAATGGTTTAAATAGAAAAAGTAGATATGATACTTGAAAAAATAGTGTATGATTTTTTTAAATTTTTTAAAATTAGTAAATTTGTAATAATGTATCGTACAGTTTTTCCTAAAATAGATTGTGTTTACAATTAGAACTATTTTTATACTTTTACATAAACTAAATATAGGTGATTTTTATGAATTGTGATTATAACTATGGAAATCAGTGTTATAACTATTATGGTAAAACTGGTATAAAGAGTTTAAAATATGAAATACTTGCTCCTGAGCAAGAACAAAGCAACCAACCAGGAATGGAATATTTAATGAATCCAAGACCTATATTTGATAATCCAAATTATAAAGGTAGTGGTAAATTAAAAGATAAAGTAGCGATTATAACTGGTGGTGATAGTGGTCTTGGTAGAGCGGCTGCTGTTGTTTTTGTTAAGGAAGGTGCTAAGGTAGTTATTCCATATTATGATGAACATAGAGATGCTATGGAAACAAAGAAATATATTGAAAAACTTGGAGGTGAGTGTGAGGTATTATCTGGTGATATTAGTGATAAAAATTTTTGTAAGCATATAGTGAATTTTACACTTCGAAGATTTGGAAAAATAGATATTCTTATTAATAATGCTGGAGTACAATATCAACAAGATAGTTTAGAATGCATATCTGATGAACAATTTGATAGAACTATGAAAGTTAATATATATGGTATGTTTTATTTAACAAGAGAGGTTTTACCTCATTTAAAAAGTGGAAGTTCAATAATAAATTTATCTTCGGTAACAACTTTTTATGGGGAGCCTCAATTGATAGATTATGTTACTACTAAAGGTGCGATTGTAGGGTTTACTAGATCTCTTGCTAGAAGTCTTGCTTTAAAAAATATAAGAGTAAATGCGATTGCTCCTGGATTTTTTTGGACTCCACTTCAGCCTGCTTGTTGGGTTAAGGAAAAAATACCTTCACTTGGTAGTGATGCTGCTATGGCAAGAGGTGCTATGCCATATGAACTTGCACCAACATTTGTGTTTTTAGCTAGTGATGATTCTAGCTATGTTACTGGACAAGTTATACATAATAATGGTGGTCAGGTAATGGGATAATAGATGAGACATATACTATAAGTAATAATTCTAATAATAATTATAAAATATTAGTTATTGAAGAAGAAATAGATAATGTAAATAAAGAAAATCTTGAAAATAATATTATATTTTCATATGATGTTTTGAAAGATGGTGTTTATATTATTAAATTATCTAAGGGAGAAACGTTGTTTATTAAAAATAAAATTATAAAAGTCTAATTTTGAAACTTAGTCTTTTTTATGTTCGATTTAGTATATTTTTTTATGTTTTTTTAAAAAATAATAATTGTAAAATTTAAGTGAATGTGGTATTTTATTATTAATAGGAGAGTAGATATTATGTTTAAATATTTAAAATATTTTATTGTTAGTATGTTTTGTGTTATTCCTTGCTTTGTATATGCTGATGTTTTTACGGATGGAGATGTTTCTTATTCTTTAGAAACATATAAAGTTGATTGTATGGGCGATGATATCTTAGGATACAATAGTAAAAATGAAATAGTATATGCTAAAAGTAAAGATAATAGTAAAGATTATGATTATTATAAAGTTAGTAATAATTCTTGTGTTAAACTAAGTGATGATGAGGTGCTTGAATATTATAATAGAGATTATTATAGTGGGTTGATAGCTGATAATTTTGAGATAGAAAATAATAAAGCAACTATAAAAAAACAAAACTATTTTTATTATTATGCAACTACACCTTGTGATGAAGAGTGTGTTAATGAAGGATTAGTTCAAGGTAGGGATTATTTTGATAATGAAGGTAATATTATCGTTAATCCTGATCCGTTACTTTTATCTACGTATTATGTGTTTAAAAGTTTTAAATATCCAAATTCGACTATGTTAGAAAACATTGATTATTATGATAGTTTGAATAAATTCGCTAAAATAGATAAAAATCTTGTTAATTCTGATGATATATTAAAATATAGGATTTTAACTGATTTAAATGGAGCGTTTGAAGAAATCGATACTATTAGTATTGATAATAAAGATATTATTAAACTTTTAGATGATGGTTATAGTGTTAGTAATTTTATGTCTTATAATGAGTTTAATAAAAAAGGATATTTTCATTTAGCGAGTCAAGATGAAATAATGATGTATGATACAGATGGTAATAAAGTAGGAGTTTTTGAGGAAATATATACTGTTAGTCCTGATCTTATGATTGTACATTTTTGTGATAAAAATAATTGTTTTAAAAAGATTGTTAATAATGATTATAAAGTTGTATTTGATAAGTTTAAAGAAAATGAAAGTTTTCATGCTCTAAGATATAAAGATTATATTACTTATGGAGTAGTTGTAAATGACAACGATGATGAAGTATCTTTGGCTAAATTATATACATATAAACTTCTTTCTAGAAATAATCGAACTTATAATGGAAAAGATCTTACATTTAAATTTTCTGCACCTATGAATAGAGTAAGTAAGGTTTATGTTGAGGAGAAGGAACTTAGTGATGAATATTATAATTTAAAGAGCGGAAGTACTTTACTTACTTTAAATAAAAGTTATTTAGATACTTTGAAAGAAGGAACTTATAATTTGAAGATAGAGTATATAGATGGAGCTAGTAATAGTGCGGTATTTAATGTGAATATTACTAATCCTCAAACTGGTGATAATATAATTAGTTCTATTATTATTTCTGTCGTATCGATTTTTAGTGTTTCTCTAGTTTGTATCTATATGATTAAAAAGAAAAATATATAATAATTACACTTTATAGTGTAGTTTTTATATTGATTTATTTATTAAAAATATTATATAATATAGTATATATGTGGAGGAAATAATGGTTGAAGAGAGAGAAATAAAATTAAAGATGGATAAGGCTATTGAATCACTTGAGGGAAGGTTTGCTACTATTAGAGCGGGGAGAGCTAATCCAAATATATTAAATGGAATTATGGTTGATTATTATGGAGTGCCAACTGCTATTCAAGCACTTGCAAATATTAGTATTCCTGAGGCAAGAGTTCTATCAATAAAACCTTTTGATAAAAGTGCTCTTAAGAATATTGAAAAGGCTATTCATGAGGCAAATATAGGTATTGCTCCAACTAATAATGGAGAAGTTATAATGCTTACTGTTCCTGAACTTACTGGTGAAACTAGAAGAGAATATGTTAAACAAGCATCTAGTATGGCTGAGGATTGTAAGGTTGCTCTTCGTAATATAAGACAAGATGAAAATAATAAAATTAAGAAGAGTGAAATGACTGAGGATGAAAAGGAAATTTCTCTTGAGATTGTTCAAGATTTGATTAATAAATATAATAAAATAGTTGAAGAGAAGTTTAAAGAAAAAGAAAAAGAATTAACTAGTATTTAAGACCATTCAATAAACCAATGAATGGTTTTTAAATATAATGTTTATTTCTTTACAAATAAGATAAAATATTATAGAATTATTATAGATTTTTTGGAGGATATTATGAAATTAACAAGAAGCGAAGCGAGAGAAAAAATAATGATTATTCTTTATCAAATAGATTTTTATATTAAAGAAGGAATAGAGTATAACGTAGAATCTGTTATTAAAGAAAATTTGGAAATAGATAATAAGTTTGTTAGAGATATAGTATATGGAGTAGTTGATAATTGTGAAAGTATTGATGGGACAATTAATAAGTATTTAGAAGACTGGAATCTTGATAGGCTTGGTAAAACTGATAAGGCTATTTTAAGAATAGGAACTTTTGAAATGCTTCACTATAATACTCCTAATATTGTTGCGATTAATGAGGCTATTGAACTTGCTAAAAAATACAGTGATGATAAGGTTGTTAAACTAATTAATGCTACTTTAGATAAGATAAGAGATAATGAGGTTATAAGTGAATAAAGAATATTTTACTGTTAGTGATATTAATAGAATAGTAAAGTCCACTATTGATTCTAGTGATATTTTAAGAAATGTTTATCTTAAGGGTGAAATTAGTAATATGAAGTATCACGGAAGAGGTCACTTATATTTTTCTCTTAAGGATGAAAGTTCTAAAATTAATGCTGTTATGTTTAATTATAGCGGTAAACTACAGTTTGAACCTAAAGATGGAGATGGAGTTTTAGTTAGGGGAAGAGTTAGTGTATATGAGGCTAGTGGTAGTTATCAAATATATGTTGATGAGATGGATATTGATGGGCTAGGAAATTTATATTTACTTTTTGAACAATTAAAACTTAAACTTAGTAAAGAAGGTTTGTTTGATGAGGCATATAAGAAACCGATTCCTAAAATACCAAAGAGAATAGGCATTATAACAGCTAGTACTGGAGCTGCGGTAAGAGATATAATATCAACTATTAATGATAGATATCCTTTAGTTGATTTAGTTATTTTCCCGACACTTGTTCAGGGTGATGGGGCTAAAGAAAATATTGTTAGGATGATTAGACTTGCTAATGAAAAGATGTATAAAATAGATACTATTATTCTTGGTAGAGGTGGGGGTTCTATTGAGGATTTATGGGCTTTTAATGAGGAAATAGTTGCTAGGGCTATTTTTGAAAGTAGAGTACCTATTATAAGTGCTGTTGGTCATGAAATAGATTTTACTATTAGTGATTTTGTTGCTGATAAAAGAGCTCCTACTCCAACTGGGGGAGCACAAATGGCTGTTCCAGATAAACGTGAGCTTAAAAGATATTTAATTAATGCTAGAGATAGATTAAATATAAGTATAGATAATAAATTATTTAATTATAATGAACTGTTAAAGAAGTTTAAGAGTAATTATCTGCTTAATAATCCTAATAGATTATATGAAATGAAGGAACAAAGATTAAATACTTTAAATGATAAGTTAATTAGTGTATTTAAAAATATTTTAGTTAGAGATAAAAATAAAATAGATACTTTAAAGATTAAGTTAGAACTTTTAAATCCACTTAATATTCTTGATAAAGGTTATTCTATGGTTATTAAGGATAATAAAGTGATTAAGAATATTGAAGATATTAATGTTAAAGATGATATTTCTATTGTTATGAGTGGTGGTAAGGTTATAGCGAATGTAAAGGATGTGAATAAGAAATGAATGAAAAAAGTTTTGAGGTAGCAGTTAAGGAACTTGAAAAAATAGTTCAAGATTTAGAAAATGGTGATGTAGATCTTGATAAAGCTATTGTTAAGTATACAGAAGCAATGGAGTTAATTAAGTATTGTGAGGCTAAACTTGATAATGCTACTGAAACTATTAATAAAATAGTAAATAATGGTAAAGAAGAAGATTTTACGATTAATGAATAGAAAAAAAATAGTTTTTTTACAAAAGTGTGATTATAATGACAGAAAGTTATGCAAAAATGTGATTTTGATAATTATATTCCACGCTAAAATGTGATATTTCACTTTATTTTATAGAGTATAATAATTTGAGTTTAAATTAGATAATAATAAAAAAGTTAAAAATACTTACCATATTTTGGTAAGTTAATTATTGGCTAAATAATATATATTTAATAGGTGATAATAATAGAGAGGCGATAGATATGAAAAAGATTTTGTCTCTCATTTTAGTTGGTATTTTGATGCCTATAAATATATTTGCTTATTCTAATTTTATACTGCCAGGAGGGGAAAGCGTTGGAATATCAATTAATTCTGAGGGTTTAATAATTGTTGGATTTTATAAGGTTGATGGAGAGTATATTGCAAAATCTACTCTTAGGATTGGTGATGCGATTACTCATATTAATGGTAAGGAAGTAAATAATATAAGTGAACTTACTAATTTTATTAATGATGAAATAAATGGTAATGTGGTAAATGTTACCATTAAAAGAAATAAAGAAATAATTAATACTAAAATGATACTTAAAGAGCAAGATGGAGTTTTAAAAACTGGTCTTTATGTTAAAGATTCTGTTTCTGGGATAGGGACTCTTACTTATATTGATCCTGTTAGTAAGATATATGGGGCTCTTGGTCATGAAATACTTTTAAGTGATACAAATACTAGAATTGAGGTAAGAGATGGTAATATTTTAGAAAGTAAGGTTACTGGAATTGATAGAAGTACTAATGGTAATGTTGGAAGTAAGAATGCTAGAATATTTCAAAATAAAAAGATAGGTACTATTGAAGAAAATACATCTTTTGGTATATTTGGAAAGTATGTTAGCGAACTTCCTGATAAAAAAGTGTTAGAAGTAGCACAGTTTAATGAAATTAAGAAAGGACCTGCGGTTATTTATACGGTTACTAAAGATAATAATATAGAGGAATATGATATTAATATTATAGATGTTTATAATAATAAAAAGGATACCACTAAAGCTTTTAGTTTTGAGGTTGTAGATAAGGCGTTACTTTCTAAGTCTGGTGGTATTGTTCAAGGAATGAGTGGTTCTCCGGTAATTCAAAATAATAAAATAATTGGTGGGGTAACACATGTTTTAGTAGATAAGGTAAACCTTGGATATGGCATTTATATTAAAACGATGCTTAAAGAAGGAGAAAATTAATGTTTCTTCTTCTTTTAATTATTATGTTTTTTTATAGTTGATTTTTATATTTAGATAATGATAGTATAGTAGAAAATATGAAAGTTTATAAAGCGAAGAGGAGACAAATAATTATGATTTTTGAAGATGAGAATTATTTGATTATTGATGAAAATGAGTTTGAACAAGAGTTAATTAAGAATAAAGATGATGTTTATTTATATCATTTTATAATTGTCAAATATCAAAACAATACAGATATTGATTATATTAAAATTGATCAAATAAAAGATTTAATAAAAATGAATGATAAGAAGATTATTTGTAAGTATTATATTAAGAAAATTCATTTTTATAATGACTCTGATAATGATAATTTTGAATATGGTGAACCTTATTATATTTATAATATCGGATATTTTTATATAGGGGGCTTTATTTCTTCTAAGCAAGAAGATTTGTTAAAAATAAAAAAAATGTTTAAAAACTATGAAGATGCTTATAAGAATAGTGTTTTTCCTTTTGATGATGTGGAATTTTTGTCTTTAAATAAATAGTTTTAATTTTTAAGAAAAGTGTATGCTTTTCTTTTTGTTTGACTGTTTATTTACATTTTTTTGATTGATTTTTATGTTTAGGTATTTACAAATTTGGATAATGATAGTATTATTATGGTAAGGAGTGGCACATAGTGGTGGAAAGTGGGGTGTGATAATTGTGTTAATGGGTGAGTTTCATCATAATATTGATGATAAGAATCGTTTGATTATCCCTGCTAAGTTTAGAAATGAACTTGGTGATAATATTGTTATTACACGTGGACTTGAGAAGTGTTTATTTGTTTATTCGCTTGATGAGTGGAATAAAATTATTGAAAGAATAAATACTTTACCATTTACTAAGAAGAATGTTAGAGCTTTTGAGAGATCTTTCATTGGTGGTGCTTCTATGATTGACTTTGATAAGCAAGGTCGAATTGTTATTACCTCACCTTTAGTTCATTACGCCAATATTCAAAAAGAGTGTGTAATTATTGGCGTTAATGAGCGACTAGAGATATGGGATAAGGAAAGTTTTGATAAGTTTATGGAAGAGTCAAGTGAATGCTTAGATGAGATTACTGAGAACTTATTTGAGGGTGGTTATGAAGCATAAGAGTGTTTTACTTGATGAGGTTATTAATTATTTAAATATTTCTAGTAGTGGTAAATATATTGATTGCACTTTAGGATATGGAGGGCATTCAAGTAAGGTTCTAGAGAGGCTTGATGATGGATTTCTTTATTCTTTTGATCAAGATAGTGAAGCGATTGAGTTTTCTAGTAAGAGACTTAGTGAGGTAGGAAAAAATTTTAAGATAATTAAATCTAATTTTAAAGACATTAAATCTTATGTTGATTTTAAGGTTGATGGAATTATGTTTGATTTAGGGGTTAGTTCGCCACAACTGGATGATGAAGAAAGAGGCTTTAGTTTTCATAAGGATGCTAAGCTTGATATGAGAATGGATAAGGATAATCCTTTTAGTGCATGGAATGTAGTAAATGAATATTCTTATGAGAAACTTTGTGATATTTTTTATAGGTATGGGGAAGAGAAGTATAGTAAGTCTATTGCTAGAGCGATAGTTGATAATAGACCTATTGAAACTACTTTGGAACTTGCTGAGATTATAAAGTCTAGTGTACCTATGAAATATAGAAATGAAAAACATCCAGCTAGGAAAGTATTTCAAGCTATTAGGATTGAAGTTAATGATGAATTAGGTATTTTAGAGGGCTCTCTTAGGGATGCGTTTGATTTACTTAAAGTTGGAGGAAGGCTTTGTGTTATAAGTTTTCATTCTCTTGAGGATAAGATAGTAGCTAAGGTATTTAAAGAGCTTACAAGCGATGATAAGCTTGCTGGTGGGATGCCTATTGTTCCTGATGATTTGAAAGCAAGAGCTAAAAATATTGCGAAGATAGTGCCAAGTGAAGAAGAACTTGATATAAATAATAGAAGTAGAAGTGCTAAACTTAGAGTAATAGAAAGGGTTAGATGAATGAAAAGAAAAAGAATAGTTAAGGTTAAAGGGGAAGGTTTTTTAAAAAAGGGTATTTTAATATTTTTTGGAATCTTTTTAGCATCTAATTTTATTTTAAGTGCGACAGCTCAGATGAGTAATGCTGAACTTCAAAGAATGAAAAGTAAGCTTGAGAGTCAAGAGAAGATGAATCAAAGTATGCAGATGAAGATTAATGAACTTGCATCACTTGATAATGCGATGGAGATTGCTAGTACTTATGGACTTGAATATAAAAATAATAATATTAAAGTAATTACTGATGAGGAATAGGAGTTAATTATGAAAAAAACAAGAGTAGTTAAGATAAATATATTTTTTGTACTTTCTCTTGTTTTTGTTTTTTGCTCAATTATTTTTAAACTTATATATATTAATGTTAGTGATAAGGTTGATGGTATTGATATTGATGAGTTTGCTAGTAATAGAAATACTAAAAAGGAGACTGTAGTTGCTCCTAGAGGGACTATTTATTCTTCTGATGGGGAGGTTCTTGCGAAGGATGTAAATAGTTATACTGTTATAGCGTATTTATCTGAAAGTAGAACTACTGATATTAATAATCCTCATCATGTTATTGATAAGGAAATGACAGCTAAGAAACTTAGTCCTCTTATTAATATGAAGAAGGGAAGTATTTTAAAGCTTTTAAATATGGATGTGTACCAGGTTGAACTTGGTCCTGGTGGAAGAGGTATTACTGAACTTGTTAAGGATAAGATTGAAGAACTTGATTTGCCTGGGATTGGATTTTTAAGTGATACTAAGAGGTATTATCCTAATTCAGATTTTGCTTCTTATACTCTTGGATATGCTAGAAAAGATGAAGATAATATATTTAATGGGGAGATGGGTGTTGAACTTTATTTTAATGATGAGTTAACTGGTAAGAATGGTTATGTTGAGTATCAACAAGATAGAGATGGATATCAAATTACTAGTTTACCTTCTATTTATGAAGATTCTGTTAGAGGAAATGACATACATTTAACTATTGATACTAATGTTCAAATGTTTGTTGAGCAGGCTCTTTCTACTTTGGAGAAGGATAAACCAGAGTGGGCAACTATAAGTGTTGTTAATGCTAAGAGTGGTGAGATACTCGGAACTGCTGCAACTCCTAGTTTTAATAATAATACTCTTGAGATTAAGTCTTATTATGATCCGCTTGTTTCTTATACTTATGAGCCTGGAAGTACGATGAAAATATTTTCTTTTATGGCTGCGATGGAAAATGGAATATATGATGGAGAGGCGGAGTTTAAAAGCGGTACTTTAAAAGTAGATGATGCGACTATTAAGGACTGGAATAAATATGGCTGGGGAAAAATAACTTATGATGAAGGTTTTATGGGATCTAGTAATGTTGCGGCTAGTAAACTTGCTCTTGAACTTGGTAGGGCAAAACTTAAAGATTTTTATAATTCTCTAGGGTTTGGTGAAGCAACTGGTATTACTTTGCCAAACGAATCAAAGGGTATAGTTAATTTTAAGTATAATACTGAGGTTGCTGCGGCTTCTTATGGTCAAGGTATGACTGTTAGTGCTATACAAATGATAAAGGCTTTAACTGTTCTTGCTAATGATGGAGAGATGATTAATCCTTATATTGTTTCAAAGGTTATAGATTCAGAAGGTAATATTGTTAAAGAATATGGTGCGAAGAGTTTAGGAAAAAAGGTAAGTAGTGAGACTGTAAGTAAAATGATTAAGCTTATGAGGGGCGTTGTTGATGGAAGTGCTTCTATGTCTACTGGAACAGATTATTACGTAAAAGGTTATGATTTAATTGGTAAGACGGGAACTGCTGAGATTGCATCTTCTTCTGGAGGATATCTTGAAAATACTTATGTAAGAAGTTTTGCTGGATTATTTCCTGGTAAAGATCCGGAATATATTATATATGTAGCTTCTTCTAAAGCTAAAAGCTCAAATAAGATTAAAACTGTTGTTAAGTCATTAGTTAAAGATATTTCTACATATTATAATATTGATTTAAATGATGATGGTGATAAAGATAATTTTGTTTTGGATAGTTATATAAGTAAAAATATTGATTTTATTAAGGATGAACTTGACAAAAGTCTTGATGTGATTGTTCTTGGTAGTGGGGATAGAATACTTAGTCAGTATCCAAGTAGTGGAAGCACCGTTAATATAGGTGATAAAGTTTTTCTTAGAACTAATAATTCTGATTATGTGATGCCTAATATTAGTGGATGGAGTAAAAGTGATGTTTCTGTTTTATGTAATATGATAGGTATTTCTGTTAGTTTTGAAGGTTATGGTTATGTTTCTGAGTATTCTATAAAAAGTGGAAGTAAAATAACTGTTTCTGATGTTTTAAGTGTTAAGCTTGAAAAGAAATTTAAAGAAGAAGAAAAAAAAGAATAGATTATACTTTTTTCGACAAATAATACGACTTTAATGTTGTATTATTTTTTTGAGGTGAAAAGGATGAGAACGTTTTATTTGTTTGAACTTAAGGATAATATTTTAAGAAATTATAAGAATAATTATGAGGAGCTTTATTCTATGCTTGAGAGTATTCATTTTTTGAAAACAGAGGATATAGTACTTGGTTATACTTTATTTGATAAGCTTGTTAATCCTCTTAAGAAAAGTGGTCTTAATGATTATATTAAGGAAAGATATTTAGGAAATGAGAATTATATTTGTTATGATAATGCTCATACGATTAATGATTTTTATTATAATGAAAGTACTAAAATGATTATTAATAATTCTCATATAAGAATTAAAAGTAATAAGAATCTTCCTTCTTTCTTTTTTGATATGAAGGGTAATGCTAATATGTTTGTGTGTGATTTTGATAATCAGGATTATTTTTTGCTTAAGGAAACTATGTCTAACTCTTGCGTAAGTTTGATTTAAATGATAAAATATTTTTGAAGGAGTGATGTAGATATGTTAATGGATATATTATATGTGGTTATTGGTCTTGTTGTTGGACTTGTTTTAGGCTTTTTACTTTCTAAAAAGTTAATGACTAAACAGTTAAAAGAAAATCCACCAATTAATGAAGAGATGATTAAGACTTTAATGAGAGGAATGGGAAGAAATCCTAGTCAAAAACAAGTTAATCAATTAATGAAACAAATGCAAAAGTATCAGTAGTTTTTAATGACATATTACGTATGTGTATTATGTTTTTTTATGATTAATATTTTGAAAAATTACTTTTTTTATGTTTTAGTTGTTCGATAAAGGAATATTTACAAAAATATTAATGTATCGTATAATAAAATTATGAAAATAGATAAAAAAATAATATTACCAAGTATTTTTATATTAGTTGTAAGTGTATTTGCTATATCACTTGCTTATTTTGGTGCGGAAATAATTGAAAATGATAATAATCCAACTGGAGTAACTACTGGTAATCTAGATGTTTCTTTATCTGATAGTGCGGTTAGTGTTAGTAATTTAAAACCAATATATAGCCAGTATGTAGATTCAATGGCTTTTAAGAAAGAATTTACTATTACTAATGCTGAGGATTCACTTGATTCTTCTAATGATATTTATTTAAGTATTAATAATATATCGAATGAACTAAAGAATCAATATTTTAAATATAAAGTAGTTGTAGATAAGAGTGAAAAATCTGGTGATTTTTCAGGCGCTGTTAATGGAGAGAGATTACTTTTATATAATGATTTAGGGGTAAAATCAAATACATCCAAAACTATTAGTTTATATATATGGATAGAGTATGCCGAGGGAGTAGATCAACTTGATATGCTTGGTACAGAGTTAAGTGCCAATTTGTGGCTAGAGAGTACTGATAATAAAATATTACCAACAATATATGAAAAAATACTTGCTGATAATCCTACAATAAAAAATGATAATGCTTCTCTTTTTGAAAATGTTGCTGATGAGGCAAGCGAATCAGGATTATTTAGAACAACACTTCTTGATAGGAATGAAGATATAGATGGAGATGGAGTAGGAGAAGAAGTACTTTATTTTAGAGGAGTGGTTGAAAATAATTATTTGGTTTTTGCTAATCAGTGCTGGAGAATAGTTAGAACAAATGAAAGTGGAAATAGTATAAAACTTAGATATGGGGGAAAGCCAACAATCTCAGGTGATACATATACATGTCCACAAACAGGAACTGATGTAAAAATTACTGTTAATAATAGAGGTACTCATACATTTAGTTATAATGGACAGCATGATGATGTAAAATATGTTAAATGGGTTCATGAAGATGGTATGGATAGTAATGCTAAAACACAAGTAGAAGCTTGGTATACTGAGAATATAGAAATACTCGGAACGAGTGTAACAAATTTAATAGTGGATGAGGCATTTTGTAATGATACATCAGTAGGAACAACGAGTGGAAACTATATC
>JAFQID010000038.1 GCA_017397685.1 Bacilli bacterium | reverse complement strand
TTTTTACTATTTTTTCTTTCTCTTTATATGTTCTCATTGTCTTATTTTTTCCAACATCATTCATACTTTACCTCCATTATTATTTTATCAAAAAAGTAGACATTCTTTTTTATTTGTCTACTTTTATTTTATCAGTTCAGATTGATAATTCTTTATGATTATTACTTTTTTTATTTTGATTAATATATAATAATTTTAAAGTCTGACAACTTTTATATCGAATTATAAAAAGATATTAAAAAAAACTGTAGTTTTCTTTTTTTAGTATTTAATTTTTTATTTTTCCAAAATTTCTTTTATTAGTTTAAACTTTTTTACTAAATCATCAATTTTATATTTTGCATTTGCGCTTGATGTGCTTGGTAATTTAGTTATTGGAATAGATGTTTTTATATTTTTTACAAATACGTTATACGATGTGTTTCCTATGCAAAAAATGTGTTTTATATTACTATTTTTTGTTATTTTTTGTATGTTGTTTACTTTTATATTTTTTATTGTTGAGTCTTTTGATCCCTCTATTTCACAAGACTTTATAGTATCCCAAATTGCTATATTATTTTCTATTAGAAACTTCATTTTTTCTTCTACTGTATTTAAGTTAACATTAAATAATATGTTTATTATTTTCCAAAATTTATTAGTTTTATGTGCATAATAAAACTTTTCTTCTCTTGATTTTACACTGGGCATACTTCCAAGAATAAGAATTTTTGAGTTTTCATTATATATAGGTTTTATGTTGTGAATAACTTTCATATTTTTCCTTTATTTTATCATTATCAACTAAAAACTAAAGATTTTATTTTTCTTTAGTTTTATTATTCCATTTCCAATTTTTTATATACGGCATATCTTCTCCATGTTCTTTTATGTATTCTTTATGTTCAATTAGTTTATCTTTACACCATTCGATTAGTGATGCTTTTTTATCTCCTAGTTTTGGTAGATATTTTAAGGCATCCATTACTAAATGGAATCTATCTAGTTTATTTTGAACTTTCATGTCAAACGTTGTTGTTATTGTTCCTTCTTCTATATATCCATGAACATGCATGTTTTTATTTGTTCTTCTATATGCTAGCTGATGGATTAGGTTTGGATAACCATGGAACGCAAATATTATTGGTTTTGTTTTTGTGAATATATTGTTATATTCATCATTGTCAAGACCATGCGGATGATTAGTGTTTGACTCTAATTTCATTAAATCAACTACGTTTACAACTCTAATTTTTAGTTCTGGAAAATGCTCTCTTAGTATTTCAGTTGCGGCTAGTGTTTCGATTGTTGGGGTTTCACCAGCGCATGCCATTACTAGGTCTGGCTCTTCTCCATTATCGTTACTAGCAAATTTCCATATTCCTATTCCTTTTGAGCAGTGTTTTATTGCTTCATCCATTGTTAACCACTGTGGCCTTATATGTTTTGATGCCACTATTACATTTATATAGTTTTTACTTCTTGTAATATGATCAAAGCATGATAATAAGCAGTTTGTATCGGCTGGTAAGTATATTCTAACTGTATCTGATTTTTTTGTTACTATATGATTTAAAAATCCTGGGTCTTGATGTGTATAACCATTATGATCTTGTTGCCAAACGTATGAAGAAAGTATATAGTTTAGTGAAGATATTTCTTTTCTCCATGGAAGTTCTTTTGTTACTTTTAGCCATTTTGCATGCTGAGAAGTCATCGAATCTATTGTTCTTATAAATGCTTCATAACTGTGTATAAAACCATGTCTTCCTGTTAGTAGGTAGCCTTCTAGTAATCCTTCACAAATGTGCTCTGATAATACGCTATCTATTACTCTTCCAGATTTACTTAAATATTCATCATTTTCATAAGTAATTCCATTCCATTGTCTATTGGTTACTTCAAATACATGATTTAGTCTATTTGAAAGTGCTTCATCTGGTCCAAATATTCTATAGTTCTTTTTATCTTCGTTTAATTTCACTATATCTCTTATAAAATGACCAAGTTCCATCATATCACTTTTTGATACTTCACCAGGGTTTTCAAATTCTACTTTATAGTCTCTAAAATCAGGCATTCTAAGCTCTTCTAAAAGTAATCCTCCGTTTGTTATTGGATTCATTCCCATTCTTTTATCACCTTTTGGTGCGAGTTCTTTTAGTTCTTTTATTAATGTTCCTTTTTCATCAAACAGTTCTTCTGGTTTATAGCTTTTAAGCCATGCCTCAAGAAATTCTAAGTTTTCCTTATGTGTTTCATTAACAATAATTGGTACTTGATGAGATCTAAATGTTCCTTCTATTTCTTTTTTGTCTATAACAGCCGGTCCTGTCCATCCTTTTGGAGAAACAAGTATTATCATTGGATAAACCGGTCTTTTGTTTAGTCTTGTTTTGTCTTTAATAAACTTTATATCTTCTATGCATTTATCTAGAGCGTATGCCATTTTTTCATGCATTTTAGATATTTCATTAGCCTCTACTATATATGGATGCCATCCCATTCCTTTAAAATAGTTTTCAAGTTCATCTCTTGGTATTCTTGCGAGTAAAGTTGGGTTTGCTATTTTATATCCATTTAGATGAAGTATTGGAAGTACTATACCATCTGCTTGAGGATTTATTATTTTGTTTAGTTGCCATGATGTGGCTAGCGGTCCTGTTTCAGCTTCTCCGTCACCTACTACGCATGCGGCGATTAAATCTGGATTATCTAATACAGCACCAAAAGCATGAGAAAGGCTATATCCAAGTTCTCCTCCTTCGTTTATTGAGCCTGGTGTTTCTGGTGCTACATGGGAAGACACTCCTCCTGGGAAACTAAATTGTTTACAAAGTTTTTTTAATCCTTCTTCATCTTCTGTAATGTTAGGGTAAACTTCTGAATAACTTCCTTCTAGGTATGTATTTGCTACCATTGCTTGACCACCATGACCTGGACCAGAAATATATATCATATTTAAATCGTATTTTTTAATTACTCTATTCAAATGAACATAAGTGAAGTTTTGACCAGGTGCGGTTCCCCAATGTCCTACTACATTTGGTTTTATATGTTCCATTTTTAAAGGCTGTTTTAAAAGAGGATTGTCTTTTAGATATAACTGTGCAACTGAAAGATAGTTTGCTGCATTAAAATATTTATTTATTTTTATTGTTTCTTCTTCTGTTAATGATTTCATAGCATCTCCTTTTATTCTTTTATATTTTTAATTATAACATGTATGGTTTTTAAAGTAAATTAAGTTTAGTAATCAAAAACATCAGCAATATTCTGATGTTTATAAAACTTTTTCACATAAATCTATGTATTTGTCACCATAAGGAACTATTATTATACCTCTAGTTTCTTCATCAATTATTCTAAATTTTATAACTAGTCTATTTTTAGGTAATATATCTTCAATTAAATCAGACCACTCTATAATAGTGATTCCTCTTTTTTTAAAGTATTCTGGTATGCCTAAGTCTTGTTTTACTTCACTTAATCTATAAGCGTCTATATGGAATAATTTAAGTTCTCCTTCATATTCTTTTATTATATTAAATGTTGGAGATGTAATATTATCCGCTACTTGCATAGCTTTAGCAAATGCTTTTGTAAATAAAGTTTTTCCTGAACCAAGATCTCCTTCTAAGCATATTACCATATTTGGAAATTTTTCACTTTCAATGTTTTGAGCAAGTTCAATTGTTTCTTCTTCATTATAAGATGTTATTTTGTATTGCATTTTTTATCACCAAATTAATTGTATCTTATTATTATTTTTCTTTCAATAGTTTTTTATTACTTTACATATATTTTTTAATTTTATAATTTTACGATATTTTTATATGTGTTTTAATTCTTTTGTGTGTATTTTTTTGTTTTTTTAAAAGTTTATCACATTTAGATGTTCAAGTAATATTTTTATTCCTAGAAGTATTAAAATTATTCCTCCGGCTATTTGTGATTTTTTTTCTAATTTATTTCCAAATACACATCCGATATTAACCGATAAGTATGATAAAATAAAAGTAATTATTCCAATTATAGCTATTGATATATAAATATTTACTTTTAAAAATGCAAATCCTATTCCTACCGCTAATGCATCAACGCTGGTTGCTAAGGCTAATGGAAGCATTATTTTAAAATTTATTTTGTTGTCAATATCACATGATTCTTTTGACTCTATTATCATATTCGTTCCAATTATTAATAATAGAAAAAATACTATATAATGATCTATATTAACAATTATATTTTGAAAGTTTTTTCCCAAAAAATATCCTATAAGAGGCATTATAGATTGAAATATTCCAAAATATAGTGCAATTATTAATGATTTTTTATATTCTCTAGTTTTTATTGTTAATCCTTTACATAATGCTACTGAAAATGCATCCATTGCTAAAGAAAAACCAATTAATATAAGTTCTAATATATCCATTTTAATCCTTTCTTGGTATATTTAACTTTATTAATTGATTTTTGTTTTTATAACTTTTTTATAAATATTCTAAGTGAGTTTAATACTGTTAATAATGTTACTCCTACGTCTGCTAGTACTGCAAGCCAAATAAATGTGTATCCAAATAATGTTAATATTAATACTGCTAGTTTAAATGATAGCGTAAATATTATGTTAAAAATACATATATTTTTAACTGATTTTGCTAGTTTAAATGCTTTAGTTATTGAAAGTAAATCATCTTTCATTAATACTATATCCGCTGCTTCAATCGCACTATCGCTTCCGATTGCTCCCATTGCTATGCCTATGTCTGATAGTTTGATAACTGGTGCATCATTTATTCCATCTCCAACAAATGCTGTAAAACCTTTTTCTTTTATTTCTTCTAACATGTTTACTTTATCGGTTGGAAGAAGCTGGGCATAGTATTCTTTTATTCCTATTTCTTTACTAACTTTACTAACTATGTTAATGTTATCTCCTGATAACATAATTAGGTTTCTTATCCCTAAATCATATAATTCGTCTACTAGGCTATACATTTCTTTTTTTATTTTATCAGATATTGTAATATATCCCTTATATTCTTTATCTATTGATATATGAATGGTTGATCCAAAAGTGTTTTTATTTATGCAATTTATTTTGTGTTTTTCTAGGAATTTAGTACTACCCACTATTACTTTTTTATTATCAACTTTAGCTGTTACACCTTCTCCTTCATATTCTTTGAAGTTTTTAATTTTATCTGGTTCTATTTCCTTTTTATAATATTTTTTTACAGAGTTTGCGATTGGGTGAAGTGAATAATATTCAGAGTATGCAACATATTTAATCATTTCTTCTTTATCTATATTTATGTTGTTAATATCCGTCACTTCAAACACACCTTCAGTAACTGTTCCTGTTTTGTCAAAAACTATTGTTGTTATTTGATTTATTTTTTCTAATTCATAACTTCCTTTTATTAATATACCAGATTTGCTTGCTTTTCCTATACCACAAAAATAACTTAGTGGTATAGATATAACTAAAGCACATGGACATGAAGAAACTAAAAATATTAATGATTTATAAAGCCAATCTTCGAAGTTTCCTCCAAATAAAATTGGAATAATTACTATTAAAACTGCTAATATAACTACTAATGGTGTATAAAATCTACAAAATCTAGTTATGAATTTTTCTGTTTTTGTTTTTTTATCATCAGCGTTTTCTATTAAATGTATTATTTTTGTTGCGGTAGATGTTTCATATTTTGATGTTGCTTTTACCTCTATAACATCTTCTAAGTTTATGCTTCCGCTTAGTATTTTGTCATTTTCTTTTGCTTTTAAAGGTTTACTTTCGCCGGTTAGACTTGATGTATCTAAAAGTGTGCATCCTTTTATTATTTGACCATCTAACGGCACTTTTTCACCTTTTTTTACTATAAATATTTCTCCAATTTTAACTTTCTTTATTTCTTTTTTTATTATTTGGTCATTATTTTTTATATTAACATATTCTGATCTTAAGTCCATAAGCTCCGTTAAAGATTTTCTTGTTTTTGATATCGCTAATGATGAAAGATATTCTCCAGTTTGATAAAGTATCATTACCATTAGAGCCTCATGATTTTCACCTATGGCAAAAGCTCCTAATGTCGCGATTATCATTAAGAAGTTTTCATTAAATATATCTTTTTTTATAAGACTTTTAAATGCATTTATATAAAGATCATAAGATATTAATACGTAACTTAAAAGAACAAATATTATTTCATAATCATGAAATATATGAGCAATAAATTCAAATAAAATAAAAGATATTATTATTCTAATTAATAATGATTTGTTATTATGATGATGTGAGCAATTACAATGATCGTGACCACAATGTTCCATTTTTCCACCAACTTTCCTATAAATGATAACACTTTTGTATGTTATTGTAAATAAAAATTATATGCCTATATTTTTATTAATAAGATATTAGTCTATACATTAAATGCTAATATTCATACATTAGCATAGAAGGAGTTGAGAAAATGTTATACGATGAAAGTAATAATTTTTATGATTATACTTTTAATGAAAAAAATGAAAATTACCATTTTGATAGTTTAGAGTTTGAAGAAGAGTTTAATAAAACATTTAATAATATGTCGTTTGATATTGGTAATTTAAATGTTAATAATTTTAGACATAACGCTAAAGTTACTACACCTATTGAAGGGCTTAATAAAGGTAATTTGTTTCCAGAAAGTTATGTGCCTTATAAAAAATATGTTTATTCAATTAAAGTTTCTGGCAAAAGAGAAGAGATGCTTTTAAAGATTCAAGCTCTATGTTTTGCTATTGTTGATTTGCAATTATATTTAGATTTACATCCTACTGAAACTGATAAGCTCGAATTACTTAAAAAGTATCAAAATGAGGTTATGGCTCTTAAAAAAGCTTATTCTAGAGAATATAATCCTTTACTTCTTAGTGATGTTGAGAGCACTAAAGAGTTTACATGGATTGATAATCCGTGGCCATGGGATAAGGGGGTAAATTAATATGTTTAAATATGAAAAGATGCTTGAGTATCCTGTTAATATTAGAAAGAAAGATTTAAAAATGGCAAAAGTATTAGCTGCTCAATTTGGTGGGCCTGATGGTGAACTTGCTGCGACATTAAGATATTTTTCACAGAAGTTTTCAATGCCAACCGAAGAAGGAAAAGCGTTACTTAATGATATTTCTTTAGAGGAAATGGCTCACCTAGAAATAATTAGTACTATGATAAATCAACTTATTAAGAGTGCTAGTGTGGATGAGTTAAAAGCTGCTGGACTTGAAAGCTGGTATACTCAGCACAAAAAAGGTGTTTATCCAATGGATGCTAATGGAGTACCATTTACCAGTGCTTATTTCCAATCAACTGGTAATCCTATTGTTGATTTACAAGAAGATATGGCAGCTGAGGAAAAAGCCAGAGCAACTTATGAAAATCTTATGGATTTAACTAAAGATGCAGATGTGCTTGCTCCACTTAGTTTTTTAAGACAAAGAGAAGTTGTTCATTTTAATAGATTTAAAGAATTACATGATAAATATAAAAAAATGGGATTATAGCCAAAAATAATCCCATTTATTTACGTTTTTAACGCTTTTTATAATAAAAATTGTTGACAAGTCATATATTTTTATTGTAGAATTATTTATGTAATTTGATGCAGGTGTAGTTTAATGGTAGAACTTCAGCCTTCCAAGCTGCTAACGTGGGTTCGATTCCCATCACCTGCTCCAAATTGTTGATTAATTGATGCTTAATTGCATCAATTTTTTTATATCCAAATCCCACTCGTTGCTAATTAATTGTATTTTATTTGTTGTTTGTTTTAACATTTATATTAGATTTATTTTTGAAATAATTTCTAATATATTTTTTTATTGTGAGTAATATATACTTTTCTCCATCTATGAAGAATAAGTCATTATCTTCATGGTATTCATCATAATGTAATACTGTTAAATAATATCCAGTAATATTAATACTAAAAAAAACGATTATAGCATTAGTTGCTTTAATCATTTTTTAACAATCTGTGTAATAGTAATGAACTGTCATTTTTTTAATTTTACCATTAGCAATTTCGGTTTTATATCCTGCACCATTTCTATATAAAGGGGTATTTGGATCTTCAGGTCCATCAACAACAACTTCTTCTTTTTTCTTTCTTTGATAACTTTCATATGAATCACCTAAAAAATTTTTCAAAAATGTGTCAAATTTTTTATGTGATTCAGAATTATCTTCTTTTTTAGGTGCAGTTATTTGCCTGATGAGTTCTTCCCTAACAGCTTTTGCAGTTACTTTTCCTTTTACATCAATTTGAAAAATTTTAGAATAATCGCTTTTTTTGCATAAAAAACTTAGACATGGATCTAAAACATATTCAGTTCCGTTAAAATCAAAACATATCCATGAATGATAGTATTGAGGCGTTCTTTCATCAAAATTCAAATTTCCTCTTTCAATATAATCATTATCATTGAAGAAAACTATTGCTGATTCTGTTGTTTGCCAGCACCAACCTTCAAGTTTTCCAACTGGCATTAATTCAAATAACGAACCCTCATACTTACCTAAAACTTCTATGTGTAATTGACTTAATCTGTTAATTAAATATTCAACTACTTTTTTATCAACTCTTTTAGAATGTAATATTTTAAATTTTTCTTCTTCCGTTAATGGCTTTTTATTAATTACTTTATTTAATATTTCATTAATTCCAAACATTTTATAATCCCCCTTTAAATTGCCAACTATTCTATCACAAATAATGCAAATTTACAAACTTTTTGTTATTTGTTTAATAATTATACTTTTTTTAACATTTAATTTGCATTTCTACATAAATGTTTTGTCGATTGATTGTGTTAGTATTTGTTGTATGAAATATGAATTATTTATCAATATATAAAATCCAAATTATTAATTAAAGAATTCAACAAAAATTGCGATTTATAGTATTTTTTTCTTGCTACTTTGTGTACAAAACTATTAACCCTTTGAGGAGAATCAAAATAACAAACCCTTTATTTATAAGAATTTTATTTTCAAAGGGGTTTGGAAGCATACTCTCATTCGCTCCATTGATGCAACAGCCTAACCCCTAACCGGGGTTAGTTTTTTATACCCTCTTGGTTCATCAACAAGATATCACAATTTTTCTTTTTTATCTACTAAATTATGGCATCTTTTGAGATTTTTTTGAGGATTTTTTGAGAAAATAAAAAAATCCAATGCATTTTAAGCACCAGCTTTATCAAATTTCTTTATCAAGATTTTTGGTCACACCCTCTATTTGACAAAGAACCAAAATAATAGTTAGAAAAAAAGATAAGGTTGATTTATTATTCAGCATTATCTTTAAGTTTATAAAAATTCATAATGTATTGAATGTCTTTTTTATCTTTTGAACGATTAAGTTCTTTTTTTGATTTTAATACAGAATCTATTGTTTGTACCTTATATCCGAATAGTTCTATATATTCTATTTTTCCGTAATAATGATTACTAAAATTTATTATATCATCAATAAACCAAACACTATAATTGTTAATTTTTTTTTCGAAGGAACAATTATATTTTTTTAATAAATTAGCATATAATTCATTAGAAACAGTTATATCTATATCAAAAGTATATTCTTTCACGTTTTGAAGTACTAAAGCTGCACCACTAATAACGATATAATCTTTTGGTTCAAAATTATATATATTTAGTGTTTTTAAAATATCATCTTTATTAAAAATCATCTTATTCCCCTTTCAATAAAATTTTAGTAAATAACATAATTATATTATAGTATAAATTACAAAAATATCCTATACTTCCTTGAAAAAATATGGGAATTACTATATAATGTTTTTAGAAAGAGAGCGCCAAAGTTCGGAAGCTGTAGTTTAACCGCTCCATATGAATATTAGTCGAACTTTTTGGTTCGACTTTTTTATTGTATATATTGTCTATTTTTTTGCAATTTTTTCATTATTAAAAAAAGAAAAAGGCTGGCAGTGCTTATATACCGGTCTTCTTTAATATAATCATAAAATCATTTTTTATACATAATTCAACATGATGATTTTATTTCCAAAATTTGCGGATGGAAACCCTCTTTCAAAAATTATATACGGTTTTATTTTTATGGAGGCCTAGGATATTTATATCCCCTGCTACAGAGTAATTAATTAACACACTAATATAAAGTGCGTGTATTTATATTTTTAACTAGTGATAATGATGTAATTTGGAGGTTATTATTCTTTCCTGTTCCTAGTTCTATATATGGTTTTACTGTTGGGCCATGATAATCACTGCCTCCGCTAATTAATAAGTTATATTTTTTAGCTATTTCTAAATAGAATTTTATTTCCTCTTTGGTATGACTTGAATGATAAACCTCTATTCCTTTTAATCCATAGTTTATCATTTCTTTTAATAATATTAAAAATTCTTTTTCAGATAGTTCTAAAGATTTTGGATGTGCTAAAACTGAAATTCCCTTACTTTTTGTTATTAACTCTAAACATTCTTCGTATGGCAAGCCCTTACTTGTACTTCTAGTTTTATTGTGAGCTTCTATTAAATATTTATCAAAAGCATCTTGGATTGATGAAGCATAGCCATATTTTACACACAATTTAGCTAAATCTGGTCTTCCTAAATTATGATTTGAGTTTATTAATTCTTTTATATCATTATATTTAAAAACTATACCATAATCTCTTTTTATTTGTTCCATTATTGATAAGACAGAGTTTATGCTAATATCTTTTAATTCATCCATTTTTTTATTAAGATTAACATCATTTATATCTATATCATATCCGAGTATATGCATTCTTCCTTTGGGTACTTTTGCGGATAATTCAATTCCATCAATAATTTGTATACCACTATTTGCTATTAGAAAATCAGACTTATCAATTGTTTTTATTCCATCTAGTGTGTCATGATCTGTTATTGCAAGTATTCCTATATTTTTTTCTATGGCTAATTTTATTAATTCCTGCGGTGATAAGTCTCCATCTGAATAATTTGTATGTGTATGCAAATCAATTAGTTTATTTTTTGTGATTTCTAGTAAATTTCTTTCTTTTTTCATTTTCTTTCTCCTTCTATTGCAAGTATATATCAATATTTAGTATAATTAAAATACATGTTTTTTATATTTGTTATAACTGGAGGTTATTATGAATATTGACTTTGAATTATATAGAATATTTTATACTGTTGCTAATAACAAAAACATTACGAAAGCGGCTGAAGAATTAAATATTTCTCAACCTGCGATTAGTAAATCAATTAAAAAACTAGAAGAAAAACTTGGAGGGCAACTTTTCGTTAGAACTAAAAGAGGCGTTGTATTAACAGAAGAAGGAAAAGAGTTTTATAATTATATAAGGCAAGCTATTGAATATATATCAAATGCAGAAAACAAATTTACTGAATTATTAAATCTAGAAACAGGATGTATTAAAATTGGAATAAGCACAACATTAACTAAAAAGTTTTTACTACCTTATTTAGAAGAATTTCATAAATTATATCCTAAAATTGATATTCAGATTATAACTAATTTAACGTCGGAATTGTTTCCTAAATTAAGAAATGGATTAATTGATATTTTAATTTTAAATTTAAATGAAAAAAATTATGGACAAGACATAAATATTATTAAATGTAAAAAAATTACTGATTGTTTTATAGTAAATAAGAACTATAAAGAATTAGTTAATTGCGAAATTTCTATTAAAGAATTAAATAATTTTCCTTTAATACTTCAATCTAAAGGTTCTAATACTAGAGAGTTTTTAGATAATTTTGCCAAAGAAAATAATACTACTTTGAAACCAAATATAGAATTAGCTAGTTATTCTTTAGTTGTAGAGTTTGCTAAGATTGGTCTAGGAATTGGATATGCTACAAAAGATTATATCAAAAAAGAACTTAAGAGTAGAGAACTTTTTGAAATAAAATTAAAAGAAAAAATACCAAGCAGATATATTGGTATTGCAACATCTAGTAATCATCTACCTAATTTCAGCACTAAAAAGTTAATTGAAATTATTAACAAAGAAATATGATTTTTTAATTTATTAAGTGTGGTTGGTGGATAATGAATGATGATTATCTCTAATAATGGATTAAATATAGTATTATTAATTTTTAACTATAGTTGCTATTTTTTTATAAAATCATACTAATAAAATAAAACTTGAAGTGCTAATAAAAAAACAATTGTAAGAGTTTAATACTTATAATTGTTTTTGTTTTAGTGTTTTAACAATTGTTTGACTATTAAGTTTATCTTTAATAGCTTGTAATTTATTATCATTTAATTGATTACAATAATTACTTAAACTTTTCAATTTATCAATAAGATTTTTCCTAGTTTCTTTTAATGTTGCTTCATATTTATTAACATTATGAGTTTCTTGTGTATTATCAGCTAAATCTGTACCATTATAGTATATAATTGGTGCTTGTACATTACCGACAAAATCACAATTAGCATTTTCAATTATTACTCCATTTTGGGCGATTATTGAACTGTCTGTAAAGTCAATATTTTGTGAGTCAAAATAAATTTCATTTGATTTAATTTCTGAATTTTCTATTCTTGTTCTTTCAGCTTTTATATTTATTGTACCAGGATGTTCGGCATTCACATTAGTATTAATAAATTCAACTAGCTTCGCATCAATTTTCATTCCAAATTTAGTTGGATGATGCCCAACGTCACTGTTCGAAAAATTATCATTTACAAAAGTGATTCTACTAATCCTATCAGCAGTTAGAAAACAAGTACCATAAAAGTAGTAAGGGCAGTGATCTAAATATTTATTATTTTCAAAAGTTATTTCATCTCCATAAATTATCCCAACATTTTTATCGAATTTACAGTTTCTAAATATAATATTAGCCCAAAGCGAAGATAGTACTAAATCCGCATCAAATTCTATACCATCAAATATATAATATACTGGTTTATTTAATTGAAGTTTTTCAACGGTTTCTTTTATTCCCTCAGTTACTTGATTCATACCATTAAGTCTCATTTTATAAATTGATTTATTACCTTTATATCTATCAATAGACTTTTGATCAACATAACATATAATTTTATCTTTTTCTTCAACTATATTACCTATATTACATATATGTTTTTTCAAATATGCTTGTCTTTCTTCATTATATTTTTTTATTTTATTTTTTTCTTTTATTCTTTCAACGATTCTTATCATAGTATATAGTCCCCCTTTTGAATTGTTTGTTATTATAACATAAAGTTGTTTTTTTGTAAATTTAATTTTAAAACATTATTATAAAAGATAATTTTTTTAATGGAGCAATGATATTTATTTTTTTATGGGATTATTTATTCTAATTTCATAATAAACATCATTTTTTATACTTTCAATTTCATCATTAGTTAGTTGATGAATATTTTTGGGAGTATATATATCATAATAATAATCAATTGGGAAAATTAAATGCATGGTTGTATCATAAACTTTACCGTTATATTCTAGCCATTGATGAAATATTTCAATAATTGGCATGTGAAGTGTACCACTTTTTATAACAGTTTCCTCTTCAAAAACGGTTGATAAAGCAACACTCATAGATTCACAAAGACCTCGTGTTGTATAATCAATAAAATGTTGCATTAAAGTTTTATCACCTACTGTTACATTTTCCATTTTCTTCAATAACTCATTAGTAAACGGAATGACTATTCCAAGATCAGTTAAAAGTTTAATGTATTCTTCATATTTCTTATTATAGAGTAAATTTAATGTGGCGTTTTTATAGTTTTTTTTAGTTAATTTCATTATCAATTTTATTCTTTTATACCAAGTACGATTAAATTTTTTTATTATTTCTTCACTATTTAATTTCTTTAAATCTTTTTTATTATAAGTAAATACATCTTTATATATATTCATTATATCTCCTGTATCTATTTTTAAAATAAGTTAATTTAAGTATTTTTTATTTATTATACTTTTAATCATTTTAAGATAATAAAAAGAAGATAGTTGTTTAGTATATGTCATAATATCCTCTTTTATTATAGAAATATTTTTTATCTTGTTTTTGATAGTGATTGATTGTATTCTTCCTCACTAATTATTTCTTTTTCTTCCTCAGGACCATCTTCATAATCTAGGATTTCATCTTTGTTATATAAATTTACAATATCATAAAATTTTTCTTTTATGTAGATGTATTCCTCAGGCAATTCTTCAATACTATCAACAGGTTTACTTTTTTCTAATTCATAAACTCCTTTGGCATTTTTTGTTACTTTATATCCATAATATACATGATGGCAAACTCTTTCTTCACCTGTCAAGTTCCCTCTATTAGGATTATTTGTCCAAGAATAGCCAATCATTGGTATGTATGAGTATGTAATATAAGTATTTTTACCGTCAGTTCTTGTTATAGGATATGGCATAAGATAATAATAACTATACCTATATTCTTTATAATCTCTATGATTTTCAGTAATACTATCAATTGCATTTTTATTATCATCAATTCTGAACAAATCTTTTTTATTAATAAATTTTAATAAACTTTCTTCCTCTTCATTAATATAGATATAATTATCTAATCGATTTAATCCAGACATGAAACTTTTTTCACTATTAATATATCTACCAATATAATCATCATTAACATAATAATGTGCATGATTACCTTGTACATCACAAGGAACATTTTTAGAACAACCACTAAAAGATAGAAGATTAGTAATAATTAGGCCACCGATAATTATATTTTTTAATATTTTATTTCCTTTCTTCTTATTTAAATCTCCTTCAATCAAAGTATGATTTGTATCAAATTTTAGCATTATTTTTCCTCCAATTTATTTACCATTTCATTTAGTATGTTTTTCTCATTATCAGTTAGTTCTGTAATTAATTTAGTATTTATACCATCAAATTTATATTTTGCTCCATAAAGTTCTCCGTCAAGTTTATAAATAACATATTCTCCTAGACCTTGAATTTCAAATTTAGAAACTAATTCAGCATTTTTTTTCGCACCATCCATAGTATTAATAGTTATAAAATCATAATCATTATTTTTTGACACTTGTTTTCCCTCCTAATTAATTTAATTATAACATATTCACATTTAAAAACGGCTTTTTTTAAAAAAATTAGCCGGATTTTTAATAAAATCAGAAGATTATTTATTTGGTTTAATTGCTTAGCTACTTTTCACTTAATAAATCTGATATTTCATTTTTTAAACTTTTAATTTCTTCCTCATATTCCCATTCTTTTTGAGCATATTTATTTATTTTTTCTTGTAATTCAAATATTCTAATTTCATAATCATTAATTATGTTTTGTGCTTGTTTTTCATAATCAAAATAATTTTTATAGTTTTTCTTTAATATTTCAATATTCTCTTTTGTTGTAAATATTTTAACATTTTGTAGCTCATTATTTATTGAAATTATTTGTTTTTCATTAATTTTTTTAATTAATTCTTTTGCTACTGCGAATGGATCATTACAGTCAGGCCACATATGAAAAATGTTTCCTTGCATGTTTGTTTGTTTCATTTCACAATATTTATTTATTGTGTATTCAATTTTAATATTTTTATTAGGTGATTCAATATATTCAGCATTTGGATATATATCAAATATTAAATCATTTTTCATATCTATTTCCATATTTTCTGTTTTTAAAATACTTTTATCATTTTCTATATATTCAAAGTTTAATGTTCCAATTAAGATTAAACCAACACCAATACCTAACGATATTAATGATATAATAAATGTCCATATCATTTTCTTTTTATCATTTTTTCTATTAAATATAAAGTTTAGTAAAAATAATATTAGTATTATATTTATAACTGCCGAAGATAGAATTGCTATTAGTAGTCCGACAAAGAAGACTCCTGTTTTAATAATTAAAAATGAAATCACAAGTGCGATAAATAAACTTATTAAGCTTACAAAAAATATTAAAGATGAACATAAGGTAAAGAACTTTATAACTCCTATAATAACTTTAAATAACCCATTTATAAACTTATATTCGCTATGTTTTGGGTCTCTAATAATGATTTTATCTTCGTTTTGTTTAAAAAGTATTTTATTTTTTTTATCTATTTTTTCTTCTTTATTTACATTTTCTAACTCATCATTAATTTCTATTTCTTGTTTTTCTATAACTTCTTTTTTTATTTTTTCATAATAATCTATATATCTTGTTTTAAAGATATGGACTATAATTACAACTGAACTTGTGATAGCAAAAACTATATATGCAAAATGTATTATTGAATATAAAATATAATATAATTTATCTGGTATTATATCGTATATTATATATAATAATTCTTCTCCTAATAATCCAATTAATAAACAAACTACTAGTAATATTCCTCCAATAACCATTTGTTCAAATAAACATTTTATTTTACTTTTAAAACTCATATTACTAAACATATTTATAGTATTAGTAATAAAGCTTAAAAAATCATAAACATATTTATTTAAATTTTTTTTACTTTCTTCTTCTCCTTTTACTTCTGTAATATCTTTGTGTAAAAAATCATCTATATTTAAATCGAATTTCTCACATAAAGTAATTATTTTATCCATTTCTGGATACGCAATAGCTGATTCCCATTTTGATATTGCTTGTCTTGATACTCCAAGTTCATCTGCAAGTTGTTCTTGCGAAAGATTATTGTATTTTCTAATCTTTTTTAAATTTTCAGAAAACTTATTATTCATTTTCTCACTCCTCCTTTTCATTAACATTTTATAATTTTAATCGGTAGCAAACCACCACTTTTAGGTTGTTTTTTGTTGAAATTTGGTTGCGAAACAATATTTGTTATTTATTTTATCATTATTCTAATAATTATATCAAATATATTAATTTTTTATTTTGAATATTTTTTCATTTTTGTTAGATACTAATATATTATGGAAAAATTATTATGGGATACTAAAAAATATAATTATAAATCTGTTAATGAGGATAAAGAGTGTGATGTATTAATTGTTGGTGGTGGGATTACTGGTGTTTCTCTTGCTTATTATTTGAAAGATTATAATGAAAAGGTTATACTTATAGAGAGAAATAAGATTGGTGGTGCGACTACAATGAGAAGTACCGCTAAACTTACTCATCTTCAACAAGATATTGCATTAAAAATATACAAATCCTATGGTTTTTTTAAATCTAAAGAATATATTGATGCTCAAGTTGATGCTACTTTCGAAATTGTTAATATAATTAAGAAAAATCATATCAGATGCAATTTAGAAAAAAATACTTCTTTTTTATATATAAATAACAAAAAGTATGTAGATAAATTAAGAGATTTATATGAATTATATGATAAGTTTGGTTACAAACCTTATTACTGTAAAATACCCAATGTTAACTGTTATTTATCTTTTGCGGTTGATAATAGTTATGTATTTCATCCTTTATTATACATAAATGGTTTACTTTCATGTTTAAAAAATTCTAATGTGTCCATTTATGAAAAAACTTCAATGATTAATTATTTTAAAATAAATAAAAAATTTGTTGTTATGCTTGATAATGGTTATAAAATAACTTGTAAACATTTAGTTTTTGCTAATCATTATCTACCTTTTGTATTCCCATACTTGTTACCGTTTAGAAATTATTTAGAAACTTCAAACGTTACTGTAAGTAAAAGTAATAATTTATTTTATAATGCGATTAATTTAGATAAAGATGATGAGTCTATTCGTTTTTTTAAAGATTACAAGATTAATGTTAGTAATTCTAAAAAATTATCTAATAATTCTATTTTATATAATAAAGATTTTTCTTGGAATAATTATGATTTAATGACTTTTCATGGGCTTCCATTAATAGGTAGAATTAGGAGAGATGAAAATATTTATATAGCTAGTGGTTTTAATACTTGGGGTATGACTAATTCTAATATTGCTGCTAGGATAATTAGTTCTTTAATTGTTAATAAAGAAAATAAATTATGTAAGGTTTTTAATTCAAGATATAAGTTTTCTTTATATGCTTTTATTAGATTTATTAAGTATAACATTATACAAATAGTTAATTATATTAGTTCTTATTTTAAAAGAAGTGATGAGGCTAAAATTATATATGTTGACGGTAAGAGATGCGGTGTTTATATTGATAAAAGTGGAAAGAAACATACCGTTTCCATTACTTGTCCACATATGAAGTGTTCTTTACAATTTAATAATGTTAAAAAAACATGGGATTGTCCTTGTCATGGATCTGAGTTTGATGTTGATGGTAATTTACTTAGAGGTCCAAGTGTTAAATGTATAAAAAAGAGTATAAGTAATGAATAATATTTTATTAATTAAATAAAATATAAATATGAAAAAGTATTTAAGATTGTTTTTACCTTTAATTTTAGGTTCTTTAATAGGACTTCTTACTAGTAGTGATATTGATTATAACTCCCTTGTTAAACCTCCTTTATCAGTTCCTAGTATTGCTTTCCCAATTATCTGGAGTATTTTATATCTTTTTATAGGTATAACATATTATTATTTTAGAAAGAAAAGCGATAATGAAGATATTATTAAACTTTATTATGTTCAATTATTTGTTAATTTAATTTGGCCTATTTTATTTTTTACATTTAAGTTAAGATTTATTTCTATTTTGTGGATACTTCTTCTTGATGTTTTAGTCGCTCTTTTAATTAAAAAATTAGAAAAAAATAGAAATTCATTTTATCTATTAATACCTTATTTATTATGGACTTTATTTGCTACTTATTTAAATATTGGTATTTATATACTTAATTAGTAATGTCTTTTCGATTGAAAATTATTATTGATAATATTAAAAAAATGATAGAATATGTCGATAAGATAATAATTCCGTTGGTTTGAGTAAGGTTAATATTATAAATATTGTTTATAAGTGTTATATTTTGTGGATTATTAAATATTGTGTAGTCTAAGTATGGCAGAAATGTATACTCTATAAAGTTCCAGGTTATGCTTAAAAACAATTCCGATAAGCTTGTACTTGTTATTAATAGTATTGTTGAAATAGTAATTGTTAATTTGCTATTTTTTATTATAACCGATAAGAAAGTTGTGAAAAATATTATAAAATATATCGGTGGTGTGTATGATATAAACTCTTTTATTATTTTAATAAAATCATTTAATGTGATATTTTGCTTTGTTAATAATATAATAACTAAATATATTGTAATTGTTAATAATTGATAGAAAATTGTTAATAAAAGAAGATAAATTATTTTTGATATTAGAATTTCACTTCTTTTTTTTGGTTTAGTTAAGTATATTTTAAATGTTTCTTCAGATATTTCTTTAGATATTATTGAGCTTGCTGAAAATGATATTATTAATGCTATAAATGATGGAATATAAGTTAATGTATCTAAAAAAATGTTTATATTTTGTGAATATTTATAAATTAATGTGATTGTTATAATTGTTAGTATTATTAATATATTATGTTTCATGTTATAGTTTTTTTTATATTCATTTTTTACTAGTTTAATCATTATTGCCTTCCTTCAATTTATTAAAATATTCATCTTCTAAGTTATTTGATGTTTCATATATTCTATAGACTTTTATGTTGTTATTTACTAGTTCTTTGTTTATATCACTTATTTCTTCATCTGTTGCGTATATTTTAAGATTTTCTCCAACTGCCATATTTGATAGAAGAAGTTTGGCTTTTGAATAATCATCTACTTCAAAATCTACATATTTTTTATTTGTTTGATTTTTCAATATTTTTCTATCTATAATTTCTCCTGATTTTATAAATATTACCTCATCACATAAGTTTTCTATTTCTGATAAAAGATGTGATGAAATTATCGTTGTTGTAAACTTTAGTCCTTTTATAAAGCTTCTTAGTTCTTTTAATCCTAAAGGATCTAGTCCATTAGTAGGTTCATCTAATATTAATACTCTAGGACTATTTAATAACGCTCCGGCTAGACCTAATCTTTCTTTCATACCTAAAGAATATGTTTTAAACTTTTTGCCTAAGCTTTTTTCTATATTTACTATTTTAACTATTTCTTTTACTATATTTTCATCTATATCTTTAAACATTGATTTAAATATTTCTAAGTTTTCTTTTCCTGTTAAGTCTTTGTAGAATGTTGGATTTTCTATTATACAACCTACATTTTCTATTGCTTTTTCGTAGTTTTCTTTTAGACTTATTCCATTATAAAACGTATCTCCGGTTGTTGGCTTATAAAGTCCGGTCATTATTTTTAAAAGTGTTGATTTACCTGAACCATTTGGACCGATTAGTCCCACTACTTTGCCTTCTTCTATTGAAAAGTTTATATTTTTTAATACTTCCTTTCCTTTAATTATTTTACTTATGTTTTTTACTTCTACTACATATTTCATTTTATTTTCCTCCTGTTTTTGGAAGTATAACATAAGTATTTTTAGTGTTGCAAATCGATGTTTTAGTGTTTTGTTCATTTTCATTTAATTAAAAAAAGAATTATCTTTTAGAGAAAATTCTTTTTTGTTTTAATCTTTCTTTTTAAAAATTAAATATCAGTTAAATCAACATTTTCTTCTTCAATTAAATCTTTGAATATTGTTTTAAAATTTTCTATTTCTTTTCTTTTTGAATCTTCATATACCGCTTTTGTTCTACATATTGCTTTATAGAAATGTTTTAGTTTTACTACATTAGAGTTTTCATATAAAGCTAGAGAAAAAGCATTTGTTAATAGTGTTAGAGCGATATCAGGATATCTATTACCTATTTCATATATTCTTTTGTATTCATCTGTCATGTTAACGATGAACTTAAATAATTTTTCTTTTATAAAGTCAGTATAATCTAATTTAACACCACTTCTTTTTTCAAATTTAGGATATGTTCCCATTAAGATTTTTACTGTTTCTTCTTCTGTTGGTTCTAGTACATCTACTTTTAAAAATCTTCTAAGGAAGGCTCTATCTCTTAATATATATGCTTCATATTCTTCAGTAGTAGTTGCTCCGATCATTTTGATGTCTCCACGATCTAGTCCTGGTTTTAACATATTTGCAAAGTCGATGTCCATATTTGATGTGTTTCTGTTAACTAGTAAGTGTACTTCGTCTATAAAAAGAATTATGTTCTTTTTTTGTTTTAATTCATCTACTAGAAGCTGAAGCCTATTTTCATTTTGGCCTTCTGAAACTGTTTCACCAAGCAAACTAGTTATATTTACTTTTATTAATTCATATGGTTTTAACGCATCTGGTATATTTCCTTTTTGCATTCTATAACCTATACCCTCAACTATTGCGGTTTTACCAATACCAGCTTTACCAACTAATAAAGCACTTTTTTCTGGTGTTAATAATATAAGAATTGCTTGTTCTATTTCTGAATCCCTACCAATAGCTGGGTCTGTTACATATTCTTTTTTATTTAAATTTTCTCCGTATGTTTCTAAAATACTTACTTTAGATGTTTTTGGTTTTTCAAAATCTAATATTTCTATATTATTATCCATATGAAAGTTCCTTTCTAATTTATGGTTTAATTTTATCAATTTTTTTAAAAAAAGTCTATAATTATATTGACAATGGTATTTTATTTTACTATAATTATTTATGCAAGTGCCTGATTAGCTCAGTCGGTAGAGCACACGGCTGTTAACCGTTAGGTCGTAGGTTCGAGTCCTACATCAGGCGCCACTTAGAATATTAAACTCTTATAGAGTTTTTTTTATTTTATCATATACTTTATTATGAGAAAGAGCTATGATGAAATATTTAATACTAATCCAAGGATTTCTACATCTTTAGCTTTTTTGATTGGTCTTTTACTAACTTCTGATTTAACATCATTTGAGCAAAACACTCTTGGTAACTGGTTAATGTTAATAGCTCAAACTATTATTACTAATGCCTCTAGTCAAGCAACCATTGAAGGAAGAATAAGCGGTGGAATTATAAATATTAATTCAAACGAAGTTAAATGTGCTTATAATCCTTTTGTTTACGATATTAATAAAATTAGAGATATTGTTAATAGATTTTATAATGTAAATAATAATGATGTTGATGATATGTTAAATATTATTAATCATTCTATTAGCGAACTTCAAAGACAAATTAATGAATTAAAAAACAAAGATTAGTTATTAATAATAATTCTATCTTTGTCTTTTTTATTCATTATAATTCTTACAGTATATCTTTTTAATTCAGAGGATGCGAATATTTTATTTTCTTTTATGTTTTCTAAAAATACACTAAGGCTATCTCTTAATTCTGGTTTTAGTGATATATATAGATTGGAAGAAGAGTTTTTGGAATATAAATCATAATAACACTCATAGTATTTAACTTCTAATTTAAACTCATCTTCTAAGTCTTTATCGTATTCTATAATATAATTAGTATCATATTCACTATTAAATGTGATGTGTTTTATTTTTTCTTCATCTGTAGATAATGAATATTTTTCATAAAATGTTGTCATGCTGTATTTTTCACTAACATCATTTACTGTTTCTATTTCTGATAGCTTATTTATTGTTAGTGATATTCCCACTCCCGATAAACCAAATATTATTATTATACTTATTAGAGATAGTTTGAAACTTATTTTTCTTCTAAATACTAATTTTGTTACTAAAACTATTAACCAGAGGATGAAGCATGCTATCATTAAGAGGATTAGGTTTATTCCATAAAATTTTATTCCATCCAGCAAAGCAAATAAAGATGCGGTAAATATCATCATTGCCCATAAGAATATAAATAACAATATAACTATAATTATTATTCCTATTATTTGTAATATAATTCTTATAGTCTTTCTTAATTTAGTTTCTTTTTTATTTTCTATTAAAATATTCGTTGTTTCAATTACTTCTTCTATAATATTTTCTTCGATAGTTTCTTTTTTTTCTTTTATTTTCTTCTTATCTTTTTTTATTTTCTTTTTTAGTGATTTAAAATGCAATATATTTTTTATTTTTGTTTTTAGTTTAATTTTTAAAATTTTACTTTTTATTTTCTTTATATGTGATTTAAAATTAAAAATATTTTTTATTTTTTCTTTAATTTTTTTATTTTTTAATTTTTGTTTTATTTTTTTAAAATTAATACCTTTTATTTTTGTTTTAATTTTTAATATTGGATTTAAATTTTCTTTTTCTTTTTTTGCTATTACGCTAGGTGATTCTAGTTCTTTTAAAATTAATGAAATCTTTTTTTTATTTTTTAACTGTTCATCTATAATATTTTTATATTTGTTAATTATTTTTTCTTTTTTCTTTTTTGATATTTTTCCTAATTCTTTTTCTAGTTCGTTTAAAAACTTTTGTTCTTTTTTCATTTAAAACACTCTCCGTAAACATATTATTAGTTAAATAATGATTTTATACCTTTTGTTATTTCTTTTATTACTGAGTCTATTAAATCAGATATGGCATTTGATATAATTTCATATATTTTATCTTTTATAGTATTTGTTTTTCCATCGCTTTCTTCAGTTTTGTTAATGTATTCTTCACTACTCCAAACACCTATTTTTTCATCTTTTACATCACTTTCTATTTTTTGTAATTTTTCTGTATATTTATAATCTCCATACAAATAATCTATTTTTGCATAACCTTTTTTAATCAGCTCTTCTTGTAAGAGTTTATCATCTATAAATACCCATGCTAAGTGTCTTCCATATTTATCAGCTTTTGTACTTGCTTCATCATATTCAAGTTCTATTTTTTTTGCATTTTTTATTTTATTACATGTAAAATCACTTGCTTCTTTTCCAAAAGATTCTACTTCCTTTGTTGGGTGCACCGTTTCTGGAGTATCTACCGCTAAAAGTCTTACTGTTGTCTTTTCACCATTAATAATTACTTTTATGGTATCTCCGTCAACACAATCGCTGTATTTAACTTCTATTTTTTCAGAAGCAAATACATTATTTATTAACAAAATATTTAACAATAATAATATTAATACTTTTTTCATATATTTATTTTAACACATTTATTTTATATGTGTTAGCAAAATATTATTTTTCACTTAAAAATATATATATTTTTTATTTTTCATTTTTATATGTTGTATTTTTTATATTCTTTTAAAGTTATACTTTTTGTTTTAATGGGTATAATATTTATGTAAAATTATTTTTAAAATTTTAGCACTTATAGTTGACAAGTGCTAAAAAATGAGTATAATGATAATTAAGGAGATGATTATATGGGATTTTTACCAAGTAAATTTTATTTAGATGACTTCTTTGAAGATAGTCTATTATCAAGAAAGGGTATTGATATGAAATGTGATATTTTTGAAAAAGATGGAAATATCAATATTGAAATGGATGTTCCTGGTTATAGTAAAGAAGATATTAAAATAGATTTTGATAATGATTATCTTACTATAGAAGCAACTAAAGAAAGTAAAAACGATAGTGAAGAAAAGAACTACATTAGAAAAGAAAGATTTTATGGTTCTGTTAAAAGACAATTTTATGTAGGTAATATTGATGAAGATAAAATCAGAGCTAAATTTGAGGATGGAGTTCTTAAAATTAGTTTTCCTAAAGAGGAAGTTAAAAAACAAAAGAATCTAATAAATATCGATTAATGAAAAAAAGTTTGAAATCAATGATGTGAACCCTGTTTAGGAGACGTCATAAAAAAGTTAGTAGATTAAAAAGAGAAAATTATTTTTCTCTTTTTGTGTAAGTTTTTCTCTTTTTCTTTGTTTTTGACTTTAGTCTAGTTGTGTTGTAAAATAATATCCA